>JAZSHW010000023.1:0-9515 GCA_045533495.1 Ruminiclostridium sp. | reverse complement strand
GAAGCAGAAGTTATCCTTTGTGGCTTCTGCCGCTTCCTTGATTATCTTACCCATAAGAGCAACGGCGTCCATATTTATACCTGCTCTTGTAGAGCCTATATTAACGGAAGAGCATACGTTTGAGGTTTCCGCAAGCGCTCTGGGGATAGATTCGATAAGCTCTCTGTCGCCTGCCGCAAAGCCCTTCTGTACAAGTGCGGAATAGCCGCCTATGTAATTTACGCCTGTACCGTCTGCTACTCTCTGCAGAGTCTTTGCAAACTTTACGGGATCGCCCTTTGCCGCCGCCGCAAGCATTGCTATAGGAGTTACGGATAATCTCTTGTTGATTATCGGAATACCGTAACGCTTTTCAATAATTTCGCCTGTTTCAACGTGATGCTCTGCGACTCTCATCATCTTCTCGTAGATTTTTTCGCAGGAACGGTCTATATCGCTGTCGATACAGTCGAGAAGAGAGATACCCATTGTAATAGTACGGATATCAAGATTCTCTTCCTGTATCATCTTGATGGTTTCAAGAATATCTTTTGAATTGAACATTTCTATCTATCTCCTGTTGTTCCCTTTTCAGCTTATATTGTGTGCATTGAATTGAATATATCTTCGTGCATTACATGGATCTGAAGTCCCATCTTTTCGCCACACTCTTTGAGCCTGTCGGCAAGCACATTGTACTCATCCTTGCACTTTGTAATATCAATAAGCATTGTCATAGCGAAAAGATCCTGCATAATTGTCTGGGTAACATCCATAACATTGGCATTGCACTCTGCACATATTGTGCTGACCTTTGCTAAAATACCTACTGTATCCTTACCGATAACTGCTACTACTGCTCTCATTTTTATATTTCCTTTCTTTGTTTAAAAATTCACAAATTTTCACTATGTTTCTTATTATACACAATTTTTTATAAAATGTAAAGAAGTGATAGACAAATTTTCAAATTTGTGATAAAATATAAAGGAGAATGCAAACAGTTTTGCCGATAAACACAAAAAGACGGCGTAAAAAGAACAAAACAAAGGAAAGAATTAAAGATTATGACAGATAATATAATAATGGACTGTCACAACCACTCGAATTTATCTCCCGATGGCAGTAACAGTCCCGAAGAAATGGTAAAGCGAGCCTGTGAGCTTGATATTAAGTATTATGCCCTTACAGATCATCTCGAAATAAATAAATTCTATGATGAAGAATATCTTTATGAAGAACCTGTAAGAAAGGCTTCGGAAATATGCCCCGCTTTATGCGAAAAGTATTCTGATAAAATCACTATGAGCTATGGCGTAGAATTAGGACAGCCTTTACAGAATATGTCACTCACCGACCGTATGCTCAGCAGCTATAATTACGATTTTATAATAGGCTCTCTTCACATGTGCAACGGATGGGAAGATTTTTATGAGCTTGACTATAGTAAGGTAAGTGCAGATTATCTGCTTGGCCTTTACTTTGATGAAGTCTTAGAAATGGCTAAATGGGGCAAATTTGACGTACTCGGTCATCTCACCTATCCTTTACGCTATATAAAGGGCGAATCAGGTATTGACGTAAACCTTGATAAGTACCTTCCCATTATAAAGGAGATATTCTCTACCCTTATAAAGAATAACATGGGAATAGAAATAAACACCAGCGGTTTAAGACAACAGTTGGGCGTATCAATGCCTGACGCTTACTATGTAAATCTTTACAAAGAGCTTGGCGGCAAAATACTGACAATAGGCTCTGATGCTCATTGTACAGAGGATTTAGGTAAGGGTGTGACTCAGTGTGTAAAGCTTGCAAAGGATATAGGCTTTACAGAGCTCACCTTCTTCAATAAAAGAAACCCTGTTTTTATAAAAATATAATTTTAAGGAGAAAAAGCTATGACAATGAAAGAAAAACTCGTCAACATCTTAAGACAGGATGCCCGTATGCCCGCTGATCAGATAGCGGCAATGCTTGGTGCTTCCGAAGCGGAAGTGAACAATATGATGAAAGAGCTCGAAGCGAGCGGTATCATTATCGGTTACGCCGCCATTATAAACGAGGAAGAATTCGACAAGAACGCTGTAAGCGCCTTCATTGAGGTACGTGTTTCTCCTGCGGTAAACTGCGGCTACGACGATATTGCAGCAGAGATCGCTCAGTATAAAGAAGTTTCCTCCGTATACCTTATGAGCGGCGGTTATGACCTTGCAGTTACTGTAAAGGGTTCTAATTTAAGAGAAGTAGCAACCTTTGTTTCTGACAGACTTGCTCCCCTTGACGGTGTACTCAGTGCAACAACTCATTTTATTTTACACAGATATAAGGAAAAGGACAAGATGTTTGTGTCCGAAACAGATGAAAGGAGCTTAGTATCTCCGTGATAGATTACGATAAAATATTGTCAAAAAAAGTAAAAGATATCCCTTTTTCAGGTATCAGAAAGTTTTTTGACATCGCCGCTTCTTACAAGGATGTTATCTCCTTGTCTGTTGGTGAGCCTGATTTCAAGACTCCCTGGGCAATAAGAAAGGAAGCTATAAAAACTTTAGAAAAAGGTAAGACTACCTATACCGCAAATGCAGGCCTCGAACAGCTTAGAGGTGCTATATCCGACTACCTTGACAACAGGCTGGAAACAAGATACGACCCTAAGAAAGAAATCATTGTAACAGTCGGCGGCTCTGAGGCTATTGACCTTGCGGTAAGAGCAGTTATAGATGTGGGAGATGAAGTCCTTATCCCTGAGCCAAGCTTTGTATGCTATTCTCCGATAGTTTCTCTTGCTAACGGCACTCCCGTATCTATTGAAACTACTGTAGAAAACCGCTTTAAACTCACTCCGGAACAATTAAAGGCACACATTACTCCTAAAACAAAACTGCTTATCCTTCCCTATCCCAACAACCCCACCGGTGCAGTTATGAGAAAGGAAGAGCTTGAGGCTATTGCCGAAGTTTTAAGAGGAACAGACATAATGATACTGTCCGATGAAATATACAGTGAGCTTACTTATGGCGGCACAAAGCATATTTCCATCGTTCAGATCGAAGGTATGAGAGAAAGAACCATACTGATAAACGGTTTTTCAAAAGCCTTTTCTATGACAGGCTGGCGTCTTGGCTTCTCTGCAGCTCCTGAAGCTGTTACAAAGCAGATGCTGAAAATTCATCAGTATGGTATTATGAGTTCACCCTCCGTCAGTCAGTATGCGGCTATCACAGCTCTTACAGAATGTATGGAAGATGTGGAACGTATGCGTGATGAATATGACCTTCGCAGAAGACTCATCGTAAAAGGCTTCAACGACCTTGGTCTTGAATGCTTTGAGCCTGAGGGTGCATTCTATATCTTCCCCTCTATAAAAAGTACAGGACTCACCTCTCAGGAATTCTGCGAAAAACTGATAGAATCCCACAGAGTAGCAGTTGTTCCCGGTGATGCCTTCGGCAAATGCGGAGAAGGATTTATAAGAGTTTCTTATGCGTATTCTTTAAATCATATAAAGACAGCTTTACAGCGTATAGGCGAATTTGTAAAGGAAATCAGAAATGACAATAAAGCTTAAAGCTTACGCAAAGCTAAATCTTCTGCTTGATATCACAGGTATAATGCCAAACGGATATCATTACCTAAGCAACGTAACTCAGAGTGTTGATGTTGCGGATATTCTTACAGTTACCGCCGAAAAAAGCGATAAGTTCAGTTGTGCTATTGGCTGTGATAACCCTGATATTCCCACAGATGAAGGAAACATTGTATATAAAGCGGCGAAAAAATTCTCTGACAAGGCAGGCTTCTATATAAGCTGTGATATTGATATCGAAAAACACGTTCCGTTAATGGGCGGTATGGGCGGCTCATCGGTAGATGGTGCAGGTACTCTTTACGCCTTGAACAGCATCTTTGATAATATACTATCCGAAAAGGAAATACTCGCTATTGGCGAAGAAATAGGTGCTGATGTTCCGCTATGCTACATCGGCGGAACAATATACTCATACAGCACCGAAAATATAAGCCGTATCGAAAAAATTTCAGCCAGAACGGATGCTATATTTCTTTGTATACAACCTGATTTCAGTTGCAGTACCGGTACTGCGTACAGGATGTATGACGAAAATCCGACTATTCCTTATAATAAAACGAAACTGTTTGTGGGTAAAATTCAGGAAAAGGGCACTATATATGCATCAAAAGAGATGTATAATATCTTTACTGTGCTTTACAATGATAACAGAATTGATAATATCAAAGCCGAGCTTGTAAAACACGGTGCGATAGCTTCAGAAATGACAGGAAGCGGCAGTGTCGTTTTCGGAATTTTTGACAGCTCAGAAAAAGCAGAAAAAGCAAAAAGTGAATTAAGTTTTAAATACAAGACTATTTTCACTTGCAAGCCTACAGAAAGCGGAATAATGACGCTATAAATTTATATTTCTGTAATTTATAATGAAAAAGCCTTGAAAAAAAAGCAGAAATATTGTATAATAAAGAATAATATATTTTCGGGAGGAAATACAAATGGTAAGCATTAATAATCACTTAGGCACGATAAATTACACAAAGCAGTTTTTCTATACCCTTATAGGCGGTACAGTTACCAACTGTTTCGGCGTTGTTGATATGAATGCCGGAGATGTTAAGCAGACATTTATCGAGAAGGTTCCGATTCCCTTTATAAAGAAATTCGCAGAAAAGACCATTCTCTCGGAAAAGGGTGTTACCGTTAAATTCAAGAATGGTAAGCTTTATATCGACCTTCACATTACCGTTATGTACGGTGTCAATGTGTCTACAATCGTAAAGAGCATTATTCACAAGGTGCGTTTTGCCGTAGAAGATGAAACAGAATTTTCAGTTGATAAGGTAAATGTATTTGTGGATTCAGTAAAGATATAAAAGAAAAAATTAAGGAGAGTAATTAATTTTGAAGATTAGCGGAAAAATTCTCAGAGACGCAATAATTTCCGGTGCAAACAACATCTGCAATAACAAAGAGGCTGTCGATGAGCTTAACGTATTCCCTGTTCCCGATGGTGACACAGGTACAAATATGTCTATGACCATCAAGAATGCTATTGCAGAACTTTCTATGATGAATGACAGTGTTTCAGCCGAAGAGGTTGCAAAAGCGGCAGCAGGTGCAATGTTAAGAGGTGCAAGAGGTAACTCAGGCGTTATCCTTTCCCTTTTATTCAGAGGACTTTCAAAGGGTCTTCAGGGCAAGACAGAAGCTACAGTAGAAGACTACTGCGTAGCACTTAAAAAGGGTGTAGACGCGGCATACAAGTCTGTTATGAAGCCTACAGAGGGTACTATCCTCACAGTAGCCCGTGAAGCGGCTGAAAAGGCAGCAGAAGCAAACTGCGGTACTTTTAACGAGCTGTTTACAGTTCTTTTAACAGAAGCGAAAGCATCACTTGATCGCACACCCGAATTATTACCTGTACTTAAAAAGGCAGGTGTAGTTGACGCCGGCGGTATGGGATATCTTGTAATACTTCAGGGTATGGCATCTGTTATTCAGGATAACACTATGATAACACTTGCAGGTGCTGAAGCAAAGGAAAACACTGTAAAAACAACAGGTGCTGATTCTTATGAAGCAGATATCGAGTTCACATATTGCACAGAATTCATCGTTATGAAGAGCGATACAACATCCGACTCTACAAAGCTCAGAGCTTATCTTGAATCCATCGGTGACAGTGTTGTAGTAGTGGATGATGATGGAATTATAAAGGTTCATGTTCATACAGAGCATCCCGGTAAGGCTATCGAAAAGGGTATCACCTTTGGTCCTCTCACAAATATGAAAATTGAAAATATGAAGGAACAGAATAAGGGTGTTACCGCAAAGAAGGAAATGCAGAGCAAGAAGAAGCTTGCTCCCGTAAAGCCTGAAAAGGAATTCGGCTTTGTAGCGGTAACTTCAGGTGCAGGTCTTGAAGAATTATTCAAGGATCTTGGTGCTGATACAATTGTAAGAGGCGGTCAGACAATGAACCCCTCAACAGAAGATATTCTTGAAGCTATCAACGCAACTCCCGCACACAACGTATTCGTTCTTCCCAACAATAAGAACATCATTATGGCGGCTGAACAGGCTGTAAACCTTACAAACGACAGAAAGGTATGCGTTCTTCAGTCAAGAACAATACCTCAGGGTATCACAGCAATGCTTGCTTTTGATGAATCTGCTGATTTCAGAGCAAACAGCGTGGAAATGACAAAGGCTCTTGACAGGGTAGGCTCAGGCTCTATCACTTATGCAGTTAGAGACAGCGACTTTGAAGGCAAACAGATCAAGAAGGGCGAAATTCTTGCTATGGAAAACGGCAAGCTCACCTTTGTTGAACACGATATAAACAAGGCTCTCGTAAAGCTCACAAAGAAGCTTATCAAATCTGATTCTTCCTACATTACTCTCATTTACGGAAATGACGTAGCAGATGAAACCGCACAGGCTGCTTACGAAACACTCAGATCAAAGATCAGCGACGATATCGAAATAGTACTTGTAAACGGCGGACAGCCTGTATACTACTATATAATTTCAGTTGAATAATATGAACAATAATAATAACCCTGCCGACTTCCCTGCTTGTTTTGTCAAGGGAGTCGGAGAAAAAAGGGCTAAACTTTTAAAAAAGCTTGGTATAAACACAGCAATGGATTTAGTTATGCATTATCCAAGAGGATATATCGACTTTAACGATACAGTCCCGATATGCGACGCCCCATACGATGAAAGCTGTGTAATAAGAGCAAAAGTTTCAAGAAAACTGTCACCTTACAGAGGTGGCAGGATTTCTATCTTTAAGGCTATCGTTACAGACGGCAGGGATGATATGCTTATCACCTTCTTCAACAGCGAATACTCTTTTAAAAGACTTATGCTTGACAAAGAATACTGCTTTTACGGAAAGGCGGCGGGAGATTTTCTTCGTAAGGAAATGAACTCGCCGATTTTTATTGATGCAGATGAACCTGTAAAGCTCTTGCCAAGATACCGACTTACAGAAGGTTTATCCCATAACATTATATCTACTTGCATAAAAAAAGCATTGCAGGACTTCAGCTACGAAGACTGTTTTGATAACGCCTTCCTTAAGGAGTATGGGCTTATCGGATACAGCGATGCATTAAGAATGATACATTTTCCTAAAACCAAAGCAGAATATAATCTTGCAAAACACAGACTGACGTTTGAAGAGCTCTTTACTCTTCAGATCGGGCTTAAATCACTTAAAAGCAAAAAGCAAAAACTGACCTGCTCGGATATGAAGGAAATGAGTCTTCAGCCATACTACGATTCCCTGCCCTTTACTCCTACAAACGCTCAAAAAAGAGCTATAGAGGACTGTGTTAAGGATATGCAGAGAAACATCCCGATGAACAGACTTCTTCAGGGTGACGTTGGCTCAGGTAAGACGGCGGTCGCAGCTGCTGCCTGTTATTTTGCGTCGATAAACGGCTACCAGTCAACCCTTATGGCTCCGACGGAAATCCTCGCAAAGCAACACTATGACACTCTTTGCAGTTTTCTTGCACCGCTTGGAATCAATGTACAGCTTTTAACGGGATCTGCCACAGCTGCAGAAAAGAAAAAAATACGTTTGCTTATCGCTGACGGTTCTGCAAATGTTGTAGTAGGAACTCAGGCACTTATTCAGAAAAATACGGTGTTTTCAAATCTTGGTCTTGTTATTGCTGATGAACAACACAGATTCGGTGTAGAGCAAAGAGCAGCACTTAATGAAAAGGGCGATAATCCACACACGCTTATTATGTCAGCTACACCTATCCCCCGTACTCTTGGTATGATAATCTACGGTGACCTTGATATATCAATTCTTGATGAAATGCCTAAAGGCCGCTTACCTGTAAAAACCTACGCAGTAGACACAAGCTATCACGAAAGATTGTATAAATTTATACTAAAGTATGTACAAAGCGGATTTCAGGCATATATCGTATGCCCTCTTATTGACGAAGGCTTAAGCGAGAAAGCAAGTGCTGTAAAATACATCGAAAGACTCTCAGACACTTGTCTTAAAGATGTTCCTATCGGACTTCTTCACGGAAAAATGAAGCAGGCAGAAAAGGACGAAATCATGCAGGCGTTTAAATCAAACGAGATAAAGGTTCTTGTTTCAACGACGGTAATCGAAGTCGGTGTAGACGTTCCGAATGCTGTAGTTATGCTTATAGAAAATGCAGAACAGTTTGGTTTATCACAGCTACATCAGTTAAGAGGAAGAGTTGGCAGGGGCAAGGAACAGGCACACTGTATACTTATCACCGATAATAACAGTAAATATACAAAACAACGTATGGATACTATGGTCAGAACCTCAGACGGCTTTGAAATAGCAAACGAGGACTTAAAGCTAAGAGGTCCCGGTGACTTTTTCGGCAGTCGTCAGCACGGTCTTCCACCCTTGCGTATTGCCGATCTGTACGCTGATCTTGATATTCTTAAGGTCACAGAAAAGGCCGCCGACAAGATATTAAAAGGCGATCCTCAGCTTGAAAAACCTGAAAACAAAAGTATAAAATTACTTGTGCAAAGGCTTTTCGATAATGCTCCCGATGCGTAGAAAGGAATTTTAAATGTCAGAAGAAATTGAACGCTGGCGTTATCCGAGATTTTTTTCGGATAATATAAACACAGAAAACAATACTATACTTACAAATGAAGAGGATGCAAAGCACATCACCTCGGTTTTACGAATGAAAAAAGGCGATAAGGCGATAATCTGCGATAAAAACTGCACAGACTATCTGTGTGAGCTTGAAACGGGTGATAAAAGCTACGCCGAATTCAGAATAATCGAAAGCAGAAAAAACTCCGCTGAGCCTGATGTGGAAATTACTCTTTATCAGGCAGTACCTAAAAATGACAAGCTTGATTTTATTGCACAGAAGGCTACAGAGCTTGGTGCAACAAGGATAGTACCATTCATTTCAAAGCGATGTGTATCAAAGCCGGACAGCAAAAGTGCAGAAAAGAAGGTCCAGCGGCTTCAGCGTATCTGCTATGAGGCATCAAAGCAATGTGGAAGAGGTGTTATCCCTGAAGTTATGCCCTTTACTGATTTTAAATCAGCAGTAAACAGCGTCAGCGACGATACTACAGCTCTGATATTCTATGAATGTGGCGGAGAAAGGATAAAGAATATTGACCTTTCAAAGAAAAAGATTGCAATATTCATCGGTAGCGAAGGTGGTTTTGAAAAGGAAGAAGTTGATTTTGCCCTGTCAAAAGGATTTACCTCCGCATATCTTGGAGAACGCATTTTAAGATGCGAAACAGCCCCCATTGCAGCACTTGCAGTTTTGATGAATGTAACAGAAAATTTATAAATGTTTTGTTTAAAATGTCAATATTTATAAATTACACTTGAAATCGGTACAACTTTATAGTATAATAAAGAAAACATTATTGGTTATTTACCAAAGAAAGAGGTCAAATATGAAAGCATTTACAGGTTTTGCCATTGGTATTCTTGCAGTTGTAGGAGCTA
>JAZSHW010000022.1:0-19817 GCA_045533495.1 Ruminiclostridium sp. | reverse complement strand
ACCCTGTCTTGCTTCGATGATAGCGTCAGCCATTGCACCTGCGATAAGCTTTACTGCACGGATAGCGTCGTCGTTGCCGGGGATTACATAGTCGATTTCGTCAGGATCGCAGTTTGTATCTACGATAGCTACTACGGGGATACCAAGCTTCTTAGCTTCTGCGATGGAGATCTTTTCCTTGCGGGGGTCAACTACGAAGAGAGCACCGGGGAGCTTCTTCATGTTCTTGATACCGCCGAGGAACTTTTCGAGCTTTTCGATTTCGAGGTTGAGCTTAACAACTTCCTTCTTGGGGAGAAGATCGAATGTGCCGTCTGTTTCCATTGTATGAAGCTGTTCAAGTCTGTTGATTCTCTTTTCAATAGTCTTGAAGTTTGTCATCATACCGCCGAGCCATCTTGCGTTTACATAGTGAGCGTTTGCTCTTTCTGCTTCTTCCTTGATAGAGTCGGAAGCCTGCTTCTTTGTGCCTACGAAAAGAACTTCGCCGCCGTTTGCTGCAACTTCGTGAATGAAGTTGTAAGCTTCGTCGAGCTTCTTAACTGTCTTCTGAAGATCGATAATGTAGATACCGTTTCTTTCTGTGAAGATGTAGGGCTTCATTTTGGGGTTCCATCTTCTTGTCTGGTGACCAAAGTGTACACCTGCTTCAAGAAGCTGTTTCATTGATACTACTGCCATGGTAGTGTCCTCCTTGTTTTTGGTTTTTTGTCCTCCACTGTACTTAGGGGCTCAAGCCATAAGGCACCGTAAAGCCTTATATACAGCGTGTGGATTTGCGTATGAGCACGCTTAAATATTATACCATATCCGCCGCTATAAATCAATATTATTGTTTTCGTCTATTTAAACAAATTTTTGAATAAATTATTTTTCTTTTTTGACTTTATTGGCAAATCACAGCTGACTAAAATGGTATCCTCTCCTATTATCTCTATATCGCACCAATTAATACAAAAATCATCCTCTCTTCCGAGCAATCCGAAAAAGCGGCTGTGACCGTATACAATGATACGGCATATCTTTGCACTGCAGGTATCAAATTCCACATCATCGACAAATCCGATACGGCAACCTGTCTTTATGCTTATAACCTCTTTACATCGCAAATCAGAAAAATGACATATCATAAATATCCGCCTTTCATAAGGTACTGTTAGATATTTATGTATGTCATCTGAAATTATTCGTTATTTTCTTCTGCCGCAGCCTTTTCTCTTGCTCTTACATTCGCCTTGTATTCAAGGTAGTTCTGCAGGATCACTGCCGCCGCTACAGCGTCTATTACCTTTTTGCGTTCCTTACCACGCTTATTTACATCATTCATCATATTGTGAGCTGTTACTGTGGTGGATCTTTCGTCCCACATAACAACAGGAATTTCAAGGTAATTCTGCAGCATATCTGCAAACATACGGCACTTTTCGCTTCTTGGACCGTAGGTACCGTTCATATTGATAGGATTGCCGACTACAACCTCGCCAACTTCATATTCTACCGCCGCTGCCGCTACTTTTTCCACACAGATCTGAAAATTTCTCTCGTTGATTACTCCTAAAGGAGACGCAAGAGTTTCAGTTCTGTCACAGCAGGCAAGTCCTGTATGACTATCGCCGTAGTCTACCGCCATTATTTTCATAGATAATTTCTTCCTTACTTTTATTCTTTAACAAATTCAAAATCAAACTGTTTCATATAATCATATAATCTGGGAATTATTTTTCTCTGCCCCTGCATTTTAAGAAATTCAGGCAAGGTCACAAACTTTGCATTTATAACCTCTTCCCTTTGCAGTTTCAGGTCTGACAGCTCTGCGTCAATTTCAAGAGTATAACAGTCAATAAAAAAGGTATTGCCTGTGGCACTACCCATAAAGGTGAGCTGTTCTTCTGCAACAGTAACACCTATTTCCTCACGAATCTCTCTGAGAATCGCTTCTGTACTGGTTTCTCCTGCTTTTGCCGCACCGCCTGTACATTCCCACATACAGCCAAAATTCTTATCAGGATGACGCTGTGTTACAAGCAGTCTGCCACGGCACATTATCCAGGCTTCGCAGATTATATGATATTCGCCGGGTTTTAATCTTACGCCTCTTCTGTGAAATCTGCCGACAGGCTTTCTGTCCCTGTCGTAAACATCCCATAACTCAGCCACTTGCATCACATCCTTTCCTTTGAGTTTCCGGGTTTTCAGCTGTTCTTGTATTTTTTGAGTGCCTCAGCAAGCTGAGCGGGACATGATGTTGATTTTCCGCCGCAGGTGATACCGTCAAGTCTTTCTATTATCTCATCAATATCCATTCCCTTTACAAGACTTGAAATGCCTTTAAGATTTCCGTTACATCCGCCTAAAACCTCTAAGCTTACAAGCTTGTTGTCCTCTACATCGAGCACCATTTTTCTTGAGCATACGCCCCTTGGGATATATTCAAATGTCATCAGTTGTTTCCTTCCTTTTCTGCCGCCTTTGCCACCGCATCTGCTACCGCCTGAGCCACCGATTTATCAAGAGGGCTTGGGATAATATATTCAGGGCAAAGCTTTTCTTTTGTTACTATATCAGCAATGGCATAAGCCGCCGCTTTTTTCATTTCCTCGGTAATAGCCTTTGCACCAACGCTTAATGCTCCTTTAAAGATACCCGGGAATACAAGTACATTGTTTATCTGATTCGGGAAATCGCTTCTGCCTGTGCCGACAATGTATGCTCCTGCCGCCTTCGCTTTATCGGGCATTATCTCAGGCTCAGGATTTGCCATAGCAAATACTATCGGCTTTTCAGCCATTGATCTTACCATATCTTCATTTACAAGATTTGGTCTTGATACACCGATAAATACGTCTGCACCCTTCATAGCATCTGCAAGCGTACCTTTCAGATTATTGTTATTTGTAATCTTTGCAATTTCCTTATGGGCAGGATTTTCATAATCGGTATCCTTATCAATGATGCCCGCCACATCTACCATTATAAGATTGCCGATACCCATTTCGAGTAAAAATCTGCCGATGGCAATACCTGCCGCACCTGCACCGTTTATTACCACGGTGATTTCTTCTGTTTTCTTGCCTGCACAACGCACAGCGTTTATAAGTGCCGCACCTACTACTACCGCAGTACCGTGCTGGTCATCGTGGAAAACGGGAATATCAAGCTTTTCCTTAAGTCTTTTTTCAATCTCAAAGCAACGGGGTGCAGAAATATCCTCGATATTTATTCCACCGAAGCTATCTGAAATAAGCTCTATTGTACGGACTATTTCGTCAACATCCTTTGATTTAATGCATAAGGGAAACGCATCTACATCTGCAAATTCCTTGAACAGACAGCATTTACCTTCCATTACAGGCATACCTGCAAGCCCGCCGATATCACCAAGTCCTAATACTGCCGTACCGTCTGTGATGACTGCTACAAGGTTCTTTCTTCTTGTCAGTTTATAGGAAAGTGAGGGATCATCCTTTATTTCAAGACAAGCCTGAGCAACACCGGGTGTGTATGCTAAAGACAGATCCTCTCTTGTATTTATCGGTGCACGGGAGATAACTTCGATCTTGCCCTGCCATTCGTAATGCTTATTAAGTGCCTGCTGTTTGATATCCATTTTGCTGTTTTTTATCCTTTACTTCTGCTTTAATATTCTGACGAGCGACTCGTCAGGTGTATAGTTTGTTCCGATAGCAATGGGATAGTGATTGTAGAAGCCGTGGAAATCCGAACCGCCTGTAACGATAAGGTTATTATCCTCTGCTATTTTAAGCAGCTTATTTCTCTTTTCCTCATCTGCACTCTGGTGCCATACTTCTACGCCATCTATCTTCTTGTTTGTGATAAGCTCTTCTAAAAGTTCAAAGTTATCATATACAGCAGGATGAGCAAGTACTGCTATACCGCCTGCCGAATGGATAAGCTCAAGCACAAAGTGCACCTCAGGCAGATCCTGCATATCTGTGCTGACTTCTTCTGCACAAAGACCGGTCTTGGGATTGAAAAGCTCATCATACACCTTGCCGTATAGATCAGTAGTATATCCATAGTCCATAAGTGCATGCATTATATGACATTTATAGATAACCTTGTTGCCTGTAGCATAACGAAGGATACTTTCAAGAGTGATAGGGTACTTTTCTATTACCTTCTTTGCCATCTGCTTGCCACGCTGTTTGCGAAGCTCGCTTGTACGCAGGCAAAGTCCCTCTAATCTGTCGGGCTTTACAGGGTTATAGCAAAGAATATGTGCCTTTGAATTACGCTTGTTGTCAAAGGTAGAGAATTCTACAGCTGGAATAATCTTTACTCCATAGCGTTCGCCAAGAACAGCCGCTCTTGAAGATGACGCCAATGTGTCGTGATCGGTAATTGCAAAATAATCAATACCGTATCTTTTCGCTTGTGCAATCGTTTCTTCTATGCCGAGAGAACCATCGGACATAGTCGTATGACAATGTAAATCTGCTTTCATAATAGTGTCGGTTCCTTCCTTAGTGCAATTTTGCTTCCGTAAGGGGTATGTGCAAATAAAACGGAAACGATCAATCTTATCCGTCAGCCCCGAATTAACTTTTTTGTATCATCGGAACGATAACTATAATATATATTATATCACTTTAAGCCTTTCTTTGCAATAGTTTTCTTCCATTTTATGAAAACGGGATAAATTTTGCAAACTAAATACCCTGCAGAAATTGCAGGGTATAAATATTATTTAATTACCTTACCGTGTGTTTTTGTGTTTACCTTGATTTCCTTTTCACTGCCGCCACGGTCAACGAATAAGGTTTCAGTTTCTTCATATCTTGATTCGGGAGGAAGCTCAGGATTGCGTTCTCCCGTTTCTTCGTAATAAGGATTTACAATGTATTTCTGTATTACGGGATAGCAGATGAATACTGTAGTAAAGCAAAGCCACGCCAGCGGGAAAAATATTGCAACCAGTATCGAATAGGGTAAGAAAAGCAGAATAAGTGACAGAATAACAATGTTAATTAAAAATGTGAGTGCCACTCTCTTTACTCCGAGGAAAACAAGGAATAAAGCATTCTTCATTATCGCTTTAAGGCTGAGCTTTAACGCTACGATCTCAAGATAGATATAGAAATGCATCATAAAGAATACGCTTATAATGCATACGAAAACGCAAAGATAAATGAAATACGTATCGGGGAGTGACTGTGAGAATACATAAAGATGTAACACGACACATACCGACGCTATGCAAATAACATCTATGATACCGATGAAGAAGGACTGCTTGAAGTTCTTCTTAAAGGCGGTAAAGAATTCATCAAATAAAAAACAGGGCTGTTCAAGTATGAACTTTCTCATAACGTGAGTCATAGCCGCCATTGCAGGACCGAAGGTAACTACAGGCAGACAGAAAAGAACGAATAATAAATTAAGCTCAAGTACCTGCCAAAACTTTCTTCCGAGTATCTCAAAGTATCTGAAAAAGGGCTTTTTCTGTGGTGCGTTTTTTGCAACACCCTTGCCCGAACTCTGATAGTCAAAAAATTTAAGTGCCAAAATAACAACTCCTTAAAACGATATATGTAATTCTATAAAATCAATATTAACACTGTGTTAATAAAAATTTCCCCTGACAACTATTATGTTATTATACAATATTTCTGAGTGTTTTGCAAGTAAAATAATTTCATATTGTGAAAAAAGCCGAAATTCCCTTTTTTATATCTTACAATATGGCAAAAACTATTGAACAAAAAAGCGATTAGTGGTATAATTTGATATGTATGCGACAAACAGCTTTTAAAAAGGAATGTTAAATTTGGAATATACTAAAATCGGCGGAATTAAAATCGAAAAGACCGCAACGCTCGCACCTATGGCATCAGTTGCCGACAAGGCTATGCGTGTTATGTGCAAACGCTTTGGTGCGGCAATGCTGACAGGAGAAATGGCAAGCTCCAAGGGACTGTGCTACAGTGACAGAAAGACTCACGAGCTGCTTACTGTAACCGAAAAAGAAAGACCTATGGCTATTCAGTTATTCGGCTCAGAAAGTGAATTTTTTGCAAAAGCGGCATTAATCGCCGCAGAATACAAGCCTGATTTTATTGATATAAACTGCGGCTGCCCCGTACCGAAGGTTGCAGGAAACGGAGCAGGCTCTGCTCTTATGAAGACTCCTAAGGTGATAGGAGAAATAGTAGCGGCAATCAAAGAGGTTACGGATATCCCCGTCACAGTAAAGATCCGTAAGGGTTGGGACGAAAACTCTGTTAATGCCGTTGATGCGGCAAAGTACGCCGAAGATGCAGGAGCGTCCGCTGTAGCGGTACACGGCAGAACTAAAAATCAGATGTACTCAGGAAAAGCCGACCTTGATATTATAAAGGCGGTAAAGGAAGCGGTGAGCATTCCCGTTATAGGTAACGGCGATGTGGATAGTGCTTTGTCCTGCAAGCGTATGTATGATTATACAGGGTGTGATCTTGTAATGGTAGGCAGAGCCGCCTGTGGCAGACCGTGGATATTCCGTGAAATAAAGCATTATTTTGAAACAGGAGAGATACTCCCATCCCCCGACACAAACACCCGTCTTGATATTATGGAAGAGCATATAAAGCTCCTTTGCCTTGACAAGGGAGAATATATAGGAATGAAGGAAGCACGAAAGCACACCGCCTGGTACTTAAAAGGCTGGCAGGGTGCGGCAAGATACAGAAATCTCTGCGGATCGCTTTCTACTATGGAAGATTTCTATGAACTGTTAAAAACAATAAGAAGTGAACAGAGCATATAAAAGCGAAAGTGAGGAATATGAAAAAACTTATAAAACTTACAGCGGTAATGCTTATAGCCACACTTTTACTTTCGGGTTGTCAGAAGATTATGCTGATACCGGGCAAGACCACCGCCCCCGAAGAATCGGTTACAGAGCAGACTTCTTCATACGTGGAAGAAGTTGTGAAAGATTTCCCTGTTATTTTGAATGATACTGAGATAACAAAGGCTGTGGAAACTGTAATTTCGCTGACCCCCGCTTATACGGAAATTCTTTACGAAATGGGCTATGGCAACAGTCTTGTGGGTGTTTGTGATTACTGCGATTATCCCGAAGCGGTTTCCTCAGTACAGACGGTAGGAAGCAGTACAGCACCGGATATATCAAAGATAACATCAATAAAGCCCGATCTTGTAATAACTGCAACTCCCCTTATAACAAAGGACAGAATAGCAATTGAGGCTAAAGGCATAAAGATCCTTACGATAAGCTCACCGAAAACCATTCAGGAATTTCAGAATGTCTATAAATTTATCGGACTTGCCTTTGAGGGACTTCTGCACGGTGAGGATAAAGGGATAAGCTCCTACAAAGCAGTACAAAGCAAAATAAACGATGCTGCAAAGACTCAGAAAAAAAGTTTTGTATACATCTCTCCTACAATGGCTTTGGCCGGTGGAGATACCTTTGAACATAATGTTCTTTCTCTTTTCGGAGAAAACAAAGCGAAAAAAAACAATGGCTACGCCGACCCCACAGAAGAGTTACTCGAAAATCAGCCTGAGATAATATTCTTAAGCGACAGATTTGAAATCTCTGATATTAAAGAACACGAAATATTCTCTCAGCTTGACGCTGTGGCAAACGGCAAGGTAATAATCGTAGAAAGCATATACTTTGAGCGTCCTACATCAAGGATAACAAAGCTGTTTACTCACATAACAGACAGCATAAAGGCTATTGAAGAAGGCAACCACGACACCTCTTCATCCGAAGAAACGGGAAGTGAAGAAGAGGAAGAAGAAAGCACCGAAGAAGAAGCTGACGAAACCTATGACGATGAGTATTACGAAGAATAATTTAAGAAATGGTAAAAGCATTCAGCAAGCCTTACTTTGTATTGACTTTTACGTCAGAAAACGCTATAATTAAAAGGATGCGTTATTTAAGAAAAAAATTTAATTTTTATAAAACGGAAGGACAACAAAAACTATGAAATGGACCGGATTAAACGATTTAAGAGAAAGCTACCTCAGCTTCTTTGAAAGCAAGGATCATCTGCGTATGGCATCTGCTCCCCTCGTACCTCAGGGTGACAATTCTATTCTGCTTATAAACGCAGGTATGACTCCTTTAAAGAAATATTTCCAGGGTATCGAAGAGCCTCCGAGACACAGAGTAACAACCTGCCAGAAGTGCATCCGTACCCCTGATATTGAAAATGTAGGTAAGACTGCCCGTCACGGCACATATTTTGAAATGCTTGGTAACTTCTCCTTTGGTGATTACTTTAAGCACGAAGCTATTGCATGGGCCTGGGAATACCTCACAAAAACACTTGAAATCCCTGAAGACAGACTCTGGGTAACAATATATGAAGAAGACGACGAGGCAGGCGAGATCTGGGCTACAGAAGTAGGCGTACCCCGCAACAGAATCATAAAGCTTGGTAAGAAGGATAACTTCTGGGAACACGGCAGCGGTCCCTGCGGCCCCTGCTCTGAAATCCACTACGACAGAGGCGAAAAATACGGTCTCTTTGAAAGCTTTGAACAGGCAAGCGACTGCGACAGAATTATCGAAATCTGGAACAACGTATTTACTCAGTTTGATAACGACGGTAAGGGCAACTACACACAGCTCGCAACAAAGAACATAGATACAGGTATGGGTCTTGAAAGACTTGCTTGTGTAATGCAGGATGTGGACAACCTCTTTGAAGTTGACACTATCCAGAACATTATGAAAAAGATCTGCTCTATCGCAAATGTAACATATAAGGAAAATGAAAACTCTGACATTTCTATCCGTGTTATCACAGACCATATCCGCTCTACAACCTTTATGGTAGGCGATGGTGTTCGTCCTTCAAATGAAGGCAGAGGCTACGTTCTCCGCAGACTTTTAAGAAGAGCCGCAAGACACGGCAGACTCCTCGGTGTAAATAAGCCCTTCCTTTATGAAGTATGCGATACAGTTATAGACGAAAACCTCACAGCATATCCTGAGCTTGCTGAAAAGAGAGAATATATCAAGAAGGTTATAAGAACCGAAGAAGAAAGCTTTGCAAAGACTGTAGACAAGGGTATGCAGATACTCAGTGAATACATTGAAGAGCTTAAAGATACAGAAAATCCCGTTCTCAGCGGCGACAAGGTATTCAAGCTCCACGATACTTACGGTTTCCCCTTGGACCTTACAAGAGAAATTCTTCAGGAAAAGAATATCGGTATAGATGAAGAAAAGTTCTATGAGCTTATGAATCAGCAGAAGGCTAACGCAAGAGCAAACCAGGCATTCAAGGGTGGCTGGGATGAAGCTACTGCTACAGCACTGAATGCATTTACTACAACCTTTGTAGGCTACACAGAGCTTAGTGTTGAAACAAAGATACTCGCTATGATAAAGAATGGTGAAGTATGTGACAGTATCAGCGAAGGCGAAGAGGCTACAGTAGTTATTGAAACTGTTCCCTTCTATGCTGAAAGCGGTGGTCAGGTAGGCGACTGCGGCGTGGTCGTTTCAGGTGACAATGTAATGCAGGTCGTTGATACAAAGAAGACTGCAGCAGGTCAGTATATTTTAAGCTGTATCGTAGAAAGCGGAAGCTTCTATACAAATGATACAGTTACTGCAAGCGTTGACAAGGCAAAGCGTATGGCAACAGCAAGAAACCACACCTGTGCTCACCTTTTACAGGCAGCATTAAGAACAGTTCTTGGCGATCACGTACATCAGGCAGGTTCTTATGTAGACCCCTACAGATGCCGTTTTGACTTCAGCCACTTCAGTGCGGTTACTCCCGATGAAATTGAAAAGATTGAAGCTATCGTAAATGACGCTATACTTATGGGTATCCCTGTAATTACAGAAGAGCTTCCTATAGAAGAAGCACGCAAGAAGGGTGCTATGGCGTTATTCGGCGAAAAATACGGTGACATTGTAAGAGTCGTTCAGGCTGGCGATATCTCCACAGAATTCTGCGGCGGTACACACCTTGACAACACTGCAAAGGCAGGTCTTTTCAAGATTGTTTCCGAATCCTCTGTTGCATCAGGCGTCAGAAGAATTGAAGCGGTAACAGGCTTTAACGTACTTTCCGAATATAACAAGGCAAAGGAAGTAATAGCATCTGCCGCTCAGACCTTAAAGGTTGCAAACCCTGCTGCTCTTTTACAGAAGTGTGAAAGCATAATGGCAGAAATGCACACAATGCAGGGTGAAATAGACAGACTTAACTCCGTTATCTCCGCAAGTCAGTTAAAGGAACTCGGCGATACCAAGGAAGTAAATGGAATAAAGCTTATCAGTGCTACACTTTCAGGTGTTACGGGAGACAATCTCCGTAAGGCAGGCGACGAAATCAAGAACAGCAGCGAATCCTTCATCGCTTTACTTGCAGGCACAGCTGACGGCAAGGGTAATTTCCTCTGTATATGCAGTAAGGAAGCTATCGACAAGGGTGCTAACGCAGGTAAGATAGTAAAGGAAATCGCCGCAATTGCAGGCGGTAAGGGTGGCGGACGCCCTGACAGTGCTATGGCAGGTATTGCTGATATAAGCAAGATTGATGAAGCACTTGCCGCTCTTGAAGGTATTGTTGCAGGTATGATAGGTTAATTCAAGGAGAATAATATGGACTGCATTTTTTGTAAGATAATAAAGGGTGAAATCCCTTCAGAAAAGGTTTATGAAAGTGAAAACGTAATAGCCTTCAAGGATATAAATCCTATGGCTCCCGTTCACGTTCTTATAATCCCCAAAATGCACATTGAAGGTGCTCATGCACTTGACAAGGACAATGTAGCTGTTGTAAGTGAAATTATGTTAACGGCTCGTCAGATTGCCGAGTCTTGCAACCTTGAAAACGGTTGGAGAATTGTTACCAATGTCGGCGAAGACGGCGGTCAGACAGTAAAGCATCTGCATTTCCACTTACTTGGCGGTAAAAAATTAAGTATCGAATTAGCATAATAAAGGAAAAGATTATGATGAGGCAGAGGTTAGCAGTTATCGGATTTTCATACTTATTCGGTCTGCTCCTCGCCTCTGTTTTTCTTTATGTAAAACTCGCTCCGCAATTTATCACCATATTCCTTGTATTCAATAGTTTTATGGCGATAGTTTTTCTTAAAAACAAACCCTTTACCTATATTATAATTCCTGTCACTATTGCATTTATAACCTACAGCCTTTACGCAACAATGCTTGAAGCGGAAATAAAAAGCATAACAGACGGCAGGGCGTATCTTATAGAGGGGATAATCACAGAAAAAGAAGGTATCGGCAACGATATTGCGATATATACCATTCATTCTGATACCGCGGATTTTATTATGTATGCAGAAGACACAGATACTACTGTGGGAGATAAGCTTACCTTCGGTTGCAGCTTTTCTCTGCTTGAAAACTCCGCTCCCTTTAAATCAGCTGATTATTATCTGTCAAAGGGAATAAGGCTCCGTGGCACATTAAAGTCCGATATCACAGTCGAAAAGAATGAAGAATGGAACTTATTCACAGAGCTTTATAAATACAGAGAAAAGCTGTCAGGAGAATTTTCCTATCTTTACCCCGATAACGGCTCTGCTATGATGAAGGGTATTTTCTTAGGTGATAAGTCAGGTTTTTCAGGGTATGAAAGCTACTGTATAAAAGCAGCAGGCGTGGCACATCTTACTGCCGTATCGGGTATGCATCTTACCCTTATAGTGTCGATTTTAGCATCACTTCTTAAGATGACTAAATTATCGGTATTACCGAGAACAAATATCATTGTAATAATCCTCTTTATACTATGCTTTATGGTCTTTTTCGGGCTTACGGCATCGGTCACAAGGTCGGGAATTATGCTGATAATTCACTATATGGCAGGCTTTTTCTACAGAAAAGGTGCCTGTATGAATTCTCTTGGTACTGCAATACTTATAATCTGTCTTGCAAACCCACTTGCCTGTCACGACGCAGGATTTATATTATCTGTTGCAACAACTATAGGGGCAGGAGAAATAGCTCCGAAGGTTTCGAAATATCTCACCGACAAATATGAAAGGCTACCCGTAAAGCTTACAGACTGTGTTTGTTGCAGTGTATTTTCTTCGCTTATGGGTCTGCCTTTATCGCTTATATATTTCAATATGTTTTCTCTTTACGGCGTTATAGTATCAATAATTACTGTGCCCGTCTTTACTGTGGCACTTGGCTTTATGCTGATCTATGCACTGAGCGGTGGATTTTTAAACGTACTGCTTATTCCCGCTCATTACTGCTGTAAAGTGATGATGGAGCTTTTCATTTACGTTGCAAAGCTTCCCTTTTCTCATTACCATTACAGTTCACCCTTTACCGCTTACATAATGCTTGGTGCTATTGTGATAGCTGTATGCTCTGTAATCCTTATAAGAAAACATAAAGGCATTTCTGTTCTTGTGTCATCCTGCTGTACAGTTTTGCTTTATATAGGATTTATCGCTATAGATAAACACATTGAAAGCAAATATATAAGAATAACACCCGGCAGTGACGGAGAAAACGGTTATGTTCTTATAAGCACTCCCGATTACTGCGGTGCAGTTATAACAGGCGGCGGAGATTACGTCTGTACGGGACTGCTCACACTTATGATGGGTGAAAACAAACGACAGCTTGACTTTTTAAGAATAACCGATAATTCTACAAATTCTCTTAAAATGGCAAGCGATATGTACAGCGATATATGTGATATCGTTATTCTTGACAAGGATGATAAATATTTAGCGGATAATCTGTTGCTGTTTCAGGATTGTGAAGTTTACGAAACCTACACTATCAACACAGCCTCATCAGATATATCCTTTGACAAAGATAATACGACAATAACCTTCGGCGGATACTGTGTGAATATCTCGGATATCACAAAGGCCGCTGATGATAAAATAAATATATGCTATGGCTATATTAAAGCCGAGCCATATAGTGACACGATGCTGTTTCTTATAGATAAAAAGCAGAAAGAATTAACCGATAATTGTACTGCACTTTACTATACAGAAACATCCATAACCGCTACACAAAGCGGTATTGTAATAAACAAAAAGCATATTTAAGGAGGGATTTGAGTGAAAACTACCGAAGAAAAATTAGCTACCGATTTAAAAAGCGGAGTTTTATCACAGCTTTACTATTTTTATGGTGAAGAAGTATTTCTCACTGAAACCTATGTAAATAAGGTGCTTGACAAGGTAATCGGAAAAAATCACGATGATATCAACGTAATAAGATTAAACGGCACTTTTTCTATTGATACTCTTTATGACAGTGTAGAAAGCCTCCCTATGTTTGCACAAAGCAAAGCAGTTGTGATAAACGACCTCGATTTAGACAAATATTCCGACGAGGACAGCGACAGAATAGCAGAAATACTCGAAAACATTCCACCCGAATGTACAGTTATCATATATCTGACAGGATTAACCCCATCGGGAGGGAAAAAGAACAAGAATAAAAACTATATAACAAAGCTTGCAAAGCAGAAGAACTGCTCGCTTTGTGAATTTACCCAGCTTGATGCAAACAAGATTGCTGAGCTTGTAATAAAAAAAGCCGCTAAAAACGGCTGTGTGATATCAAGAGCCAATGCTCTTTATCTTGTTAATTCAAATCTATGTAATCTGACCCTTTGCTCTATAGAAACTGAAAAGCTCTGCTGTTACAGACAAAGCGGAGAAATAACAAAGAAAGATATAGACGCCCTTACTGTAAAACAGCTTGATACAAGCATCTACGCTTTATCAAACGCTATAACAAGAGGTAATAAAAAAGAGGCTCTTATGATACTCGATGATCTCTTTGTCCAGAGAATAGAGCCTATCGCAATACTTGCCGCCCTTTCATCAAATTATCTTGATTTTTACAGAGCGGCGGTGGCAAGGGATAACAGTATCACACCGGGGCAATGCACAGAGGATTTTGCTTATGCCAAAAACCGTGCTTTTGTTGTATCTAAGGCGTTCAATGCTGTAGCGAGGCTCAGCCCCGAGTATATAAGAAAAGCTGTAAAAATACTCTTTGACGCTGATATGAAGCTTAAAACAACCTCAATAAACGGCAGAATGGTGCTCGAGCAGACGGTTGTTATGCTTTTTGACACCAAAAATACATTCTGACAAAAGGATAATTATTGTGATAAGATTAAAGCAGGCTGTAATAGTAGAAGGAAAATATGACAAAATAAAGTTAAGTTCTTTGCTTGATGCAGTTATCATCACCACCGACGGCTTTGGTATCTTCAAGGATAAGGAAAAGCTATCCCTTATAAGGACCCTTGCAAAAAGCTCAGGTCTTGTAATACTTACCGACAGCGACAGTGCAGGCTTTAAGATACGCAATCATATAAAGGGCTGTATTACCGAAGGTGAGATAATAAACGTCTTTGTACCTCAGATAAAGGGTAAAGAAAAACGCAAGGAGAAACCGTCGGCAGAAGGACTGCTCGGTGTTGAAGGTCTTAATGCCGATATACTCACAAAGGCCCTTTCTGATGCAGGAGTTATGAGCGAAAACAGTAACAGAGAGGATTTTCTTGACAGGTCAAGGCTTATGGACGACGGGCTTATCGGAAAAGAAAATTCGTCCGTTCTGAGAGCTATGCTTTTAAAGGAGCTCGGGCTTCCCCCACTTGTAAATACAGCTACGATGCTTGAAATAATAAACCGTCTTTATGATGAGAAAACTTACAATGAAGCTATATCAAAAATAAACAATGGAAGGTAATAAAAAATGGTATTTTCAACCCCCGTATTTCTGTTTTTATTTTTGCCGCTGACACTTCTTATTTATTATGTGTCACCTAAAAAAGGCAAAAATCTTATAATCCTGCTTTCAGGACTTCTCTTCTACTCCTGGGGAGAACCTATCTATGTGGTGGTAATGCTTATCTCCACTATGATAGACTATTTTGCAGGACTTATAATGAACAAGTACGAAGGGCGGAAAATCCCGAGAACTATATGCCTTATCGTTTCCTTAGTTATGAATTTAGGTCTGCTCGGCATATTCAAGTACAGCGGCTTTATTGCAGAAAACATAAACGCCATTGCAGGTCAGCAGTTAATTGATATAACCAATATGAATTTCTTCGGTATAGACTTCTTACCGATGAATATGTTGCCTATCGGCATCAGCTTCTTCACCTTCCAGTCAATGTCCTATACAATAGACTTGTATATGGGCAATGTAAAGGTACAGAAAAACCCCATCAGCTTTGCGGCTTTCGTAACCCTCTTCCCTCAGATAGTTGCAGGTCCTATCGTAAGATATGACGATGTGGCAAGAGAGCTTGACGACAGAAGCATTACCATTGATCTGATTTATGATGGCATTATAAAGTTCATAATAGGTCTTGCTAAAAAGGTGCTTATCGCAAACAGCATCGGTTCATTATGGACTACAGTAAAGGCTATGGAAATGGGAAGTGTTTCGGTTCTGACATCATGGCTTGGTATACTCGCCTTTACCTTCCAGATCTACTTCGACTTTTCAGGCTACTCTGATATGGCAATAGGCCTTGGAAAGATGATGGGCTTTAACTTCCCTCAGAACTTTGATTACCCCTATTTATCAAAGAGCATTTCGGAATTCTGGAGAAGATGGCATATTACCCTCGGCTCATGGTTTAAATCCTATGTTTATTTCCCTTTGGGCGGAAGCCGTAAGGGTACGGGAAGAACGGTATTCAACCTTGCGGTTGTATGGTTCTTAACAGGTGTATGGCATGGAGCAAGCTGGAACTTTATCCTCTGGGGATCGCTTTACGGCGTTATAATCATACTTGAAAAGCTGTTCCTTGGAAAAGTTCTTGATAAGTTGCCCACGGCAGTCAGAATGATCTATACAATGTTCTTTGTAATACTCGGATGGGTATTATTCGACACCGCCGATCTTGCTGCGGCAGGCACATATATGGCTACAATGTTCGGTGCAAGCGGAATACTTGTTGACAGCACGGCACTGTACTATCTCGCAACCTACGGAATAACCTTCATAATCTGCATAATAGGCTGTACCGATATTCCTAAAAAGACAGTGGAATTTATCCGCACAAAGTCAGCTCTTGTTATAAACTATGCAGGTGTTGTGGTGACAATGGGATTATTTATTCTTTGTACTGCATATCTTGTTGATCAGACCTATAACCCCTTCTTATATTTCAATTTCTAAGGAAAGGAGTACTAAAAAATGAAAAAAGATATACACAAATTTATTACGATAGGACTCTTTTCTCTGATATCAGTTATAATTCCGATAATTACACTGATAAACTGTTTTTCAAATACAGGAAAGGTATTCAGCGAAAATGAAAACAGATATTTAAAAGATTTCCCTGAATTTTCTCTTGATAATATCATTGATAAGGAGTTTACTCCTGATTTCGAAGAATACTTCTCCGACAGAATCTTTTTAAGAGAAAACTGGATAGGTATTAAAAATAATTTCGATAAGCTCCTTGGTAAAAAGGAAATAAAGGGCGTATTCACGGAAGACGGCAGAATGATCGAAGCCTGGAAAACCTATGACAAGGAATCGGTAGATAAAAACCTTGCCGCAATGAATCAGTTTGCCGAAAAAAATCCTGATATAAATATGTACTTTATGTTAGCTCCCACAGCTCAAGGAATATATGAGGATACTCTCCCTGAAAACTGTGGCATTGCAAGTCAGAAGGCGTTTATAAAATTATGTTATGAAAATACTCCTGCAATTACAGGCATAGATGTATTCACCGATTTATACGCATCAAGAGATAATTATATATACTACCGCACAGACCACCACTGGACAAGTCTTGCGTCCTATTACGCATACAATTCCGCTTCAAAAACAATGAAGTATACTCCCTACACCCTTGATAAATTCAGTGTTGAGCACGCTTCAAATTCCTTTAAGGGTACTCTTTATTCAAAGACTCTTGATAACAGCATAACACCTGATACTATTGACTATTACACCCTTTCAAACGGCGATCCCTCGGTTATTGTCAAGGTAAACAATGGTATGGAAATAAAAGATTATGGCAGTATGTATTTCAGAAGCTACCTTGAAAAGAAGGATAAATATTCTTCCTTCCTTGGAGCGAATGTGCCTGTTCTTAACATCAAAAGTAATATATCCGCAGAAGCGGATAACGGCTCACTTCTTGTCATCAAGGACAGCTATGCACATTCTCTTGTTCCCTTCCTCACAAAGAATTACAGCGATATAACAGTCGTTGACTTAAGATATATCAACGGCACCTTCGAGGATGTGGGAGTAAATCTTGAAGATTATAAATCAGTACTGTTTATGTATAATGTTATAACCTTCTCTCAGGATATGAATGTAAAGAAATTAAGCTTTATGTGAACGGCGGTGTGCCACCGCGGGCAGTTTCCCTTGGTTTTTAAAATCACGGATTTTAAAAACCACCGCAGCAGTCTGAAAGACTGCGACAATTTTCCGATTTATCGGAAAATATATGTCCTGTTGGACTGCTCCATTTTACAAATTTGCAGTATGCGAAGATTTGTGAACGCAGAGATTACACAATAGCACAATTTCAAACCGACCACTGACCTCTGATTTGTATCAGAGGTCGATTTTATTATTGAAAATTTGCAGTAATATAAATTGTTGTTTGACGATGGGTTGACGGTTTGTGTTATGTATCATAACGGGGGCGTCAGAGGACATACCCTAAAGGGTGCCGCAATCCTTTGGATTGCTCGCCGACCCCTACACGCAATCCGCAACGTTGAGGGGAAAATTGTAGGGGCAAACTGTTTCGTAAGAAACAGTGACGGTCTTTAGACCAATGACTCCCGGACGCCCCGCCGCCGTAGGCGGAATCGTCAGCGGTCACCGACCGCTAAATAACAATTTAGTTTAACGAATAAATATAACAACGCCTGAGAAGATATCTTCTCAGGCGTCCTTTTTATCCTAAAATCTTTTCGCAATAATTTGTCTGTGCTTTTATGTATTTATATCTGCTTGAAAGGAAATCATCAATACATTTTACACTGCCGTATCCGCCGTTAATGGCATCATTCTTATCGCCTGTTCCCTTGTAACGTGCAAAGAATTGATCGAAAAGCGGTGCGTATGTATTTTTGAAATACTGAAGCTGTTCCTTTGCTCTGTTCTTTTCTAAATATCCGTCAGAAAGTCCTGTAAGAGTGTTGCAGAAATCCTCTCTGAAAGCGTCATTTGTCATAAGATAAGCAAAGCATAAAACCGCAGGATTATCTGTATCCATATCAAGAAGGCCGTTGGGCTTATAGTTATCTTCCTTTATGGTGTTTGTTCTGGCATCACCTGATCCACTGATACCGCCGAACTCAACATCATAAAGCATAAATCTCCAGCGTCCGTCAGCATACTCATTGCTACTGTCTGTGTTTATTGTTTTCCACATAGACCAGTTTTTACCCGGCCAGTCCCATTTATTGTTTATCCAGCATTCTACTGCAAAATAATCTCTTACAGACTCGGGGTCTACAAGCTTTACAAATTCATCATAATCCTTCTGGTTCTTAAGATTTTTATGTGTCTTAAAAAAGTTTTTAAGCTCTGTAAAGTAGTAATCCTCTTCTTCACCTTCGGGAATTTCGCCTTCATCAAGCTTATAACCGATTTCAAGTGCTTCTGCATCACCCTTATAGATTACTACGTCATCCTTGTTTACTCCGTGGAGATCTTCAAGGTAATCGTCTGTGTAGTCTTCTTCAAGAACATAAGCTCCCCAGTATTCGCCGTTTATGTATACAACACAGGGACGGGATTTCTTTGTTTCGATATCCATATCTTCAACCAGCGACTGCCAGTAGGTATCGTTGAACTTGGCTAAAAATGCACAGTTACCGCCTGCACGAAGAACGAGAGTCTTGAATTTATCCATTACCTCGCCATTATCGTTAAGATAATCCTCACCAAATACGGCATATTTAAAATTCTTTTTGCTGTATTCATCTCTGGCGTATAATCTAAGACCCTTCTGTACATCAGAACGGGAATAGTTACCCTGCACTCTGATACCGCAGTTCTGGTTTATTACCTCTGTAGCAGTACCATCAGCGGAAAACTCGAACATGGAAAGAGCTACCTCTCTTTCCCATTCTTTGCCCTTCTGCTTATAGTTTGCGTCAAGTGAACGGGCAGTTTCAGGGTCGCGAAGTTTGTTCTGACTTAAATATTCCTTTAAGGCTTTATCAAAGATATCACCCTTTACATATATACCCTTTGTGCTGTCGAAAAGATCGTCGTAATCCATACTTATACTGATTACTGCAAGATCCATTCCTGCGGCATTGCAGCTTTCCTTTAAGCCCTTGATATGTTCCTCGGCAGTACCAATAAAATAGGTAGCAGAGGAATCTGTGCCGAAAGTGCCATCTGACTTCTTAACAGCAGCTCTTACTACGGTGCATTTATCTACAGCCTTATCAGAAGGAGCGGAAATTTCACAGGTAAAGCCGTCTCTCTTGCTGTTTACCTTATTATAACTACCTGCAAAAAGCACAGGATCAACAGCAGATACAACATTCTTATCGTTCTTTCTGTCGGTTATTTTTATAGCACCGTTATATAAAACAGCGGTATCACTTATTGTAGGATCACTTCCATCAAGAGTGTAATATATCTGACCTGCTGTTTCAGACTTTATAGTAAGATTAAAGGCAGAGGCATATATACCCGAATTTTTTGAAAAGCTTACAGTCACCTCTTCTTCAGGAACAGGCTCAGGAGCAGGAGTTGTAGCTGTAGTGGTTGTAGTAGTTGTTTCAGGTGCAGTTGTAGTTGTAGTTGTAGTGGTAGTAGTGGTAGTAGTTGTTGT
>JAZSHW010000053.1:0-12492 GCA_045533495.1 Ruminiclostridium sp. | reverse complement strand
CCGTTTCTTAATGCAAGGTCGTAAACCTTCTTGATTTTAAGAGCCGCACTTTCATCTGTTGCACCACTCTTTACGCTTGTATCCTGTGCATATGCATAAACCACAGCACCGTCAACAAAGCCATAACCGCTGATTACGCCTGCTGTGTTATTATCCTTACCAACAAACTTATCAAGCTCTACAAAGCTGTCTTCATCAAAGAGCTTTATGAGCTTTTCAGCCGCTGCACTTGTTGAAGAACTCTGTAACATTTCCGCAATTGTTTTCTTCATTGCTTAATATCCTCCGTTTTATGTTTTTGTGTTCAAAACACAATACAATCATATTAATTATATCTTATTTTGTGAAAAATAACAAGCCTAATTTTCACTTTTTGCAATTTTTATGTGATGTGAAAAAATTGTCAATGTTATCTATGCAATAATTGTCGATTTGCACAAAATCAAGTCTTAAAAGCTCCTTTAAGACTGATTCCTCCTGCTTTTCAAATCTGCATTTATTCACAAATCTGTTGAAAGCGTAATTGAGTGCGGCACGACAAAGTCCATCTATTAAAAAGCCGGTTGATTTTATTTCTTTTATTACGAGAGTATCCTTATCAGTTTCGCAAAGGAGAGTACCTAAAATCTCATCTCCGTCCCTTGCTTCAAAAAGGATACCATCTTTATATTCAGTGTTCTGTAAAATGGTGATCATAGCTTATCTCCCGCGTCTTCCTGCGGGGTTAAGCTTTTCATTCTTTATAAGTGACTTAAGCCCCTTTAACTCCTCTGCAGTAAGGTCCTCCCACTGTCCGGGCTTCATCATACCAAGCTTTACGTTGCCGACAGCGTTTCTTTTAAGTCTCATAACCTCAAGCTTGACCGCTTCACACATTTTTCTTATCTGACGGTTTTTACCTTCAGAAATGACGAATTCAAGAACAGTTCTGTTTTCTTCCTCTGTCAGCACAGAAACAGTGCAGGGGAGTGTAACTCCGCTGTCGATCTTAACACCCGATGCAAGTGTTGTCAGCTTGTCATCGCTGACTGTTCCTTTAACAGTAACACGATAGCGTTTCTTTATGTGCTTTGAGGGGTGCATTATGCTGTTGGCAAATGCACCGTCGTTTGTAAGTAAAAGCAGACCTTCAGAGTTTTTATCAAGTCTGCCTATAGGATAAACTCTTTCCTCAATGTCAGTAAGAAGCTCTGTAATAAGCTTTTCGTTATGTTCATCCGCCATTGAAGTAAGATATCCTCTCGGCTTATAAAGCTTTATGTAGCGAAGCTTTGCCGCACCTGCCTGTATCTTTTCATCATTTACGGTGATAAGATCGTTTTTGGGGTCAGCCTTGTCGCCAAGCTTTACAGGTCTGCCGTTTACCTTTACAGCACCCTGTTCGATATATTCTTCAGCTTTTCTTCTTGAGCAGTAGCCGCTGTCTGCAATTATCTTCTGTAATCTTACCTTTTCCATTCTTTTCTTTCCTTTTGTTCTCATGCTAAAGATAGCAATCTTCTTATAAATCTGTAAATACCGGTAAAGAAGTCAACCTCTTGTGGTTTCTCTTTACATTCTTCCATTGTGATTATATCTGCTACAGCTATAATTCTGTCGTTCAGGATATATTCGATTTCTCCGACTTTTTCACCTGACTTTACGCCTGCATAAATAAAACGTGGCAGGTGTACAGTTGCTTTGACTTCGCTTTTCTGGCTTTCTGTAACGGGGAGTGAAACTTCCTTTGAAGTAAGCTTTACAAATTCCTTATCAGAGCCAACAACCGATAACGAAAGATTGTCTGCGTTATAGCACATATTGCGGCATTTCACCTGACTAAAGCCGTAGTCTAACATTTTAGTGTGATCCTGCCAGTCATCAGGAGCATTAAGAGTTACCGCTATAAGCGTTACTCCGTCACGGCTTGCCGCAGAAACAAGAGTTCTTCTCGCATCATCGGTAAAGCCTGTTTTTACACCTATGCAGTCAGGGTATGACTTCAGTAGCTTGTTTGAGTTGCTGAGCCATCTTTCATAAGGTGGATTTCCAAAGCTCACCTTTGCATTTGATTTACTGCATATCTCTTTAAAATCATTATTTTTAAGAGCGTAGGCAGTAAGCACAGCTAAGTCATAGGCACAGGAATACTGTCCCTTTGCATCAAGTCCCGAAGGAGTGACAAAATTACTGTTCTCCATTGATAAAGCTTTCGCTTTATCGTTCATCTTTTCGGCAAAGGCAGAGTAGCTACCCGATATATTTATTGCCGCCGCATTTGCCGCATCATTGCCTGATGGTAAAAGCATACCATAGCACAAAGCTCTTCTTGTGACTATATCGCCTTCTCTCAGTCCCATGGATGTACCTTCTACAAGTATAGCGGTGCTGTCCACGGTAAAAGGGGAGTCAAGGTCACCCTCTTCTAATGTCAGAAGGGTAGTCATTATCTTTGTGGTGCTGGCAATAGAGCGGTGTTCTTTTTCGTTTTTCGCATAAAGCACTGTACCCGTATCCGCTTCAATAAGAATAGCGGCACTGGCAGATACAGTTATTTCTGCATTTTGATTTTCGTAGCAAAGTGGTTCGCAAAAGGCAGCTTGAGTCATCTGAAAAAGACATAGCACAGATGTTGATACGGCAACAATAATTTTTTTGATATTCATAATTTATCCTTTCAGTAAAGTTTTTAAATACTTATGCCTGAAAGGACAAAATTATTTATAATTTACTTTGTTTCTTCTTCAGCAGCCTCTTCTTCGCCGTCTTCCTTCTTGCCGAAGATGTTCTTTACCTTTGCAATAAGCTCAGGAACGTTGTTTATAATACCCTCAAGTGAGCTGCCGCCGCTGGCACCAAGCTCTAACATCTTTACTTCGCCATCACGCTGTACAATGATGAATGCTACAGGCTTGATTGTGATACCTGCACCGCTGCCGCCTGCAAACACTTCCTTGGGAGACTGAGCAGGAATATCAGAACCGCCTGATACAAAACCGAAGCTTACCTTTGAAACAGGGATAATGATAGTTCCGTCAGGGGAGGTGATGGGTTCGCCGATGATTGTGTTTACGTCAACAAGCTCTCTTATCTTTTCCATAGAGGTTGTCATAAGATTGTTGATAGTGTGATTTTCAGCCATGATTATTTTCCTTTCTTATTAACCGTAGGCTTACCGTCGGTGGTATTCTGATTGTTTACTTCTTTCTGGTTGTTCTTCTGCAGGCTTAATTTAAGCATTCTGAAAAGAAACCATATTCCACAGCCAAGGGCTGTACTTATCCTCATTTTTACTTTGAAATAAAGTGCGAATTTTGTCTCGCCTGATTCAAAATCAACGCCGATATTTACTTTTTTTACATGCAGTCTTACAAACTGATAAAGGAACGAAAGCAGCCCATTTACAGCAATATTTATTTTTCCGTAGTTTAAAGCCGCCTTTGCCGCATCCTCACCCGATGCTGTGATATCTATACAAAAATCGTTTATTCTTATATGGGATATCAGCCTTTTTACGGGTTTGCCTGCACTTTTTACAAGTAGCTTTACGAGATCTATCGTTTCTTCAAGCTTTTTCTTTTTAGCGGCTTTTTCTCTGCGTTTTTCTTCCTTTTCCCTTTGCTTTTCTTCGGGAGTTTTCTTTTTCTTTTCGTTTTCAGTCTGTTCTGTTTTATCAGCGGATGTATCAGACTGTGTGTTGTCAGACTCATTGGATGTTATTTCATCTGCCGCTTGTCCTGACTTTTTCCTCTTCTTTTCAGCTTTAAGACGCTTTTTTTCTTCTTTAAGCTTTTTCTTTTCTTCTTTTCTCTTTTTCTTAGCTTCTTTTTTTGCTTTTTTCTTTTTCGCTTTTTCAGGGTCTTCCGTAGAATCAATCTTAAAAAGCGTTATACCGGCATAACTTATCTTGACGTCAACATCTTCGTCAATAAAAACGCTTACAGAAACCGACATAAACAGGGCGATAGCAATTAACAGCACTATGCCAAGAAATATAAGCCAGCCCATATTTATGACCATTCCTTTCTTTTAAAGTCAGCGGTGGTACCGTGTGCTATCTGACAGATTTATTCTTCTTCCTCGTCTGTGATATACTCAGCAATTTCAGAAAGCTCCATCTGTCCGTCCGCATTTGGCAGAGAGGGTAATTCTGCAAGGCTTCTCAGCTTAAAGCATCTGAGAAAGTTCTCGGTGGTCTTGTATGTAACAGGCTTACCGGGAAGATCAAGTCTTCCTGCCTCGCATAAAAGTTCACGCTCTACAAGAGTGTTTATGACACCGGAACTGTCAGTGCCTCTGACCTGCTCAACAAAAGCCTTTGTTACAGGTTGATTGTAGGCTATTACTGCCAGCACTTCGAGGGCGGCAGGGGAGAGTTTTGTTTGTCTTTTGTTCTCCATTGCCTTTTTGATATATGGTGCATATTCTTCTCTTGTTGCCAGTTGGTATGAGTCGGCAAGACGAAGAATTTTAAGGGGACTGTCAGATACGTTGTATTTTCTTTCAAGCTGGTCTACAAGCTTTACTACGGTATCTCTTTCAATCCCTGAGGCGTCACTCAGTCGCTGGGGTGTTATAGGCTCGCCCGATGCAAAGAGTATAGCTTCGATTATACATAATGATTCTTTATAATCCAATTTATTTCCCGTTCCTTTAATTATTCGGTGACAGCGTTTTCTTCATTGTAATCATCAGCAAAATTGAATTCTTCTTCAATTTTTTCTCTTGGCACAAAATGAAGATATCTGTTGTCCTCTGAAAACTTTATTCGGCTGTTTTTAGAAAGCTCTAAAAGTGCTAACTAGGTTGCAACCTGTTCAGAACGCTGCTGCTTTTTATAAAGACTGCTTACCTTAACCTTTTCACCGTTCATTACTATTTTTAAAACGTGGACTATCTTTGTGAATACCGTTACAAAGCTCTTTGCAACGATAGGCTTTATTGAAGGTGGAGTCTTTCTTATAACCTCTTTATAGCTTATATTTGACATTGCTAAAAACAGCTCGTCAGGGTCATGCTCGTTGTTATAGGATCTATCCTCATCGATCTCTACAGGATTTCGTACAAATATCAGGTCACCGCAGAATCTTTCCTGCAGTCTTCCTGCAATCTGTTTGCACATTGCATATTCTATCAGTACGCCTTCCAGTTCCTTCTTCATTTCTTCTGCTTCGTGCTTTGGCAGTAGTGCGGCAGATTTTATATAGATGAGCCTTGCCGCCATCTCCATAAATTCGCCGGCTATTTCTATATCCGCCTGCTTCATCTGTTCAAGATAAAGCAGAAATTGTTCTAAAAGCAGAGAAATCTCAATATCATATATATTCAGCTTGTGCTTTGCAATAAGGGACAGCATAAGGTCAAGCGGCCCTTCGAAAACCTCAAGCTTGAAATTAAGCTCAGTACTCATCCTAAAAATTTCGTTATCAGATCTAAAAAGCTCATAACCGCATTATTGAGGAAGTTAAGCGGACCATCAAGTATATTTGTCCACAGTAGTATCAGTATACCAATCATTATATACTGCTCGTACTGCATAATTTTGAAATAGGTCTTTTCTTTTAAGAATACAAGGAAAATTCTTGAACCGTCAAAGGGAGGTATCGGGAGCAGGTTGAATACCGCAAGCGATACGTTTATCTGTGCCGCATAAATGAAAGCAAGATATACATAGAATATTGTAGTATCATTGCCTCCGAACATAAGCACTGATTTTGCCACTATAACGAATATCAGCGACATAAGTATGTTGGATATAGGTCCTGCCGCCGCAGTAATAGCCATCGCCGCTCTTGCGGAAACCTTTCTTGCCCTTGTGGGGTTTACGGGTACAGGCTTTGCCCAACCGATACCGCAAAGTACGATACCTATAGTACCAAGCACGTCAAGGTGTGCGATGGGATTAAGTGTTACTCTGTTCTGTCTGAAGGCGGTGTCATCGCCAAGCAGTTTTGCCATAAAGGCGTGAGAGCATTCGTGAATTGGGAATGCCACAAAGAGAATAACAGCGTAAGCAAAGATAATAGATATTATCGTCTGCATACCGTTGGCTCTCATTATATCAAAAATCATCTGTCTTTTCCTTTCTGTTCGCTCTAAAAACTATGTACAATTATCTCATTATAATCATATTTAATTATACACTATTTAACATTCTTTTGCAACAATTTTTTGTATTTTTTACCCTTCGGTAATTAAAAATTATAATGCATTACGATAAACCTTTTATTAACCGTCTCCGCTCTATTTTCGGCTGAGAAATAAGAATATATTCAAAACCTCTTGACAAATCGCAACTAAGGACATATAATATTACTGTAATCTGTTTCAGGGCGGAGTGAAATTCTCCACCGGTGGTAAAGTCCACGAGCCTTTTTGGCTGATTCGGTGAAATTCCGAAACCGACGGTATAGTCCGGATGAAAGAATCAGAAATGCGTTGCCGTAAATTTATATACGGCTCACACTTCTATAGCATCAAAAGCCCTGCAATTATTGCAGGGCTTGTTTTTGCCTTGAATGATGATCTGACGAGCTTAGGTTTCAACCTGAAATGACAAAACGAGCAACTGATAGTCGCCCGTGTATAGTTTTTCCGATAATCGTTTTTTCAGTCACAAGGCACAATTTATAAATCACCTTTGAAACAGCACCATCTTCAAGAATGGCAAATGAAAACTTATGTCCCCGCCGTCAGAACAACTACGTAATCAGTAATTCTGATAAAAGGCGGGAATTGTCAGAAGGCACTGCCTTCAGAAAGGATGATTTTATTATGAACGAAACAAACACAAACAGCAAAACAAAGATGCTTTTCGACACAAGAAAGCTGGTATTCACCGCAATGCTTGCGGCAGTAGCGGCAGTACTTATGATGTTCAGCTTCAAAATTCCTCTTGTGCCGTATTTTATGTCCTTTGACTTTTCGGATTTTCCTGCAGTTATGGCTTCTCTCACTATGGGTCCGATATCAGGAATATTCGTCAGCCTTGTAAAAAATGTCATCAATCTGCAACAGTCGTTGACAGGTGGTGTAGGTGAGCTTTCAAACTTTATTTTAAGCTGTGCTCTCGTTATTCCTGCAGGCATTATCGGAAGAAAGATACATACCTATAAAGGAGCTATAATCGGCTGTATTATAGGCTGTGTTTCAATGGCTCTGCTCAGCATCGCATCAAACTATTTTGTCGTTTATCCTATCTACCAGAACATTATGCCAATAGAGGCTATAATCGCTGCATATCAGGAAATAAACCCTAACGTCAACGGACTTTTAGAGTGCATTATAATCTTTAACTGTCCCTTTACTTTTGCAAAAGGCTTTATAGCATCGGTGCTATGTTTGCCGTTATATAAAGCATTAAGACCTGTATTTAACAGCTATTACAGAAGATAACCGACCCCCTCCCGATTAAAATCGGGAGGGGGTTCTACAATCAGAATTTTAAATTTTTATGGATTATAGTCCTTTTTCGCCTGCTTGTCATAAATTTTTGACACAGCATTACTGTCTGATGCTGTTATATATTTACCACCAATTTCCTATCCAACCTTGCCTCAAATCACTCACCCCGATACAGCAATATGTGTCGGGGGCAGGCTTTTGCTACACAAATCAAAAATCAATTTGTTATATCTTTTTTCTTTCTATTTGCAATATAGCAGGTAACAAACATAATAACGCCTGCTATGAATGATACTACAAGCACCTCTATCCATGAAGATAATACGTAGCTAACCGAACTGAAATAGCCTGAAATTTCAATAAATACGAATGGGAGAAACGGTACTACAGAATATATTAGGTAAATTATTACACAACTGATAATTGTATGTATAGGCTTAATTCTGAATTTTCGTGTCACGAATAAAGTTGGAAAAAATACAAGTGCAACAAGCACCAGTATATTAATTACTGATAGTGGAATAAGCATAAAATGATTTTCATAGAAGAAATCGGATAATTGATTAAATAATATATGCACCACATTTGAATAAACCGAAATCAAAAGCACAATAACAGGTGCTAAAATTACTGCTGAAATTATTTGTTTACTCTGTCTCATCGCTTTCCTCCGCTACCATTCTGCTTTCTTTCATTTTTCTGAATAATGAATCAAACTTCTGAAACACAGCATTTTCTTCATCATTATACGGACTGCCGTTTCTTAACCATACAGGTTCGTCATAAGTAAGGAGGTACTTCTCTCCCTCTTTAGTTGGCTCATAATTCCCATTCATATGACAATTTTCATTTTTGCTCCTACCAAGTAATCCGTTATCGCCTACTCTGTGAGAATTCCTTTCGTAAAAGGCAAAGTAGTCGTTCACGCCATCTATTTCTATATAATATTCATACTGCTTAGATTTCCCGTTAGAATCAGAGTAAAACGATGCCACACCAAAGCTGTAGATAAAAGCTTCTTTTTCATTTTCAGGAATGATTACATTAAAGGCTTCCAAGAGTTCGTTTTGTTCCTCCTCGGTAAGCGAGTAACAGCAATCCACCTTGTTATTAGCGTAATAACTAAGCTTATCATCAAAAGTTTCTTCTTTTAGAGATGAGGCTTTTAATGCCTTATAGAAAGTAAATAGACTCCCAATCACCCCTATTGATATAACTAAAAAAATTATAGTTTTTTTCATATTAATATGTCCTGTCATAATTTCTTATTTCTGCCCATTTGCTAAAATAACCTTTGCCGTATAAAATAGCATTCATACATATCTACTGTTTAATATTAACTTTGCTAATAAATAAGGTACAGGAAGGATGGTGAGAAGAGTAGTTTGGGGTTTAGGGTGGATAGATATTGATATAGCTTCGTCAGATTATAATCTTATGCCGCCCTTGCTTATTCCGGCTATATCCCACCAAATTCCTATTCAAACTTATCTCTCCCGACACTGAGGGGTTATGACGAAGACGGAATGCTTACTCCTGTTTTTCTTCAATTTGTTGGGTAGTTTTATTGTGGAGATATAAAGCCAATTTTCCGACGCCTGTAGTAATTGCTACTATTAAGAATTCTAGTAATGATATATTAATAAGTGCAATTATTCTTTTGTATTCCGAATCCAAAAGTGCAAATGCTACATCTGCATAATACGGCACATGTACTGACAGATAAACGCCCGGAACAAAGAAGAAAAACATAAGTATAATCCAGGTAAGAGGAACAAACACAAAGTATCGCAGTTTGGGTTTGAATATAAGCACCGCAACTGTTGTTATCGAAATTACTATAAAATACGAAATTATTATATTATGATCCGAAGAACTGAACTCGCAGTTTATTTGAATTAAATTGAGCAGATAAATTATAATTTGAGTTACTATAACTACGAATATTGATTTTATTGATAAAGGGAACTTAACTTTTTTATCCATCGTCTTTTTCTCCTTTGCGGCTTAAAATTTGTTGCTTAATATATAATAGGAAATAGCCCAATGTGGTGGTTTTACATTTCCAGCCATATAATATGCAATAAAATCGTTGTGCACCATGTTATATTTTGGAGATAAATTTGTAACAGCCGTAGCAGCAGAGTTTATAACTCCTCCCGCGGATGCCAACCTCGCCAAATATTGCATAAAGAAAGCGGTGGTTTGGCATTCCAGACCTTTAAATCGTATTTTGAATATTTAAGCTCAAATTTGAATTTTCAGCCTTTCCGTCTATGCTTAAATTTATATACCAGCATACATATTCCACTTGTGGACAGCTCAACAACTACAATTAGAATGGTTATTCCGACTGCGACTTTCCAATCTGCCACTTTACCGAAAAAGTGAGTTGGTACAATTCCATACATGCCATCCGGGTGAAAAAAATAAGCCAGTGGAAAAATAATCGGCAGTGTTAAAATATCCGATAGGATGGAGGGTTTAAATTTTATGCTTGCTATCACAGTCGGAACTGAAATGCAAAGCACTCCGATCAAAATATATATCACGAGAACAAAGTCGGAGTATGCAATAGAAAAAGTTGATCCTATCCAGTAAAAGAATTTGAATAAATATGTACCGTAAAGCAAAAACAGCCCATATATAACACATTGCATAGTTGCTGAAATAATCAATCTTTTCTTTTTCATAGACACCTCGATAATACATAATATGAAATGGGTTGGTGGGGATTATCTATATTGTTGCTTATAACATATCTAATAAAACTCGATTTAACAGATTCATATTTTGGGGGTACATCTGTCAATGCAATTAAATGGTTATTTTTACCATTCGCTGCGATGTAAGCTAAAAACTTAAAAAATATGCTGTCGTTTTACCGTTCGCTTTCCGAAAAACTACTTACTTGCTGGTTTGATTTTGCTCTCGCATCTCTGCTTGATTTAGCAAATATAAATATTCTTCGTATAATTCCTCGTTGACATGGTCATCTATGTCAATCTCAAAACCGTTTCCGCAAAGGATTATTTTTTTTGGTTTTTCGGTGATGGGTATTGTTAGTTGCTCTAACCGCACATCTGCCAAAAAAATGCCCTCAATTCCATCAATATATTTTATACCGATTTTTAAGACACCATCTTTTTCTTCAGTTATGTAACCTAGTGTATGCCCAAGCTCATGAAGACCTGATCTGTTAAAGAGATATTCTATTGAATTTTCTTTTATTTCATAATGATATGTGGTGTAATCTTCGGGCGAGTTGCAAGCTGAAAATCCCCATATCCGCCAACCGAAATTATATATAAGAATAACGCCTGCAATAAGGACGGCTATTATTCCCAGTATTATACCTAATCGTTTTTTAGTCATATTATCACCTGTGTTTGTTGCAGATTTTGTTTAAAAATTTACTGTTCTTTGCTTTTTGATTTGTCGTACTTAACGATTTTGTATATACCAACTGCCGACATAACCGCTAACAGCAAAACAAGAGCAATACTCGTAAGCTTAGAATCGTTACCGATTTTTATAAGCTTGTCACCGACCTTCTCAGAAGTGAAGACTCCTGTATAATCGGTAATTATTTCTGTACTTTCCTCGTTTTTAAATTCGAGGGTGAAATTTTTAAAATAAAAATTAAGATCACCTTTACCACGATTTGTTCCGCTTGCCTCGATAACCATCCTTTCAGCCGCTTTTGGAATGGGAAAGGGCATTGACGTTGAAGAAGCGGTGTATTTATAAAAATATTCCTTTTCCGAGATAAGAGTATCAAAGCCTGTTATTTCAGCGTCGTTTTCATCAAGAAAGCTGAGCCTTACTCTGCCGCTGTCAGAATCTCTTGTTACAGGAGAGCTGTTTCCCGCCTCAAAGGAGAAAGTAAAGCAGTTTACATCATCAGGTATTTCTATAAGTTTTTTTTACACCAAGTGTTTTCTTTTTCTGTATCAAAAAACAAGACATCGTTTTCCTCATCATAGGATAATGTATCGTCGTGCTGCCACTCACTTGGATTTTTCCAATCGAATTCGTATATCATATTATACCATAGCCATTACTTTTTCGTTATTCTTTATTTCTGATGCCATAGGCGGCACTGCAAATTTAAGCTTTTTTTGTACCACTTCGCAGGTAAATTCTTCTCCTGGAATCACTTCGCCGTCAATGGTTATTGCAAAGCCCTTTTCAGCTTTTATTTCAACTTTCTTGCAACGGCGGTACCGGAGTATATCTGAAAACCTCTTGTCATCAAGATGCTTGCCCTTTTCATAAACTCCCACAAGCTTTATAAAGGTAAATCTTGAAATCTTTTTTGCGAGGCAGACCTCTAAAAGTCCGTCATCGTTTACGGAACGTGGAGCACAGCAGAAGCGACCGCCTATGTATCTGCCGTTGGCTACGGTACAGAGCAGAAATTGATTCTTTTCATTCAGAAGCTCACCATCTGCCCAGACGTTACCCTTTGTTTTCATAGCGGTAAGCACCGCTTTTACAACACCCGTTGTATATGCGTTACCGCCGCCTATTACAGGCTTTGATTTAACCTTTTCCATAGTAACGCATACTTCTGTATCAAAGCCGAAGTTTACTACGTTTATTGAATATCTGTCCCCGACTTTTATAAGGTCAATAGGCTCAGCAGGAGCGGTCATCAGCTCCTTTATATCCATAAATCTGTCCTTGCCGCCATAGTATTTTACAAAGTCATTTCCGCTACCGCAAGGATAACAGGTAACCTCAGCATTATCAAAATGTACCGCACCGTTTACCACTTCGTTCAGAGTTCCGTCACCGCCGCAGGCACAAAATCTGAAGCTTTCGTCCGGATTTTCAGTGCAGATCTTTTTTATAAATTCCGTAGCGTCATTCTTACATTTTGTTGTGTAGATCTCATAGGGAAGATCGCACCCTTTAAGCTTTTCGGTTATCTCATTAAAAGAGTTTTCTTTACCTGATGCAGGGTTTACAATAAAATAGGTCTTCATATATTTCTTTCCTTTTATTTATTTAAAATTTTTTTGCTCTGCTTTACTCGAAGGCATTGCTATAATATGGTATAATTTATTACATCAACGATTATTGGAGGAGTTTTGTTTTGAACGT
>JAZSHW010000034.1:0-4255 GCA_045533495.1 Ruminiclostridium sp. | reverse complement strand
GTCTTCCTAAGACCGCTTGGCCTCCGACTTTTAAAATGGTTGCGGGAGCCGGATTTGAACCGACGACCTTCGGGTTATGAGCCCGACGAGCTACCCCTGCTCCACCCCGCGATATATCTTCCTCTTTCTTGAGTGCTTGTATATTATACCACAAAGAAAAAAGTTTGTCAAGTGTTTTTAAAAATATTTTTTTAAAATTTGATTATTGCTTTCTAATTTATTATATGCGTAAATAACATAAATATTACATATTCCGAAAAAACGGTTGCATCTTTTTTTCTTATTTGTTATAATTTAGTTAGGAGGTGTTATATATGAAAAATTTCTGGAGTTTTATCGGAAACGATAAATTCAATATAGGATGTACCGGAAGTACTGTTTATGTATACGATAAAAATAATACGGAGCTTGCTAAATTCAAAGATATCAATTATGCTTATACATCTTTGATTTCACCGGACGGTAGTATTTTGGTTGTAAAATCCACAGTTGGTAAACTTGCAATTTACTCTCTTGAAACCTTGTCACTCATTAAAAAATTCCGTTTTTCCAAGGTAGAAGGTTGTCAGGACGAAAATGCGATTTTTTCTGCTGACGGTAAGATCTTTTACAATATCGAACATCATATTGACTCATGTAAAACCGCTCTTTCTCTATATGATACAGAATCCTTTGAACTTAAAAAAAGATTATTTGGCGATAATCATCTGATGGTACTCACCGCAATCGAGCGAGAAGAAAAAACCGGAGAAATATTTTTACTCGGATATTTCAGAGACGAAAAAACAGGTGTTGCATCAAAGTTTTTCGTTGGACAACTTGTCAATGAAGAGATAGAAGAACTTCGATATATATCACAATCAGAACACATGTTCTATCAGGCTTATAAATTGCTTGAAATGGATGGCTTTACCGAAAAAGCAAAAGAATGGTCATATTTTAAGTATTTTAAATACGACATAAATAAAATACAAGAACAAGGTCACTCACTTACAAAATTATGGAGATCTCTGAAAAAACAGTAAAATCACTGTTTATGACATCCATAAAAGTACAGATACATTTTACAACAAACCAACATCCATATAATAACGCTTAAAGGATATAACAAGAAAAGATAAGATTAAGATGACAAGCGAATTTATCCAAAATGAAAATAGTGAAAAATACTATCCAAACGACTGGAAATTTGACTTTTCGGCTCTTCCTTATTGGGATAACCGCAATCATATACCTTATGTATATGATAAATTTTATCCTGTTGACAAAAGCGATGCACTTTGCTGTATATATTCTATCGCAGAAGTTTCCTTATGCAATTATATCGGATTTTTAGCAATACTCAAAAACAAGAATGAACCTTATCTTTATTTGAATATAACAGATATGTGTTTCTGCGACAATTTCTCAAGCAACGAGAACGGAAATATAATTTTTCTTGAGCCGTCTGTTTATTTTGAAGAAACAAATAAAGTCAAGCGTCCGTTATTGGTTATTGACTTTGCAAAAGAAAAATATTCATATATCGACACTGATAATTACAATTCTTCATACAAGGTCGTTCAAATAGATGAATTTATTTTTAGGATTAAATCTGACGAACGTCTAAAAAATGATCGGACATCAGATTTACTTTGTAAACAAAATATCAATCTGAGAAGCATAAACTGGTACGATCTGAAAGAATTAAACGCTTTGCGTGAAATGTTAGGAGCAACACAATGATAATCCTTATTTCAGGAGCAAGTCACACAGGTAAAACCGTGCTTGCTCAGAAGATACTGGAAAAATGCCACTTTCCCTACCTCTCAATAGATCATCTTAAAATGGGACTTATCAGAAGTGGGTACACATCGCTTACACCGTGCAGCGACGACAAAGCCCTTACGGAATATCTATGGCCTGTTGTCTGCGAAATGATAAAAACTGCAATTGAAAATAATCAGAATTTAATTGTAGAAGGTTGCTATATACCCTTCGACTGGGAAAAGTCCTTCACAAAGGAGTATGCCAAAAACATCAGATATATCTGCCTTATTATGAGTGAAGAATATATCAGAAATAATTTTTCGGATATCAAGGCTCACGAAAGCGATATTGAAAAACGATTATATGACGATATTAATATAGAAAATCTCATAAAAGATAATATGTTTTATCTTAAAAGTTGCAAAGAAAACGGCAACAGATATATTCTGATAAAGGATTCTTATGACATTGACATAGATTCCTTATTTTAAAGCTTTAAGGCTATGCACAACGCATAGCCTTTTACTTTTACGCTTCACTTTTTTTGATATGGAAAAATAATCTTAAAAATCCCGCCAATAGCTTCGGTGTTTTATAAACGACAATTTTCATAGTATGTAACCTCACTTTCCTAACATATAAGTAACCATATTCCGATAGCAATAAGCAGCACGGCAAATAATACCAGAAGCACCTCTGCAGAAAAATAAGTGATGCAAATCAGCCCGCCTGCTACCGCAAGAATAACGGCAGGTAATTTACTGCAATTATTACGCCGTCTCATGATAAAACCTCCTTGCCGCCTAAAGTTATTACACTTTATTCGTAAAGGAGGATTTTTGTTACTTTATTTTTTTACTGTCAATACATAAACTGAACCGCTATGAACAGTTACAACGCAATTTTCATTTGTAAACTCGTTACTTACACCAATCGGGAAAGATTTTTTCATTTCAAAATTCTCTACTTCATACTCAGCACCTTTTATAGTGACTACAGCCATTTCACTACTTGAAAAAACAGAAAGATATCTGTTTTTCTCAGGTGTTAATATAATGCTTTCTTTATTGAGATAGTACGCATTGCAATTATCTCCGAGTACTCTTCCTTTGATTCCCTGCTCTGACATAAAGCACAAAGCAGAAAGGTTTGCTATGCTATGATCCATTCTTCCTGAAAAACCAGAAACAAGAGTGATATCTTCATATCCATCTGATATAGCAGTCTTTATAGCAAGCATGGTATCAGTATCATCTTTGTGAACGGGTGCTTTTATCACCTTTACATCCTTCGGAACGGATCTTATACTGTCAAAGTCACCAATAACCAGATCAGGTCTTACATCAGCAGATATAGCTTTGTCGTAGCCACTATCTGCACAAATAATGTACGAATCCTTATCTATTCTGACGCTTTCAAAGGTTTCGGGGCCTCCGCATATTATATAGCATTTTTTCATAGAGATTCCCCTTTCGTCATTTATCTTTAAAATCCCATTCGTTGAGCTTATCAGCCTCATCATACATACGCTTATAGCTTTCGTATCTTGAGCTTTGTATTTTACCATCCTGTACGGCTTTTGTAATAAGGCAGCCCTTTTCCTTAAGATGCACACAATCCCTGAACTGACATTTATTCAGATATTCATCGAACTCTCTGAAGGAGTACTGTATCTCATCCTTTGGTATAAAGCCGTATTTACTGACTTCAACCGTTGAAAATCCGGGAGTATCAGCAATGTACCCACCATCAGAGAGAGGGTAGAATTCAACCTGTCTTGTGGTATGTCTGCCTCTGCCGAGCTTCTTACTTATATCTCCTGTATCTGTTTTCAGATCAGGAAACAGAATATTCATAAGACTCGATTTTCCGACACCTGAATTTCCTATAAGAGCAGACATCCTGCCTTTTATGACTGATTTTATTTCTTCAATTCCCACACCTGTAACATTATCCATATATATAACTTTAAATCCGCAAGAACGGTATATCTCAGCGAAGTCATCACAGTTCTGAAGATCTGTTTTAGTCAGGATAATTACAGGTTCAATACCTGTACTTTCAAATATGGATATAAGCTTATCCGTTATTAAAGTGTTCGGTGCAGGATCAACCGCTGAGGAAACTATGAGGGCAATATCAAGATTAGCGATAGGCGGTCTGATAATGTAGTTCTTTCTTTCTTTTATATCGCTTATAAGGGGGATATTATTCTCTTCAGTTGTAACAATAACATTATCGCCTGCACTGGGAGATATTTTATTTTTTCTGAATATACCTCTGGCATTACAAGTTAAAACGCCGTCGGAAGTAACTACAGAGTAGTTACCGCCGACAGCCTTTGTTATAATGCCTTCAAAAAATTTCTTTTCCAAAGACTTTGTACCTCTTATTCAGCAGCGGGAGCATCCTGCTGTTCAGGTGCAGGAGTCTCAGGTGCAGGAGTTTCCTCAGATTCTATAGTGGTCTCAGGAGGAGTTGTTGTTTCCGGTGGAGGAGTTGTTGT
>JAZSHW010000066.1:0-7365 GCA_045533495.1 Ruminiclostridium sp. | reverse complement strand
TGCATTTTCTGTGTATCTGTCAGTCTGGAAGGAGATTATATTGTAGTTGTTATTCTGCATTTTAGGTAACCAGTAAACTATAAATTCGTTGTATTCTCTTGGGGTAAGTCCGAGCTTTTTAAGACTTTCTCTTAAAAATTCTGTGGTGTCCTCGCCCTTTACGCAAAAGCCCTTGCTGAAATCGTAATCAACATCGCTCATCCCTTCCCAGAAGAGATAGGAATATTCATTTCCGTCCTTGTCATAAAGAGTGCCGTCAGGCATTGCTGTCACCTGCCAGCCGTCGTTATATTCGGGGTAGGTAACTGTAAGCTCGCCGTTAAATGTAAGCTTTACCGATACATCAGTTTTTTCTTCGGGGTAGAGGTATATAACAGGTTTTTCGTCAACAAGCACTTCAAAAATACCGTTTTTTGCCGGAATTACAATATAGGTGTTTTCGTCTTTTTTATACAGCTTTTCGTATTTAATATCTATGTAATCGCCTACACAAAACTTGCTCTTTTCTTCATCTGAACAAATAACAATATACTCGTCTTCGTTAGTTGAAGATTTAACCGCCTTAAAGCCATCCTCTGTAAATTCTGTTATTGTACGAGAAAAGCCATCATTTTCTCCAATAAGCTCATACTGTGAAAAGTCGTTTGCTTGAGATGTGGCATTATCTCCGCAGGCGGTAGCAGTCAGCAGAACAAAGGCTGAAAGCATAATTGTTAAAACTTTTTTCATTTCAGGATACCCCCTTTTTTCTTTTATTATATCTTGCGGGATATAACATTTCAAGTAGTAAAGTGTACAAAAAAATAATGGGAAGTTGTGGAAATGTGATAAATGCGGGTGCAACCCGCAAACAATAATCTATCTTACACCTAATGCGTGAAGCCGCCGTTTGCAAACCTTCATACACCTCGATGATATTTAAAGGCGGAATTGGGAGCGGCAGCAGTCCATCGGACTGCGACGATCTTCAGATCATTGGCACACCGTAAAAAATCCCCACCGCAAAAGCGATGGGGATTTAATGTTTTTAAGTTAAATCAGCGATTAAACTAATTCGATAACAGCCATTTCTGCTGCGTCGCCTCTTCTGGGGCCGATCTTGATAATGCGTGTGTAACCACCATTCTTATCAGCGTACTTAGGAGCGATTTCATCAAACAGCTTCTTAGCTACATCCTCCTTAGTGATGTAAGCAAACACCTGACGCTTTGTGTGCAGTGTGTTTACCTTGCCAAGAGTGATCATCTTTTCAGCAGCACTGCGAACTTCCTTAGCTCTTGATACTGTTGTAATGATCTTGCCCTTTTCAAGCAGTAATGTTACCATGCCTCTGAGCATAGCCTTTCTGTGATCGCTGGTTCTACCCAGTTTTCTTGAACCTGCCATGTTTATTTCTCCTTTCAGACAAATTGAAAGTCACTTGTTAATTGTTGTCATCGTCACTTGCGAGATCAAAGCCTAATGACTGAAGCTTTGCTCTTACTTCCTCAAATGACTTCTTACCTAAGTTTCTTACCTTCATCATTTCACCCTGTGACTTGCTGATAAGATCGTCAACTGTGTTGATGTTAGCTCTCTTCAGACAGTTGTAGGAACGAACTGAAAGCTCGAGATCATCAATAGTCATAGCAAGAATATCGCTCTTGCCTGACTCGTTCTTATCTGCCATAAGATCAGGCTGAAGTGTTTCATCTGACAGTTCAACAAAGGATGTCAGATGCTCAGTGAGAACCTTGGCTGCGTATGAAACAGCTTCCTTAGCGGAAATAGTACCGTCTGTCCAAACCTCTAAAATGAGCTTGTCATAGTCGATCTTCTGTCCTACGCGGGTGTTTTCAACTGTATAATTCACCTTTAAAACAGGTGTATAAATGCTGTCGACAGCAATAACGCCGATTGACGGCTGAAGCTGCTGCTTGTTCTTGTCAGCGGATACGTAACCTCTGCCTCTGTCAAGTGTGATCTCCATATAGAGCTTAGCACCTGCACCTAAGGTAGCGATATGCATACCGGGATCGAGAATTTCGATTTCACTGTCAGTCTTGATATCGCCTGCAGTTACTTCGCATTCTCCCTCAGCTTCAATATAAACTGTTTTCGGGCATTCGCCATACATTTTTGCAATCAGACCCTTGATGTTGAGGATGATTTCTGTTACATCCTCCTTAACGCCGGGAATTGTGGAAAATTCATGCAGAATACCGTCAATCTTTACAGATGTAACGGCAACGCCGGGAAGTGATGAAAGGAGTACACGACGAAGGCTGTTGCCTAAAGTGTATCCATAGCCACCCTCCAGCGGATCTAACGTGAACATACCGTAGGTTCCGTCGGGCTTTAACTTAGCGGTCTCGATTACAGGCTTTTCGAATTTTTCAAGCATTTGGTTTACCCTCCCACAAGTTTGTTTGTTGTTATATCGGGAATTTCCGATGTCGTTCCGGGCAGGATTTTACATAATGTAAAACCGCCCAGTTAATTTTAAATTACGCTTTAGCGGGCTTTGCCCTCCGAAGCGGTATAAACCGCTGCGGAATCGTAAATTAAAAATAACTGATAACATATCCGAAAAAGCGGATATGAAAAGAGTTTGCAAAGCAAATCGGTTATTATTTTGAATATAACTCGATGATTAAGTGTTCTGCAATTTCGAAGTCGAGCTCTTCACGCTGGAATTCTCTTGTGATCTTAGCTGACATTGCCTCTTTATTTACGTCCAGCCACAGGGGAACGAGTCTTCCGTTTGTCTGTTCAACAATCTGTGCAAACTTGGGGCTCTTCTTGCTTGTCTCGCTGACTGCAATAACGTCACCGGGCTTTACTCTGTAAGAAGGAACGTCTACCTTCTGACCATTTACTGTAAAGTGACCATGAGTAACAAGCTGTCTGGATTCACGTCTTGTTATAGCCATACCCATTCTGAATACAACGTTGTCAAGTCTTGATTCAAGAATCTTGATTAAGTTTTCGCCTGCAACGCCTTCCATCTTTACAGCCATTTCATAGTAATGATAGAACTGCTTTTCAAGAACGCCGTAGATGAACTTGAGCTTCTGCTTTTCCTTTAACTGAAGACCGTATTCACTTGACTTCTTTCTGTTGTTTGCGTTTGCGTGACGCTTTGTTTCCTTGCTGTATCCCAGTACCATGGGAGAAATTCCTAAGGCCTTACATCTCTTTAAGACCGGCTGTCTGTCTACTGCCATTTGTCAGTACCTCCGTTTTTTTAATAAATATCGTTTCTTGAATGTTTACACATTCACGCGACTCTGAGTAAACTACACTCAGTTCTTTCTGTTATACACGTCTTCTCTTGGGAGGACGGCATCCATTGTGAGGAATAGGAGTAACATCCTTGATAAGTCTAACCTCAAGACCTGCTGCCTGTAATGCACGGATAGCTGCTTCGCGTCCGGATCCGGGACCCTTAACGAAAACTTCTACTGTCTTCAGACCGTGTTCCATAGCAGCCTTAGCTGCTGTTTCTGCTGCACTCTGTGCTGCGAAGGGAGTGGACTTTCTTGAACCTCTGAAGCCAAGTCCGCCTGCTGATGCCCATGATAAAGCATTTCCCTGAAGGTCTGTAATAGTAACAATTGTATTGTTAAATGTAGACTGGATGTGAGCTGCACCGTTTTCAATGTTCTTACGCTCACGACGTCTGCGGATAACAGGCTTTTTGTTAGCGGTTGCCTTTGCCATTGTTTTACCACCTTTCTCCTGAAGTTATTACTTCTTCTTATTAGCGATGGTCTTCTTGGGACCTTTTCTTGTTCTTGCGTTTGTCTTTGTACGCTGACCACGAACGGGTAAGCCCTTGCGGTGACGTGTGCCTCTGAAGCAGTTGATTTCTACAAGACGCTTGATGTTTAATGCAACTTCTCTTCTGAGGTCGCCTTCTAATACGATACCAAGCTCTTCAATAGCATCACGGATCTTAGCTTCTTCATCATCGGTAAGTTCCTTAACTCTGGTGTCGGGGTTTACACCGGACTTTTCCAGAATGTCGTTAGCGGTCTTTCTGCCTATACCGTAAACGTATGTGAGAGCGATCTCAATACGCTTTTCCTTAGGCAGGTCGATACCAGCAATTCTTGCCATATCTTTTTCCTCCTGTTAAAATTGGGGCTTAGCCCTGTCTCTGCTTGTGCTTAGGTTCCTGGCAGATTACCATAACCTTGCCCTTGCGTTTGATTACCTTGCACTTATCGCACATAGGCTTTACTGAAGGTCTAACTTTCATTTTAATATCATCCTTCCTGTATAGTAGGCTTCCGGGATTACTCCCGCTTAACTTCGAATTACTTGGCTCTCCATGTAATTCTGCCTTTTGTAAGATCATAAGGTGACATTTCAACAGTTACCTTATCACCGGGTAAGATACGAATGAAATTCATACGCAGCTTGCCGCTTACATGTGCCAGAATCTTGTGGCCATTTTCCAGCTCAACCTGAAAAGTTGCGTTCGGCAGTGCTTCAAGTATCTTGCCGGTTACTTCGATTACATCTTCTTTAGACAAGCTTAATCACTCTCCTCGGCGATGTCTGTCCCGCTCATATTACGCAGGACTGTTCTTAACTTTTTATCAGTCAAATCCGTTAAATCCAGTACCGTATTGGTCTTTGCCAGATGCAGCGGATTTTTCTTCTTCGGAGCATCGAGCTTTCGTAACTTGCCATCGGCAATGTACGCAAACCCTGCTTCTTCTCTGACGATGACATGAAGCAGACCGCTGTCGTGTCCCGCCATACTTTTAACAACCATTCCTACTTTGATAGCTTCACGGTACATAAGAGTCCTCCGTTACTTGGGGCGATGCATATCGCTCATAGTCATAATCAGTGGCTCGCCGCTTGTTATCGCAATAGTATGCTCAAAGTGAGCGCTGTAGTTATGATTTGCTTCTACCACTGTCCATTTGTCAGGGAGAATAATAACCTCAGCCGTTGTTTCGTTTATCATAGGCTCAATGCAGATTGTCATACCCGGTACAAGTCTCGGGCCTCTGCCGGGCTTTCCGACATTGGGAACGTCGGGAGCCTCATGCATATTCCGTCCGATTCCGTGACCGATAAATCTGTCAACTACATAATAGCCTCTTGATTCACAATAAGTCTGTACGGCATTTGAAATATCGCCGATGCGGTTGCCCGCCACAGCCATCTTTATACCCTCGTAAAGTGCCTCATTTGTTACCTGTAAGAGCTTCTTTGCTCTTTCGGGAACATCGCCCACCATAAAGGTGTAGGCGTTGTCACCGTTATAGCCGTCATACTCTACAGTCACATCGACAGAAACTATATCTCCGTCCCTTATGATTTTCTTTTTTGAGGGGATACCGTGAATAAGCTCAGAGTTAAGGGAAATACAGGCACTGCCTGTAAATCCGCAATAGCCAAGAGAGGAGGGGATTGCTCCCTTTGAAAGAATAAAATCGTGAATGATCTTATCCAACTCCCAGGTACTCATACCGGGCTTTATAGCGTTGCCCGCAACAATAAGTGCCTCAGCGGCTATCTCGCTTGCTTTTTTCATGGTTTCAATTTCTTTTGCCGATTTAACCTGAATCATCAGTAATTTCCTTCCTATGAAGAACAGTGATTACGCTTCAACTGCTGCGAGTGTAAGCTTTGAAGTTTCAGAAATTTCTTCCTGACCTTCTACTGTTACAAGCTTGCCCTTTGCCTGATAGAAATCCTTTAAGGGAGCTGTCTTTTCATAGTAGGTTTCAAGTCTTGAAAGAACAGTTTCAGGCTTGTCATCAACTCTCTGTACAACATTTGCACCGCAGAGGTTGCACTTACCTTCTACCTTTGTAGGCTTGAAGTCTACGTGGTAGGAAGCACCGCAGCCTTCGCATACGCGTCTGCCGGAAAGTCTTGCGATGATCTTTTCATCTGCAACTGAAATTTCAACAACCTTATCAATCTGAACGCCCATTGCTTCAAGTGCTTCTGCCTGAGCTACTGTTCTGGGGAAGCCGTCGAGAATAAAGCCGTTCTTTGCATCATCCTGTGCGATTCTGTCCTTTAAGATGCCGATTACAACATCATCGGGAACAAGGTCGCCTCTGTCCATGCACTCTTTTGCTGCAAGACCTGCGGGTGTGCCGTTCTTAACAGCTTCTCTTAACATATTACCTGTAGAGATAGCAGGGATGCCGAGCTTATCGCAGACAACCTCTGCCTGAGTGCCTTTACCTGCACCGGGAGCACCTAAGAAAATTAAATTCATAATAAGTTCCTTTCTGCTGGTCAATTATTCAAGAAAGCCCTTGTGATGACGCATCATCATCTGGCTTTCAAGAACACGAACCGTTTCAAGAGCAACACCTACAACGATGAGGATCGTTGTACCGCCCAGTGACAGACCCTGAAGTCCTGTCAGGTTGGAGAAGATGATAGGGAATATTGCGATGATAGCAAGGAATATTGCGCCTACCAGTGTTATCTTTGAAAGCGAATTGTGGATGAAGTCGGATGTGGGCTTGCCGGGACGATAACCCGGGATAGCACCGTTGTTCTTCTTAAGATCGTTTGCAATCTGTACAGGGTTGTACTTCATAGATATATAGAAATAGTTGAAAGCGATGATTAAGAAGAAGTAAAGTATAGCGTATACAGGGTGGTTAGAACTGAACACCTGCATTACACCACTCCAGAAGCCGTGGCCGGAAGTGGGTGTTACGCCGAACATCATACCTATTGAAGTAGGTAAAGTCATAATTGTCATGGCGAAAATGATGGGCATAACGCCTGCCATAGCAACCTTGATCGGAATATGCTGTGACTGACCGCCGTACATCTTTCTGCCGACTACTCTCTTTGCATACTGAACGGGGATTCTTCTTTCTGCATTTGTCATGAGGATTACGAAAGCAATCATCAGAACGTAAATTACGAGAATGAGGGGAACGAACACCCAGTTCTGTGCAGTATTAACTGTAATCTGCTTGAAGAGAGTCATTACCATATTGGGTACACCTGAAATGATACCTGCGTAAAGAATCATTGAGATACCGTTGCCGATACCGTGCTGGGTAATAAGATTACCGAGCCAGATGATAAGTGACGCACCTGCTGTGAAGCAGGCAATGATGGTTACTGCTGCAAGGATTCCATCGAAGCCCTTTGTGTATAAAACTGCGTCTACGTTACGAAGAGCAAGATAGTATGCAACAGCCTGGAATATTGCAATGCCCAAAGCTACAAATTTTGTTATGGTATCTAACTTTTTGCGGCCCACGTCGCCTTCCTTCTGCATTCTTTCGAGTGCAGGAATCGCAACAGCTAAAAGCTGAACGATAATGGAAGCGTTGATGTAAGGTGAAATTGACATAGCAAGTAATGTACCCTTGCTGAGTG
>JAZSHW010000062.1:0-59330 GCA_045533495.1 Ruminiclostridium sp. | reverse complement strand
CAGCTCTGCGAACTGCTACATTTATAGAAATATGAAATGCCTGCGGGTGTGAACGGATTTATTTCATTTCACTTGATGTGAAAACATCAAATTTCACAACTCACGAAGTGAATTATTTCACATTTGCCGCAAGGCGAATATTTTACTTTCTAAAACTAAACATCCACACCAAAAAAATCGGTATCGTTTTAAACGATACCGATTTTTATTTATACACGAGTCAACTTAAATAGTTTTGCACCGTGGGTCTTAACCTTTGCAGTTATGCTGTCGGTTGCTGTGCCGAAGTCTTCTCCGCTCCAGACATCAGTAACAGCAAAGTCTGATGCAAAGGGAAGTTCTGCGGATATTTCGCAGTCTGTTTCTCCCACATTGAAGAGAGCTATGTAGTAGCTCTTTCCGTCATTGTGAGATGTAAACCAGGCAATCTGTTCATTGCCGTCTACGGTTTTTCTGAATAAGGGGTGTGCGGAATGGGTGTTATTCAGCACCTCGAAAAGTTCGCTGTTTGTAAGGATTGACATTGTGAAGTCGTCAAACTTTGTCATTTCTCCGCCTATCATAAGAGGTGAACGCATAACGCTCCAGAGAGTCATCATAGTTATCTGTTCATCCTCAGTAAACTTTGTATAGTTGTCAGGGCCGTAATCCTGTAAAATAGCACCGATAGGGAGCATATCGCAATCGGGCCAGTGGCCTGCACCTGAATGGATGCACCACTTCTCTGCACGCTCAAACATATTGTAGAGCAGTTCCCACTTATCCCAGAAGTCATCGGTTATACGCCACATATTTGAAACCTGTTTATAAAGCTCTGCCCTTTCCAGCTGAGCGGGACCGGGTGAAAGGCTCAGCACCATATCCCTGCCACAGCTACGGATAGCTTTGCTCACCATCACAAGCTCGCTTTCCTCGTGAGGAAGCTCACGGCAGATATCATCTATCTTGATGAAATCCACTCCCCACTGAGCATACAGCTCGAAAAGGCTGTCATAATAGGCTCTTGCACCCTCCTTTTCAGGATCGACACCATACATATCGGTGTTCCACTGGCATATAGAGGAGGTCTTTGCTATCTCACGGGCAGTCTTGTCAGTTCCTTTTATAGCTGTATTTCTATGTACCGCCTGACGAGGAATACCTCTCATAATATGGATACCGAATTTAAGTCCGAGAGAGTGAACATATTCTGCTAAAGGAGCAAAGCCCTTACCATCCTTTGAAGAGGGGAAACGATTTTCTGCAGGAATAAGACGTGAATATTCGTCCATACAAAGCTCGGTAAAGGGGTGATACTCGTGATTATCCGCTGTGGGCTGTGACCACTGGATATCCACTACGATATACTCCCAGCCGTACTGTTTAAGATGCTTTGCCATAAAATCAGCATTGGCACGGACAGTTTCTTCATTTACTGCAGGACCGTAACAGTCCCAGCTGTTCCATCCCATAGGTGGTGTTTTTGCAATCATTGTTTTACTCCTTTGATATATCTGATTTTGCTCCGATATGTTTTCATAAACCATCGGTAATATTTTCTGATTTTATCTGATATGATTATATCACATCCTACCGCTAAAGTAAAGCAGATTAAAGCAACGGAGCAACGTTCAGGTATGTTTTTGTTACTGCCGCATTACATCATTGACTTTACTTTGTTGTTATGCTATAATACACTTGTTGATATTTCAACAAAAGGAGTGTGCAGAATGATAGACAGATTTGAAACCTTTACGGTGCTTATAAACAGAATAAGCCGTAATGTAAGAAAGATCAAAAACCTTGAAATGGCAGAACAGGGACTAAGAAGCTCGCATATTTCCTGCCTTTATTATCTGTACAAGGCAGAAAGCATGACTGCTACAGAGCTTTGTGAAAAATGTGAAGAGGACAAGGCAACCGTTTCACGCTCCATTGATTTTCTCCAGGAAAAGGGCTACATAGTAAGTCAGAGCAAAAGCACAAAGAAATATAAAAACCCCATCACCCTGTCCGAAAAGGGCAAAAGTGCAGGTAAGGAGATAGCTGATAAAATTGACAGAGTACTCGATGAAATAAGCAGAGAGCTTTCAGAGGATGAAAGAATTGAATTTTACCGCTCGCTTACAGTTATCAGCAACGGACTTGACAGAATGGTAAAATATCTTGAAGAAAAATAGACTTTACTCTTAAGGTGACAATATGAAAAACAAAGCACTTTTTATAACAAATATTGTTGTTATTGCGATAGTACTGGTGCTGAACTATTTCTATCAGAGCAACAATTTCAACTTTACTCTTAAATGTATCTGCAGTGGTGGGTTTGCCGCTCTTGGCATACTGAATTTCTGCTATATGGTTAAGACAAAGCAGAAGAATATTCCTTTTCACCTTACCCTTTGTCTTGGTATCTTCTTTGCAATGCTTGGGGATATAATGATAAATTTCAGCTTTGTTGCAGGAGCTGCGGTATTTGCGGCGGGACATATATTCTTCTTTGTGGCGTATTGCTTTTTACAGAAAATCAAAGTAGCCGATATCCTGATCGGCGGCTCGGTATTTACTGCAGGAACACTTTTTCTGATACTTTGCCCGTTACTTAAATTTGATCCGCCCTTTTTCAGAATAGTCTGCATAGTCTATGCCCTTATAATCAGTATGATGCTTGGAAAGGCTGTAGGAAACTTTCTGCGTGAAAGAAATCTGTTCACTTTTCTTCTTGCCACAGCAAGCTTTTTATTCTTCTTCTCCGATTTAATGCTGGTATTTGACTGGTTTATAGGGCTGTGGAGCTGGACCGATCACGCTTGTATGGGTACATACTATCCTTCGCTTTGTATCAGTGCCTTTGCCATGCTTTTATATAAAAAAAGCTGACCTTATGCGACACAGCCGTCTAAACAGTTTGTTAAGGTCCTGTTATATAAAAACTTTTGACAACCCCATTTTTCGTTTTTCTGTCATTCTTACAAAAGTCGGTTAGTGCCGGTTCAATTGTCAGTAAATTCCGTATAAAAAACGGAAAAGCCAAAAAAACCTTGATTTTAAAAGGGGTATATGGTATAATAGCCATAAAAGACTACAAAATTATCATCTACATTTATGAAAGGCATCAGCAATGTACAAATACGAGCTTCACATGCATACAAAAGAAGGCAGTGCCTGTGCCCATGACACTGTCCACGATATGATAAGAAAATATAAAAGTCTTGGTTATTCGGGTATGGTTGTGACAAATCACTTCTATTGTGGCAACACCTCTGTTTCAAGAGAGCAGTCCTGGTATGACTTTGTTATGGAATACGCAAGAGCGTATTATGAGGGACAAAAGACCGCTAAAGAATTAGATTTCGATCTTATTTTCGGCATCGAACAGGGCTATGGTGACGGCAGAGAAATTCTTATTTACGGTGTAGAGCCTGAATTTATTGCAGAAAGACCCGCCCTCATTGAAGAAAACCTTGAACTGTGGTCAAAGGAAATAAGACAGGCAGGAGGTTTTGTAGCCTACGCTCACCCCTTCCGCAACAGAGAATATATAAAAGACCCGAACGAAGTGCCTGATTTAAAATTTGCTGATGGTGTAGAAGTGCATAACTACTGCAATCAGCCTGAGGACAACGAAAAAGCACAGCGTATCTTCGGGAATTCAGGTGCTATCCTAATTGCCGGCAGCGATATGCACAATACAGATTTTAAATACGCAAACGGTGTTGTTTTTAAAAACAGAGTAAAAAACTCAGCCGAACTTGCAAAAGCACTTTTCGAAAATGATTTTGAGCTTAGTATAGGGGAAAAATAATCATAAGAAGCAAAAATCCTGTCAGGATAATTCCTGACAGGATCTTTTTTACTGTGTTATTCCAAGTCCGTTCATTATGTCATCAAGACTTATATCGGAGAAATTACCGTTTTTGATATCCTCAATAAGCTCATCATCCACATCTATACCTAAATCACCCTGCTCTATTTTATCAAGTATCTCATTATCCTTGATAAATTTATCTATTTCCTCTATTCTGATTTCCTCTGCAAGCTTGCCGCTTTGAAGTTTGTCTATAAATTCAGTCACTTCTTCAAGGGGAATATCATTGTCAGCTATCTTATCAAGTATTTTGTTTTCTTCTATGTATTCCGTTACCTTATCGGCAATTTCTTCACCTACAACGTTGCTGATATTATTCTCGATAACATCGGATACAACGTCACGAGGAACGAGAGGGGATGTTAAAAGAGTCTTTGCCGCTTCAACCTTTGACATTTCACCGCTGTTAACCTTTTGTACTGTTTCGATAAGCATTACCACGTCATCTTCGGTACCTGTGAAATCTATATCTGCAGGGTATACGTAGCTGTCATCTGACGAAAAGCTTCTGATTGCAGACGTCAGAACGTAGCGAAGTATGGTATCTCTGAAATTAAGAGAATATATTTTATCTACCACCGACTTTTTGTCTTCGATTTCAAAAACCTTCTTTAAAAGCTCTCCCTCTTCAAAAAGCTTATTATCCTTTGCTACGATATAAAGGCTGTCTACTGTAGAAAGGTCGGTACTGAGTTCTGCTTCTGAGGTGTAGCCCTTAAAACTGTAAACCTCTTTTAAAATACTATCATCAATCTTGCCTATCGCACCATTTATAGCACTGTTTATAAGAGAAAGTCTTGTACTGTCATCAGCCTCAATAATCTTTGTATCAAAATAGATATCGGTGCAAGTCTTGTTATTATGGAGTATTTCTTCTATAAGCTGATCTTCAGGCTTGCTTACAAGCTCTACGATAGTATCAGCTCTTTTTGTTTCATCGAAAATATTTATCTTGCCTACAAGAACCGTAAATAAAAGCACAAGAGGAATAGAAACTGCCGCCAGTAACAGTCCTATAAGCTTTGATTTTAAATCTCCCTGCTCTTTACTGCACTTCATTATTTTTCTTACAATAAAAGCTACAACAGCTAAAATAATAAAGAAAAGTATAAAAAGAATTATAGCCACAGGTATCTCCAGCACCTTATCAATACTTTTTTCAACAACAACGGATAACTGCTCTTTTCCAAGTCCGATATTCTCCGCACCGCTGTAGGCATTATCCGTAAGAGCTGTTATAAAGGGCATATCACCTATAACTCCTGCAATAACGGGTGATAAAAGGAAGGATAAAACTGCAGAAACCGCTGATACGCAAAACAGGGATAAGCCGCCTTTCCACCCTTTTTTATATCCGTAAACAGCAAAAATACCGCCGCATACCACTGCAACGCCTATGTAAACGGCAATAACAATAGAATTAATCATAAAATCAGCTCCCTTGTAATTTTTTTCCTTTCTTTTATTATATAACCTTTATGATAATTTTTCAAGAACAATTTTTGAAAATTCCAACAAATAGTAAAAACAGAAAATAATAAATCGGATATTTCAGCAAATACTTTTTTTATCTACAAAAAGGAGCTTATTTCAGTTATGCATGATAAATTCAATATATATTCTCCGCTATGCGGAAAAGTAGTATCTCTTGACGACGTTCCCGACAACGTATTTTCTGACAGGATACTTGGTGACGGATGTGCGGTTATCCCGTCAGACGGCAGAATATACAGTCCCGTTGACGGAGTAGTTTCTTCAATTGCCGAATCAAAACACGCCATCGGCTTTGACGCTGATAACGGAATATCCATACTCGTCCATTTCGGGCTTGATACTGTTTCTCTCAAAGGAGAGGGATTTGATATAAAGGTAAACGTGGGCGACAGAGTAACAAAGGGTCAGCTTGTGGCTGTTGCTGATATCGACTTTATAAAATCAAAGGGACTTGATACTGTTACACCCGTTCTTGTCTGTGATGGTACAGAAGGTTCTGAGCTTGTAACCGCTACGGGAGAAGTGACACAAAAGGATGTTATTTTCACTTTGAAAAAGGCAGAAAACGAAAACAAAGTAATGGCTGATAACTCAGTAAAAAGCTCTGACAAAAAGAAGAAATCAAGGATAAACTTTGAGTTTTTACAGAAGCTTGGCAAGGTACTGATGGTAGTCATTGCCGTAATGCCTGCCGCAGGTCTTATGATAAGCATAGGCAAGCTTATTATGATGGCAGGCGGAGATGTTGCCCTTGTAAACACTATAGGCAGTGTTATGGAAAGTATAGGCTGGACTATAATCAGCAATCTGCATATACTCTTTGCCGTTGCCATAGGCGGTTCCTGGGCAAAGGACAAAGCAGGCGGTGCTTTTGCAGCTTTGCTTTGCTTTATTCTGATAAACAGCATTACAGGTGCGGTATTCGGTGTTACAAATGATATGCTCGCAAATCCTGAGGCTATAGTGTACTCGCTTTTCGGTCAGGAGATGATAGTAGAAAACTACTTTACTTCAGTCCTTGGTGCACCTGCTCTTAATATGGGTGTATTTGTTGGCATCATCTCAGGCTTTGTGGGTGGTGCTGTCTATAATAAATTCTACAATTTCAGAAAGCTGCCAAACGCCCTTTCCTTCTTCAACGGAAAACGTTTTGTGCCGCTTGTGGTTATTCTATGGTCGGTTATCGTATCACTTGTTTTATCGGTAGTGTGGCCGATAGTCCAGTCAGGTATAAATGCCTTTGGTATCTGGATAGCCTCCTCTGCCGATACCTCTCCCGTGCTCGCCCCCTTTATCTACGGTACTTTAGAAAGACTTCTGCTCCCCTTTGGTCTTCATCACATGCTGACTATCCCGATGAATTACACCAGCTTTGGCGGAAGCTATATCATACAGACAGGTATAAACGCAGGTCAGACTGTATTCGGTCAGGACCCTTTATGGCTCGCCTGGGTAACAGACCTCATAAATTTCAAATCTCTTGGAGATACTGCCGCTTATGAAACTCTGCTGACAACTGTTACACCTGCAAGATTTAAGGTTGGTCAGATGATTGGCTCTATGGGACTTTTACTTGGTGTGGGATATGCTATGTACAGAAGAGTTGATAAAGACAAAAGAAGAAAATACCGCTCTATCTATCTTTCAACCGCCGCCGCAGTTTTTCTTACAGGTGTTACAGAGCCTATAGAATTTATGTTTATGTTCTGTGCATTACCGCTTTATATCGTTTATGCGGCACTTCAGGGAATCGCCTTTGCAATATCAGGAATATTCAATTTAAGGCTTCATTCCTTTGGCAGTATAGAGCTGCTTACAAGACTGCCTATGTCCATTGAAGCAGGACTTACGGGAGATATCATAAATTACGTTATAAGCGTTATCGTGTTCTTTGGTATTGGATATCTTGTTTCTTATTTTATGATCGGAAAATTCAGATACGCAACCCCAGGCAGACTCGGAAATTATACTCTTGATGTAAATTCTGAAGGTGGCTCGGACAACTCTCACAAAGGAACCGCAGATAGTGACAGCAAGGCTGAAAAGATAATAACACTTCTTGGTGGCAGAGAAAATATTACTGACGTGGACGCTTGTATGACAAGACTTCGTGTATCGGTTAAAAACCCTGATATAGTATCAGATGAAAAGCAGTGGAAAGCTCTTGGTGCTTTGGGTCTTATCAGAAAGGATACGGGTATTCAGGCAATATTCGGCCCTGAGGCAGACGTATTGAAATCTGATATAAATGATATTCTTTAAGAGGACTGTTATGAAATTACTGACACTCAATACTCATAGCCTTATTGAAGAAAGCTACAGTGAAAAACTCAGTATCTTTGTAAAAGCTGTAGCCGAAATAAAGCCTGATATAATAGCACTGCAGGAAGTAAATCAGAGCAGGGATAAAAAACAGATAACTGCACCTTTAAGGTTTTTTTCACCTGATAATAAAACTGTAGTAAGAGAAGACAATCACGCCTTAAATGTTGTAAAAATGCTTTCTGACATCGGAATAAACTATTACTGGAGCTATAAGAATATCAAAAACGGATATGATATTTACGATGAGGGTGTCGCTGTTATGAGTCTTAGTCCTATCACCTTTGCCGACTGTTTTACCGTCAGCAGAAAAGATGATTATAACGACTGGAAAACAAGAAAGATACTTGGGATAAAGGTAAAAGATTTTCCTGATGATATATTCTTTTCCGTCCATTATGGCTGGTGGGACGATGATGACAGCTTTTCGGAACAATGGCTTATGACTCTTGAAAAAATCAGAAAATACCGCTCGGTATGGCTTATGGGGGATTTCAACAACCCTGCCGAAATAGAAAACGAAGGGTATAATCTGATAGAAAAATCAGGCTTTTACGACAGCTACAAAAAGGCTCAGACAAAGGATGACGGAATTACTGTGGACAGAATAATTGACGGCTGGCGTGACAGAATAAAAAACAGCGAAGGCGGAATGAGAATAGATCAGATATGGAGCAACAGACTTCAGAAAATAAAAAATCACAGGGTAATTTTTGACGGAAACAATTACCCTGTCATATCCGACCACTATGGGATAATTATTGAATTATAAATTCCTCAAATTACACTTGCACAAAGCGAAAAATAATAGTATAATGAAAATAAGGAAATAAAAACAGAAAGGACGGTATTATTTATGAAAAGCTTTCAGTATGTAATTAAAGACGAGTTGGGTCTGCACGCAAGACCTGCTGGACTGCTTGCAAAGCAGGCAAAAAATTACGAGAGTGAAATTACCATTACAAAGGATGACAAGACTGTCGTTTGCACAAAGCTTATGGCAATGATGGGGATGTGTGTCAAAAAAGGTGATACCGTCACAGTTGCAATAAACGGTGCGGATGAAGATACCGCATTTGATGATATCAAAAATTTCTTTGAAGAAAATCTGTAAAGGAAAAGCTATGGTAAAACTTATCGGAAAGGGCGTATACTCTGCGGTAGCAATCGGCAATATCTCAGTAATAAGAAAAAACCATGCAGAGACCTCCAAAATAAAAGCCGATGACAAGAATATAGAGCGTATCCGTCTTGAAAATGCAAAGAATGAAGCCATATCACAAATCCGGAAGATCTATGAAAAGGCTCTCACCGATGCAGGAGAAGAAACCGCACAGATCTTTGATATACATCTTATGATGATCGAAGATGAAGATTATAACGATGCTGTTTCAGAGCTCATAGATGAAGGCTACACCGCAGATTATGCAGTCGCCGAAACGGGTAAGAGCTTTTCAAAAAGCTTTGCTGATATGGATGACGAATATATGAAGGCAAGGTCTGCCGATATAAAGGATATATCTGACAGAATTCTGTCCTGCCTTATGGGGAAAAAAAGCGACAATAAATCGCAGGGGGATAATCTTATCATCTGTGCCGATGACCTTTCACCCAGCGAAACAATGTCCATTGACAGAGATAAGGTGGTGGCTTTTGTCACTGCCTTCGGCTCACCGAACTCGCATACCGCAATACTTGCAAGAAGCATGGGTATCCCTGCGATAATCGGTATGGGTAAGGATTTCTTACAAAAGCTGACTGACGGAGAAGATGCTGTTGTCGACGGCGAAACGGGAGAGCTTATCCTGTCACCTGACAAAGAAACTCTTGATGCTAAATGCAAAAAGCAGGCAGAAGAAAGACAGTCAAAGGCTCTTATAGAAGAAAACAGAGGCAAAGAAAATATAACCCTTGACGGTACAAGAATAGATGTTTTTGCAAACATCGGAAATCCTCAGAACGTTATATCTGCTATAGAAAATGACGCAGGCGGTATCGGTCTTTTCAGAAGCGAATTCATATATCTTGACAGAGATCGCTACCCTACCGAAGAAGAACAGTTTGAAATATATAAAACTGTTCTCAGCGAAATGAAGGGTAAAAAGGTAATTATCCGCACTCTCGATATCGGTGCCGATAAGAATGTGGAATACTTCGGTATACCAAAGGAAGAAAATCCCGCTTTAGGTCTCAGGGCAATAAGACTGTGCCTTGACAGACCTGAGATTTTTGAAGCTCAGTTAAGAGCGTTATTCAGAGCATCCGTCTACGGAAATCTTGGTATTATGTTCCCTATGATATCAAGCGTAAACGAGCTTGTCGAAGCAAAGCGGATATGCGATAAGATAAAAAGTGAGCTTAAGTCGGATAATATTCCCTATGATGAAAATACAGAAATCGGCATTATGGTAGAAACTCCTGCCGCCGCTGTTATCAGTGATCAGCTTGCAAAGCACTGTGACTTTTTCAGCATAGGCACAAATGATCTTACTCAGTATACTACCGCTTGTGACAGACAAAACCCCTATCTTGATAAATTCTGCGATACAGAAAATACCGCTGTATTAAGACTGATAGAATACACCGCCAGATCCGCCCACGAAAACGGAATATGGGTGGGTATATGCGGAGAGATGGCGGCCGATACCTCTCTTACGGAAAAATTCCTCAGAATAGGTATTGATGAGCTGTCAGTAACGCCCTCCTTTGTACTGAAGGTGCGTGACAGAATAAGAAAAACAGACTTAAAAGGACGTCCCGATAAATGATTCACCTACTTCTTGCAATAATTTATATTTCTTTTATAAGTCTTGGACTACCCGACGGACTGCTTGGCAGTGCCTGGCCTGAAATGTACGGCGGACTTAACGTACCCATCTCATACGCAGGAATAGTCAGTATGATAATTTCTGCTATGACGGTAGTTTCCGCTTTACTTTCCGAAAGGCTGGTAAAGAAACTCGGCACAGGATTACTTACGGCTGTAAGCGTTGCTACTACGGCTATAGCGTTATTTTTATTTTCACAAAGCACTGAGTTCTGGCATTTATGTCTTGTTGGTATCCCCTACGGACTGGGAGCAGGGAGTGTGGACGCCGCACTGAATAATTTTGTGGCTCTGCATTATAAAAGCCGTCAGATGAGCTGGCTGCACTGCTTCTGGGGTGTGGGATGCTCGGCAGGGCCATATATACTATCCTTCTACCTTGTAAACGGACATAGCTGGTCTATGGGATATCTCACAGTATTTATAATACAGGCTGTGCTTACAGCGATGCTGTTCATTTCCCTCCCCTTATGGAAAATGAAAGAACAGCAAAGCAAAGGCACATCAGAAAAGAGCGACACAAAGCCGCTTGGTCTTAAGCGTACCCTTTCGATAAAAGGTGTAAAGGAAGTTATGATAACCTTTTTCTGTTACTGCGGCATCGAATCTACCGCAGGGCTATGGGCGGTAAGCTACATAGTTCTGTCAAAAGGCATATCCGCAGAAACAGCGGCAGGTTTTGGTGCAATATTCTATTTGGGTATTACCGTCGGCAGATTTTTAAACGGCTTTATCACCGACAGACTCGGCGATAACAAGATGATATATATCGGATTTTCCATAATAGCGGCAGGAATAATAACACTTATTCTCCCCTTCGGAATTATCGGAGCAATAATCGGTCTTGCTCTTATCGGACTTGGCTGTGCTCCTATATATCCCTGCATTATACATTCTACCCCAATGAGATTCGGTGCAGATACCTCTCAGGCGGTTATCGGTGTACAGATGGCAAGTGCTTATGTTGGTACTACCACAATGCCTATGGTATTCGGATTTTTAGCGGATAATATAAGCATACACCTTTTCCCCTTTTTCCTTATCCTGACACTCGGACTTATGACGGCGTTCTTTTTATTGCTTAATAAAAAGGCGAAAGGGTAAAAATCGAATAAAAGATTACGGGTTGACCTTTCATGTCAACCCATTTATTTATTTTGTTTTGTTTTGTTTTTTTATAAGCACAATTAAAAGTATAACGGCGGCAACAATCAGCAAAACAGGAATTATAGCTATTATTATCACACCTGTTACATGAACAGAACCGCTGTCTGGTGAAAATCCGCCGTAAAGCTCGAAATTCAGCTCCCAACTTTCAGCATATTCGTGAATTACTGAACCTTTTACACATTTTATAAAGAGTCTCGGGCTATTACTAAAGGCAAAATCACTCAGGACGATGTTGTTCTCTTCACCGATAAACTCAACACATAGCCCATTTTCTATATACGAAAATGCATACCTACCTATATAAGTTACGCTTTCAGGTACTGTTATTGCTTCAAGATAATAATTATCTGCGAATACCGAACGCCCATCACGAGACAGATCTCCTATGATTTTTGTACCCTCGGGTATTTCATATAGAGAGTCGGTTTTGCCTGCAGGATAAAACATAAGACGGTTATCTTCCCTTGAAAACAAAACGCCGTCTATACTGTAAAGCTCCTCGTTTTCCTCATCAACCTCGATAGCTTCAAGTCCTGTACAGTTCTGAAAGGGATCAAAGATAGTGTCATTTATATTAACAATGCCGATAGCTGACGCCGAAAGGTTTTTCGGCAGGCGGATTTTTTTAAGGGATGTACAGCCTTCAAATGCATACGCATACAATTTGGTTAGGCTTTCCGGCAGGATTATTTCTTCGAGCAAGGTGCATTTTCCAAATGCGGCACTACCTATTACAGTAATACCTTCAGATAGATTTACCTTTGTCAAATTACTGCAGCTGTTGAATGCTCCCTCTCCTATATGTGCAGGAGGAATTGTTATCTCGCGTATAGACGTACATTCAAGAAATGCATAGTTTCCTATAAAAGTAAGGTTGCTTGGCAAGTTTATCTTTTCAAGACTGTGACAATTTGAAAAAGCTCTGTCAGACAACTCTTTAAGTGTAAGTATCGGAAATCGTACGCTTTTAAGTCGATCACATTTTTCAAAGGCAGACTCGCCTACCTGTATCACTCCGTCAGGAATATGCACACTGGTTATTGCTCTGTCATAAAAGGCTTTTTCACCTATTCTAACAACCGATTTCCCATCAATTTTGCTCGGTATAAATACTTCGGTATCATTTCCAAGGTAACGAAAAACCGAGATCTTATCGTCGTTAAGCTTCTCATATGAATAATCTCCTGACTGAATTATCTCCTTATCGTCAGGTATCGGAGTTTCGTCGTCAAGGGCATATCTATAATCAAGCCCATAAACCTTTGCATATCTTTCGCCTGCTGTTCTTCTGCCGCATACAAACTCCACACCTTTTGAAAAAGCCTGTTGCTGTATACCAAGGACTGTATCAGGGATATATATGGATTTGAGCGATGAACAGTCCAGAAAAGCATACGTTTCGATAACCTGAACACCTTCGGAAAGAGTAACCGAACTTAACGATTCGCAATCCGAAAAGGCACCGTTTTCTATGATTTCAACGCCACCTGGAATAACAACAGAAGTTAAAGCAATGCAATGGGCAAAAGCACCGTGACCTATGATTCTGACGCTTTCAGGAATACTCACTGACTCAAGAGATGGGCACATATAAAATGCACACATTTCTATAATCGTTACACCTTCGGGAATGGTTACCGATGTCAGCTTTTCGCATTCTCCAAAAGCACTTCTACCGATTACTGTAACTGTTTTACCATCAATTTCAGAGGGAATTTCAAGCTCGGTTGCGTTTCCCGTATAATCTGTAATCTCTACTGTGCCGTCTCTTCTGATTATGTATTCATAATCTCCGTAGGACTCTGCTCCTGCCGTAACAGCACATAGCATTACAGCCGATATAAACATAATGATGCCAAGTAAAATTTTTTTCATATTTTATCTCCACTATATTTTAATTTGTTATAAGAGTTTTATTATTTTTTTATTCAACATTTTCGTAATATAATTCATAATAAGTTTTTGAAAGGCAACTTTTACTGATATCTGTAAAATAAACTATATCATTTTCTTTAAAATTATAAGTATAGGAGCAATCAAGTATAGGTGATGTACCGATACTGTTATAAAAACAGATATAACCGATTTTTTCATCGTCATAATTGTAAATAAGTCTTGTTATATCCTCATTAAGCTCCTCGATAGAGTCAGGCTCACCCACATAATCAAATACATCCTGTTTTGTGGCTGTTTCAGTAAGCTGTAAATTTTCAAGTTTTCTCTCCAGATTAAGCTGTTCTACTTCTGTTCTTGTATAATCTTTATTATTAAAATAGCACTTGCCTTCACTGTGATTGCAATAGGTTGAATGAAACAGAATTTCCGAATCAAGTGCCAATCTGTTTACGATATAAGCAGAGCCAAACCAGCACCAGCCGTCAGGCTCCTCGCCGTTAAAATTACCGTGATTCATTTCCACAAAAACAGTATGATATTCATCGGGGCAGTAGGTTATAAAGGTGCAGGTAGCACCACCGCCTATATCCCTTGTCTCGCCAAGAACATCCTTGACCTCATCAATACTCATTCCATGTCTTAATCCCTTGGATTTTTCTACAAAATCGCATAGTACGTCAGAATAATATAAATCGTGCGTGCAATAATCATCCTCGTGATTACATACTCTTCTGTGAAGAATGAATTCCGCCTCATCATCCATTTTGTTTGCTAAGGTACTGCTTATATACGTGTAGTCGATGCGGGGATTATCGCCGTATAAGAACTGCACCACAGCAAGTCTGTCACCGTCTAATTTATAGGAAAGGTATTTTACGTATTCTCCGCCGCTTTCGTAAGGCTCGCCGAGTGTTTTTAAAACCTCATCATAACGCATATCCTGATTTAAAGTTCTGAATTTTTCTTCTATAGTCAGATTAATTTCAGATTCTGAGGAAATATCGGAATTATGGTCGCTTTCTATTCTACTAACACCTGACGTTGTGAACAGATCGTTATTTGACACGATAATTCCTACAAATACAGATATTCCGATAACTGCCACTATAGCCGCCGCTGCTGCAAATACGGGCAGCTTTGATTTTTTCTTACTCTCAACGATGACAAGCTCGCTATCATTTATTTCCTTGTTTAACTGTTCTTCAACCTTTTCAGCGGCTTCATCGGTATACTCTTCATTTATACCGTCCATAGCCTCATCCCACATTTTTTTATTATTTTCGATCACTGTAATCCCTCCTAAAGAGTTATTCCCTTTTCTGTTAAAAAGCTCTTAAGATTTTCTCTCATTCTGAAAAGCAAGGAGCCTACTCCCTGCTCACTCATACCAAAACAGTCACTAAGGCTTTTTATCGACATATTGTAATAATATCTTAGCACAAAAAGCTGGCGATTACGCTTTTTCTGAGCACCGAGAAAGCTGTTTATAAGTACAGCAAGTTCTTTCCCTTCAATCAATGACTGGGGCGTGTCTGCGTCAACCATCATTGTTTCAAGCTCCTCATATATATCCTCAGCTCTATGACGGTTCAATTTTTTGAGAAGAGTAAGAGCGGTATTTCTTGCAATGCGGCAGATAAAAGAGCGTAAAGATTTAGGGACTGTGGGAGGTATTGCGTTCCAGGTCTTTAAATATGTAGTGTTGACACATTCTTCGCTGTCTTCAAAGCTGTTAAGAATTTCAAAAGCAATCTTATTAAGAAGTAGTCCGTATTTTGTTTCAGTTTCCTTTATGGCATTTTCGTTTCTTTCATTGTAAAGTGCTATTATTTTGTTGTCATCCATAACTCTCTTTTCACCCCTTCATTATATAAGACTAAAAATTTTGGCTTACATTCCGAAAATTTCTTCATTTTTAAAAAATTATACTATATTTTTATATTTTGTGCAACTGAAAGAAAAATTGTTGTTTGGCGGTGTGCCACCGCGGGCGGTTCCGCCTTCGGCGGCGGGGCGTCGAGGACGCCGCCCCCTACAATGAACCCGTAACGTAATGCCGAAATCTCGTAGGGGCGTCTATCAGACGCCCGCATACAATCAACCGCCGAAGTGAGCAATCCGCGGCGGCGGGGCGTCCGGGAGTCATTGGTCTAAAGACCGTCACTGTTTCTTGCGAAACAGTTTGCCCCCTACACGCAACCCACAATGTTATGGGGAAAATTGTAGGGGTCGACGTCCTCAACGACCCGTTGTAAAAAATTATCACCCGCCAAACAACAATTTATCTTTCACACACTATAGGAAGATTTGGCCCGCTATGATATCATACTATTTGAATGAAATCGTGCTATGTACGACGAAATCCTCGCTTTGCTCGGATGAAATCTTCAAGCCTATGTTTCGGATGAAATTAAATCCGCCGATTATCCCGACGAAGTCGGATTTCATCACGAAGTGATTTATTCTGCCTAAGGCGGATTTAATTGAAAAAGCCCTTGTCGGATGACAAAGGCTTTTTACTGGCACCCCCTGCGGGAATCGAACCCACATCTAACCCTTAGGAGGGGTTTATTCTATCCATTTAACTAAGGAGGCGTAGCTATTTATTTTTTCTGTACGTACCTATGTATTATACACTATCCGTCGTTTTATTTCAAGCGTTTTAAAATGATTTGTAGCAGAATTTTGTAGAAAATGCGGATTTATTATATAAAACCCCTTAAAAAAATCGAAAAGTGAATAATTATTTGGATTAAATTGATATGGACAAAAGACTGTTTTGGTACTAAAATAAAGAAGCTAAAAAATGTATTAAGAATATCGGAGAAAAGAAAATGGTAAAAAGATATGTAAAAAGACTTGGCTCGGAATTTAAGGGCTATAGCGGTGCGAAATTCGGAAAGGATTTATTATCAGGTATTACAGTAGCGGCGGTGGCTCTTCCTTTGGCTCTTGCCTTTGGTGTTTCGAGTGGTGCAACTGCGGCGGCAGGACTTATAACTGCAATACTTGCAGGTGTTATTATAGGCTTCTTTTCAGGTGCATCCTATCAGATATCAGGACCTACAGGTGCAATGGCGGCTATTTTATGCTCTCTTGTTGCTACCTATCAGATGCAGGGTGTATTCATTGCCTGCTTTATATCCGGTGTAATTTTACTGCTTTGCGGTGTGTTCAAGCTGGGTGGACTTGTTTCCTTTATTCCTACACCCGTAATCACAGGCTTTACATCAGGTATCGCCATCATTATTGCCTTTGGTCAGATAAATAACCTTACAGGTCTTACCTGTACAGGTGAAACTACAATAGATAAGATAGTGAGCTACTTCAACACTCCTCAGACACTTAATATCGAGGCTATTATAATAGGCGTCAGCGTTATAGCCTTTATGCTGATATACCCCAAAAAGCTGAATGCGATAGTTCCTTCATCCTTAGCGGCTATTATCATTGCGACAGCACTTAACTTTATCTTCAATTTCAATGTGGGAGTTGTAGGTGAAATCCCTCAGACTCTTTTACCTGAGGACAGACTTGATTTTACCGCCCTCAATTTCGATACTATAAAGAACCTTATCGTCCCTGCAATAAGCATAGCGGCTTTAGGTCTTATCGAAAGTCTTTTATGCGGTGCTTCTGCAGGCAGAATGAAAAACGAAAAGCTTGACAGCGATATCGAGCTTGTGGCACAAGGTCTTGGCAATATGATAATCCCCATCTTTGGCGGCATCCCTGCAACAGCGGCTATTGCCCGTACCTCTGTAGCTATAAAGGCTGGCGGTCAGACAAGACTTACAAGCGTTGTACATTCTGTTGTTCTTATCGCTTCAATGTTCCTGCTTGGCGGCGTAATGTCAAAAATTCCTTTAGCGGCTCTTGCAGGCGTGCTTATCGTTACCGCCTGGAGAATGAATGAATTCCACGTTATAAAGGACATCTTCGGCAGAAAGATAAAGACTGCAATGTTCCAGTACCTTATAACAATGATTGCAACTGTTATATTCGACCTCACCATCGCTATTCTGGTAGGCGTTTTATTTTCTGTTATAATGTTCGTTCTCAAGGTTTCTGATATGCAGGTCAATGTTGCCGATGTTGACGCTTCAAAGATAGGTATCGAGGATAACGAATGCTTTAAAAACACAAAGGTCGTTTACATAACAGGCCCTCTTTACTTTGGTACATCAAACAAGCTTTCTGAAAAGCTTGCATTTCTCGATGACGGAAAATCTGAAAACATAATTTTTTCAATGCGTGGCGTACCTGTTGCGGATATTTCAGGCGTTCAGGCACTTATGGAATTGTGTGAGAGTCTTACAAAGCAGGGCGATGAAATTTATTTCTCCTGCGTACAGCCTCAGGTGGATGAAATGCTGACAAGATGCGGACTTGCCGAAAAATACGGCAAGGAAAGATTTTTCTGGAGTACAGATAAAGCACTTATAAAGCTTGCAGAAAACAATTAAATCTGTTATACTAATATCAGTCGTCAGAATCCGACAAAACGGAATTGCGACTGATATTTTCTTTGAGGTGGTTATATGTTCAGTATATTATTTGCTATACTTACCGCTTTACTGCTTTCTTGCGGAGCGGTGTTTTATAAGCTGTCCGTAAAGGACAGCGAGCCTTATTCAGTCACATCAATAAAGACTGTTACGGTTATCGTTGTGACTCTCCTTTACGCATCCTTTACCGGTGCTTATGTGGATATAACTTCAGTAGGCGGTCTTAACCTTTTCTATCTGATAATATCAGGTGTGGCACTGGGCGGAGCGTGGCTGTTCCAGTCCTATGCACTTAAAGGTTCAGAGCTTGTAAGAGTTCAGCCGATTATCAGTTTTCAGCCTATAATGATGATGCTGATGTCAATGATGTTCCTTTACGAAAGCTACAGCATTCTCACTATTGTCGCAATCTCTCTTGCAGGTGCAGGCACCGTGCTTATGAGCTGGAAAAAGGGTAACAAACGCTGGATGCTTTTTGCGTGGCTTTCAGTAGTTGTGGGAGCAGTCTCCCTCTTCCTTGCAAGAACGGGAGCCTACAGTGTAAACTATACCCTCGGCGTTATGACAGAAGCTGTAGTTATATTTATAATGCTCTGGATAACCGCCTTTGCAAATGGCAAGAAAAACATATTTGCAGGAGTTACTGTAAAGGGTGCCTTCTTTATGGTGCTTGCCGTACTTGCAATGACTTTGGCGGCATTTTCTGTGCAGTATGTGGGGACTGTCGAAGGCGTATCTCTTGATAAATACATAAAGCTTGTGACACTTTTACTGACTGTGGCATCCGGCAGAGTTTTCTTAAAGGAAAAGCCATCCTCTGTAAACATCGCAGGTATAATGCTTGTGGTGGCGGGTGTTGTTGTGAGTATATTTTAACTGAATAGCATAGCCCCGTAGAAATACGGGGTCTTGTTTATTACAAAACGGTTACAGAATTATTACAATTCAGTTACAAATCACTTATATCTATTGACATACCTATATATGTATGATATATTGAAGCTTAGGAAGAAATTTTTAAGCTTATGGGACAAAACGGACTTCTGTTTTGTATTGTATATAAAAGGCATTTACAATTGAAAACTGAAGGGAGAAAGACTATGAAAAAACTCTCATCACTCTTACTTGCTCTCGCTGTTACATTTAGTCTGACTGCTTGCGACAGGCAGGAAAATTCAGATAACAGTAGTATAGAGAGCAGTAGTGCCGTAACCTCTGATAATCAGACATCTTCCGATAATCAGACTACGTCAGATAACGGGCTGGACTTATGTGCTCCCAACGATGTTATTAATTATCATTATGAAAATTATGATGAGCTGTTATCAGCAGTTACTGATAAGGACTCTGACGGATATAAGGATATTTATACACAGATGAATCAGAACACCTCCGGCGAAAAATTTGAATTGTTCAGAAAAACACTTCAGTATTTCGAAGCAGGCAAAATAAAGCTTGCTGTACCACAGTTAAACGGGGAGAATATGAAGATTCAGAGTGATAGCGTTTATACACAGGTAACTTTTATGACGAGCGAATTATATCGTCTTCCGTGGATATGGTATCATTGCGGAGCTGTGTCGGGTGATGAGCAGATGATAGTAAAGGTGTCTTATCTGTCAGTTCTTGAAAATGAAAGCATAGATAATGCAAAATCATATCTTGAGGTACAGAATATTATTTCACCTTCGTCACCTAATCCCGATAATTACAAAGATTTTGAAAACTACACTTCTGTTTATGAAAAGGAAATCACACTTGCAGATAACAGCAAGGCTACGGCTCTTATTTCCGAAACCGACAACGTCAGAAAAACTTATGCGGAAATATATAAAGATGGAATACTGATTTCTATCAGAGCAAGTAGGGAAAAGCTGACCGATGAATTTTTCCGTTCCTTTGATATAGCTGAAATGAACTGATAACGAGGTAAATTTTATGTTGAAAAAGGTTTTAAAACACAAGGTGCTTTTGGTTTTATCAATAATAGCTATTCTGATTCTCGGCGCTGTTCTTATGTACAATTTCGGCTGGCGGTTATGGGGATTTTCAGCTTGTGTCAGCCCAAAGATTTATGTAACATACCATTACGAAATAAGGGAAGATTCTGTGGAAATTCTTTTCGATAAAAACGGATTTCACGATAACGGTCGTACACTCGGATACATAACAGAGGAAAAAGATGGAGTGCTAAGAATAGGTATGAAATATCTTAACGGCATTGCCGGATTGTTTGACAAAGGACTGAGAATAGAAACCCTGACTATACCTATTACTACAAAGCCCGATAAAATCATACTTTGTGGAAACGGCTATGAGGTCGATATAGACGATCATGTCAACGAGGAAATATACGAAGATTATCTGTATCTTAAAAGCCTTGAGGAAAAGAGTGAGCAGGACAGGACGGGCGAGTGAGGGCATGATTTTTCTCTATGCATACTTTTCAATAAAATTACGGAAAATTTCAAAAAACTATTGACAAACATGAATCAATATGCTATAATAATGAAGCTGTTCTAAAGACAGTAGGTCGGGAAACCGCTAACGACTATGTCGCCTACCGAGGAATGGGAAGAAAGAATATGATTTTTCTGCCCTTTTCTGTCTTGACAGGAAAGGGTTTTTATATTCCCCTTTTCGAACAGTTATTACACGAAAGGAGAAAACACTATGCCCAGTGAAAAGATCTTAGCGTCAAAGCAGGAATACGTAGCTCAGCTTGCTGAAAAGCTCAAGAATGCTGCTTGCGGCGTAATCGTTGACTACAAGGGTATCACAGTTGCTGATGACACAGTTCTCAGAAAGGGACTTCGTGAAGCAGAGATTGATTACTTCGTAGTTAAGAACACTCTTTTAAAGCGTGCAGCTGAAATTGCCGGTATTGAAGGAATTGATGACGTTCTTGAAGGCACAACAGCTATTGCACTTGCTAAGGAAGATATCGTTACAGCTCCCAAGCTTTTATTCAAGCAGGAAGAAGCTTCTAACGGTGCTTTCGCAATCAAGAAGGGCTTCGTTGATGGCAAGGCTATCAGCAAGGAAGAAGTAGTAGCTTACGCAAAGCTTCCTACAAAGGAAACTCTGCTTTCTCAGCTCGTATTTATGCTTCAGTCCCCTATCCAGAAGCTCGCTATCGCTATAAGCGAAATCGAAAAGAAGAACGCATAAGATATGCGGCGGCTTAAAATAAGCCAAAAATAATTAAGTGCGGAAAATCCGCAAAGAAAAAAATTAAAACATATTTATGGAGGAAAATAAAATGGCTTCAGAAAAGATTTTAGCAATGATCGAAGAAGTAAAAGGTTTAACAGTATTAGAGCTCAACGAACTCGTTAAGGCTCTCGAAGAAGAATTTGGTGTATCTGCAGCAGCAGTAGCAGTAGCAGGTCCTGCAGCAGGCGGTGCAGCTGCAGCAGCAGAAGAAAAGACAGAATTTGACGTAGTTCTCGCATCCTTCGGCGAGGCTAAGATGAACGTTATCAAGGCAGTTAAGGATATCTGCGGTCTTGGTCTTAAGGAAGCTAAGGAACTCGTTGAAGCAGCTCCTAAGGCTCTTAAGGAAGGCGTTTCCAAGGCAGAAGCTGAAGAAATCAAGGCAAAGCTCGAAGAAGCTGGTGCTAAGATCGAACTTAAGTAATTACTGCTTAAAACGACAAAGCTTATCCCCACTCGTAAGAGTGGGGATTTTTTTCTGTGCTGACTATCTGAAGCTCATATTTGTCAATAGAATTTACTATCAGTTTGTTTCATTCATAATACGGTTTTACCGTGTAGGTGTGCAGCGTTCCGTTTATGGTAAGAGTGTCGCTTTGGGTTAATGTTCAGTTGTCGAAAGGATGTTCGGCTATTGTTCATTCCTCTGCGGTTATTTCGTTGAGGTCAAGTTCCTCCTGAACTTTATCAATATCCGATTTTTTAAATCTCAGAGAATAGATTGTGCTGTGAAGAAGCATATCCTCGCCATCCAGACGGATAGCAGGGAACAGACTTATCTCCAGTTCACTGTCCTGAAGCTCCTCAAATGAGGCGAGACGTATGCTGTCTGCGTCGTTATTTATTACCGTTTCATTTCCGGAAACTATGGAGATTATTTTTTCACTGTTAATAATTACAAAGAATTCATTTGATTGATTGGATTTCCAGCAACCCTCTGCTCTTTTTTTAACTTCTTTACATACCTCTTTACCCTTTTCGCTCGATTCACGATAGGCGTAGCACTTTTTTATATTTGCTCCGTCTATGATTATGGTGTTTTCATCTCTTCCGGTTATCCTGATAACATCAGAAGCATCCCGAAGTGTTGCAGTGCCGTTTTCATAAGTGACATTATATTTTCCTGTGTCGATGTAGATGTCTGCTTTATCGTCGTTTATATTAAGAATATAGCCTTGCTCGTCTACCCAGTCGCCTTTTAAAAATTCTTTGTCTACAGGTATGGTAGGCTCGTTGCATAACAGCAGAACTAATGCACATATAAGTATAATTGTAACAGGGATGATAAGAAGATATTTTTTCATGCTTTCAGTCTCCTTGTGACCTTTATTTTCAGTATAATATATCAATATTATAGTACGGTATTACAATATTGTCAAGTAAAGGAAATTGTCGTTACTGCATCATATATAAATATAACCCGAACTTTAAAAAACTTTGTTAATTTACTGACGGATTTTTCGCAAAACTATTGAAATTTTCTTCAGAATAGTATATAATATATTTGTATATGTGACTTGTCCGAAAGCGGACAGGAACTGTAACATTTTTGAAAGGAGCAGAAAAATGGCAAGTTTTTCTCATGAAGTTCAGAACATGTGCGTGGTTGCCAAAGGCCCCAAGCACGGTCCCGCACCCATTCCCGAAGAGGGCAAGTGGGTAAAAGCCTATCAGATTACCGATATCAGCGGTCTTACACACGGTGTAGGCTGGTGTGCACCTCAGCAGGGTGCCTGCAAGCTGACACTCAACGTTAAGGATGGTATCATTGAAGAAGCACTGGTTGAAACACTCGGTTGCTCAGGTATGACACACTCCGCAGCTATGGCAGGTGAAATCCTCCCCGGTAAGACACTTTTAGAAGCTCTTAACACAGACCTCGTTTGTGACGCTATCAACACAGCTATGCGTGAGCTTTTCTTACAGATCGTTTATGGTCGTACACAGACAGCCTTCTCCGAAGATGGTCTCCCCATCGGTGCAGGTCTTGAAGACTTAGGTAAGGGTCTTCGTTCACAGATCGGTACTATCTTCTCAACAAAGGCTAAGGGTGTTCGTTATATGGAAATGGCAGAGGGTTACATCACATCCCTCGGTCTTGATGAAAACAACGAAATCATCGGCTATCAGTTCATCCGTCTTGGCAAGATGTTAGAAGACATCCGTCACGGCAAGACTCCTGACGAAGCTTACAAGGCTAACATGGGTCAGTACGGCAGATATGATGAAGCTGTTAAGAAGATCGATCCCCGTGAAGAATAATAAGGAAGGAGTAAAGATATAATGGCTAAATTTGAAGGACAGGAAAGACGTGCAGCCAAGATTGCAGCATGTCTCGAAACCCTTGGTATGAAAGAAATTGAAGAAGCAAGAGATCTTTGCCTTTCCAAGGGAATCAATGTAGAAGAAATCGTTAAGGGCGTACAGCCCATCGCATTTGAAAACGCTGTATGGGCATACACACTCGGTACAGCTATCGCTCTTAAGAGAGATATCAAGAAGGCAAGCGAAGCTGCAGCTGCAATCGGCGAAGGCTTACAGGCTTTCTGCATCCCTGGCTCTGTTGCTGAAAACAGAAGCGTTGGTCTTGGCCACGGTAACCTCGGCAAGATGCTTCTTGAAGAAGATACAAAGTGCTTCTGCTTCTTAGCAGGTCACGAATCCTTCGCAGCTGCTGAAGGTGCTATCGGTATCGCAAGAACAGCTAACAAGGCAAGAAAAGAACCCTTAAGAGTTATCTTAAACGGTCTTGGTAAGGATGCTGCACAGATTATTTCCAGAATCAACGGCTTCACTTACGTTCAGACAGAATATGATATTTCCAACGACAAGCTCGAAGTAGTTAAGGAAATTGCATACTCAAACGGCGACAAGGCTAAGGTTCGTTGTTTCGGTTGTAACGACGTTACAGAAGGCGTTGCTATCATGAAGATGGAAGGCGTTGAAGTTTCCATCACAGGTAACTCCACTAACCCCACAAGATTCCAGCACCCTGTTGCAGGCACATACAAGAAGTGGGCTATCGAAAACGGCAAGAAGTACTTCTCAGTTGCTTCCGGTGGTGGTACAGGTCGTACACTTCACCCCGCCCTTATGGCAGCAGGCCCTGCTTCCTATGGTCTTACAGACACAATGGGTCGTATGCACGGTGACGCTCAGTTCGCAGGTTCTTCTTCTGTTCCTGCTCACGTTGAAATGATGGGTCTCATCGGTATGGGTAACAACCCCATGGTTGGTGCTACAGTTGCTTGCGCTGTTGCGGTTGAAGAAGCTAATAAGTAAGCGGTAAACACTGCATCGACAGATTAATTTAATAACAGAGGCGGTCACTGTAAAGTGACCGCCTTTTTGCGTTGACTTTTATAGTAGAGGATGGTATAATTATTAATGCATTACAATATGCAAATTTCTATGAAAGGGGTGATTTTGATTATGAATAAAAGAACATTTAATCAGCTTGGAAGGGTGATTTTTTCTTAACTCTTCCGAGATAGGAGGAATAGAATGACTTATTGGTTAAAGCAAGTAAAAGAAAGCTGGAATGAAACTGCTGATTCCGAGTGGTATAAGTCCCTCAGAACAGATGATATAATCGCAAAGTTGGTAGAAAATCCGATAAGCGTTTTTCATAAGTCGGTGTATAATCTGATAAATAAATATATACCTGATTTGCAGAATAAAAAGGTTTTACTGCCCTCAAGCGGAGATAATCACGCAGCTTTTGCCTTTGCTTTGTTAGGAGCAGATGTTACTTCTGCTGATATAAGTGAAAAACAGCTTGAACACGCTAAGGTAATTGCAGACAAATTAAAGCTGAAAATCAATTTCGTTTGCGATGACACAATGCAGCTTTCAAACATTCCCGATAACAGATTTGATTTGGTTTACACCTCAAACGGTACACATACTTGGATAGCGGATTTGCCCACAATGTATAAGAATATTCATAGGGTGCTTAAAGTGGACGGTTTTTCAATTATGTATGATGTTCATCCATTCACTCGCCCCTTTGTATGCGAGCCGTGGAAAGAGCCTAAAATTATCAAGCCTTATACAGAAACATTGCCGCATTGTCATTGGCGTGTGCAGGATTTAATAAATTCGATGACAGGTGCAGGATTATCTGTAAGGGAAATGGAAGAATTGCAGGCGGAAAACGCTTCGTTCTGGTTTTCATACGAGGAACTAATCAAACAGACCTCGGAAAAGCTTGATACAGTAAACAACTGGGAATACAATCCTATGGCTGCACTACCAGCTTGGATTTCCATCGTTGCACAAAAATAATACACAAAAATAACCTGTGAGTCCCACATCTCACAGGTTATACTTTTCTATTCTTTTTTCAATTTCTGTCGCAGGATTTTCAGAGCGATTTATTCCGAAAGTATATAATCATACCCGTTATCCTTTGCGTAGCTTTCTGCCTTTGTACCTTTTTACCTTCTCAGATTATCGCATCCGTAAAAAACATTGTAACCTAATATGCCGGTTTTGTCGGGAAGAATCAATTCTGTAAGAGAGTCGCAATTGGAAAAGGCATAATCGTCGATATAAGTAACACTCTCGGGTATGGAAATATTGCTTAAAGCTTTGCAATCCTGAAATGCGTGCATACCTATGTATGTCACATTGGCGTTCATTGTTACTGTTTCCAGCGATTCGCATTCTAAAAATGCACTTTGCTGTATTTTGCAGGAGCCTGAACCACCATTAGTTACACCGATAGTTACAGTTTTCAGTGAATCACACTCTGAAAAAGCATGTTGATCAATTTGTCTGATGTTATCGGGAATGACTATGCTTGAAAGCTTATTGCATCCGAAAAATGCTGTAGGACCAATTGAAGTAATGCTTTCCGGAAGGGTTATATTTTCCAGCGAACGACACGAAGAAAAAGCACCGGTTTCTATTTTGAGGAGTCCCTTTGGTAACTGTATATTTTTAAGAGATTGACAGTTTTTAAAGGCTTCGTATTCAATAGTAGTGACATTTTCAGGAATGCTTATTTCTTCAAGCAAGTAACAATCCAGAAAAGCGTGACTTTTTATGTTGGTTATTGAATCGGGTAATGTTACACTTTTCAGAGTTGACTTTATATTGTCAAAAAGTTTTGATCCGATGCAAACAACCATTTTACCATCTATTTCTTCAGGAATAACTACATGTGTGTCCTTCCCCTTGTAACCCGTAACGGTTATAGTATCATTACGATAAGTTTCATAATAGAATAACGAGTTTGAATCATCAGTTGATGATTCGTTGTTCTGAGCATCCACATACTCATAGTTATACCCGTTTTCCTTTGCATAGCTTTCTGCATTGCTATCCTTCTGACATTTAATAGTCAGATTGGAGCAACCCTCGAAAATGTTAAAGTCAAGTATAGCGATATCGTTGGACATATCTAATTCAGTCAGAGAGTTACAGTTTGCAAATGCGTAATCGCAGATCTGTTCAACGGCGTTACCCAGCATAACATCTTTTAGAGATATACAATCCTGAAATGCATATATTCCGATGTATTGAACGTCATCTGCCATTGTTACACTCTCCAGATTGTCGCATCCGAGGAAAGCGGATTGTTCAATCTGGATGCGTTTATTCTCACCATCTTCTTTTCCGATTGCTACTGTTTTCAGCGAATCGCATTCTGAAAAAGCATAATCTTCAACAAAATTAATATTTGTGAGAGACAGTTCTTTCAGAGAGGTGCAACCGTAAAAGCTATATTTACCGACTATACCAACACCGGATATTTCGGCTGTTTCAAGCGATTGACAGCCTGAGAAGGCACCGTCGTATATGCTGTGTATATTTTTACCAATCGTTATTGCTTTCAGATTTACACAGTTTTTGAAGCTATCGGTTCTGATTTCTTCAATACCATCGGGTATGTTTATATCTTCAAGCTGACGACAATCCGCAAAGGCTGCATCTTCGATTGTTGTGATGGTATCAGGCAGCTTCACCGATTTAAGTGTTTCTCTTACCTTGTCAAAGGCATTCGAAGAGATTGTGTTGACTGTCTTGTAGTCTACTACGTCAGGCACCTCAACATTGCTATCACTTCCACGATATTCTGTCAGTATCAGACTTTCATATTCGCCTGTTTTAAAAATGAAATCTTTATAAATTACGAGATTGTCATCGTCTGAAACAACGGAATCTGTTTTATTGATACCTTCATCTGATACAATGTTGCTTTCTTCATCTGACACAAAACTACTTTGTATATCAGATTCTAACGGATCTGTAAAAATTCCGCTGTTTGATAAAATTACGGTAGTAATTGCACCTACACCGATTACTGCAATAATAGCGGCGGCAGCGGCGAACACGGGGAGCTTCTTTTTCTGAGTATTTTTCTTATCCGATTCTACTAAAATAAGATCCTCCGAATCTATATCCGAAAGGGTTTTCTTATAAAGTGTTTCAGCCGCTTCAGCAGTGTGCTTTTCACTTAAATTCTGAAGGGAGTTATCCCATAAGTGTTTTTTATTGTCATTCATAGTATCGCCTCCTTATATTTCTATACCGTTTTCTTTCAGAAATGAGCGGAGTCCCTCTCTTGTTCTCATAAGCTGAGAGCGTATCGCCTGCTCACCCATATTAAAACAGTTGCCGATAGAACTCATAGACATATTGTAATAGTACCTCATTACAAATATCTGACGGTTACGGCTTTTAATGGTATCAAGATAACGGTCGATAAATGCAGTCAGGGTATTTGCTTCAATAATATCCTGTGGATCGTTATTGTCGCCGATTATCTCTTCAAGCTCATCGTAGATATTTTCTGCTCTGTGGCGATTAAGCTTTTTCAGAATATTAAGTGCAATGTTTCTTGTTATACGGCAGACGAATGAGCATAAGGATTTCGGGATAGTGGGAGGGATTGCATTCCAGGTGTTCAGATATGTACTGTTTACACATTCCTCAGTATCCTGTTCGTTACGCAGAATTTCATAGGATATTTTGTTTAATAGTTTTCCATATTTTGTTTCGGTTTCTTTTATGGCATTTTCGTTTCTTTCGGTGTATAGTGAAATGATTTTTGAGTCTTCCATTTTTCTTTTCGCCCCTTTCAACCTATGTGACAATAAAAAAATGATTTCGTTCTGAAATTTTCAGAATTTTCTTTTTTATTATAGCAGAGCAGATTAAAAAAGGCAAGATGAATGGTAAATTGTTGTTTGAACGCGTGGCGTTCAACAAATTCCGCCTTCGGCGGCGGGGCGTCCAGGAGTCATTGGTCTAAAGACCGTCACTGTTTCTCAAGAAACAGTTTGCCCCCTACAATTTTCCCCGCAATGTTGCGGATTGCGTGTAGGGGTCGACGAGCAATCCAAAGGATTGTGGCACCCTTTACAGTATGTCCTCGACGACCCGTTATGATACATAAACACAAACCGTCAACCCACCGTCAAATTTCAATTTGAAATACATCAAATGCGTGAAACCGCCGTTCACGAGGTTATGACAATTGCGATGATATTTAAAGGCGGAACCGCCCGCGGCGGCTCGCCGCCAAACAACAATTTATCGTGCACCCATTATGTAACCCCGCCGTACCACAAACCTTCGTATCCCTCAATGATATTTAAAGGCGGAATTTGGATTGAACGCCACGCGTTCAAACAACAATTTATCGGATTGCAAAAACGACCTGCGATTACTCACAGGTCGTTAAAATCAGAATATATCCTTTTTCGCTTTTATGTGTCTTCTTACAAGCACAAATATTATAAGTCCAAGACAACCTATAAGGAATACCGGGACAAGCCATTTATTAGTGGTTTCATCCTCTGCAGATTTCATCTCTGTCCATAAATCCTGCATAAGACGGTTTGTTTCGTCAGAAAGATTTACAAAAACTGTGGTGTTTTCTGCAATGAAATCCTCATCGGGATAAGTTATAGGACTTTCCTTTACTTCATCGTCAAGCATCTCGTAAGCCGCACTGTGAGGGGTTGAATAGCAGATGTACTCAATATTTGAGTAAGCTATATCCGGCTCGCACATAAAGTTTATATACATTTCGGCGGCTTCCTTCTGCTTTGAGCTTGTGGGAATACACATAGCGTCAACGAAAAGGTTTGTGCCACTTTTAGGAACAACGAAATTGAGAGAATCGTTCTCATCCATAATAGTCAGAGCGTCGCCTGCATAATAGGGAGCGATAAGTGCATCACCTGCGCCCATCTTATCAAAAATCTCATCCATTACGTAGCCCTGAACCACACGCTTTTGCTGTTTTAACTTTTCTGCGGCGGCAATAAGCTCATCGGGATTTTCTGAGTTTATTGAGTAGCCTAACATAATTTCCGATATTGCAAAGGCATCACGGGGGTTGTCAAACATCAGTATCTGACCCATATAGGTCTCATCCCAGAGAATGTCCCAGTCAATTTCTTCCGGGGCTAAATCTATAACTGTTTCGTCATAGATAATTCCTACAGTACCCCAGGTAAAAGGTACTGAATATTCGTTTTCGGGGTCATAGGACATATTACGGAAATTATCCATAATATATTTGTAGTTCGGGATATTATCAAGATTTATCTTTTGAATAAGCTCTTCCTTTATCATCTTGCTTATCATATAATCAGAGGGGATGATAACATCGTATGAAGCTCCGCCACCCTTAAGCTTTGCATAAAGCTCTTCATTTGTGGCAAAGTTTGTGTAATTTACCTTGATACCTGTGAGCTTTTCAAATTCTGCATTTACATCAAGTGTACCCTCTTCTGCACCTGCAGAAATATATTCGCCCCAGTTGTAGACATTTATAGAAATGCCTTTATCCTTGAATTTGGTGTAATAAGCCTCGTCCTCAACGGTGAGAGTCTGCTGATATACCTCTTCTTCCTCTTCTTCACCTTCTTCGGATACCTGTTCAGCACATCCGCTGAATAATCCTACTGCCATTATTGCTACAGCTATAAGGGAAAGAAATCTTCTTTTTTTCATGCTCTTCCCCCTTTATATATTGAGTTTTTCTTTGCCTGGCGGTTTTCTACGATATTTTTTACAATAAGGATTACAACTACCACCACGAATATAAGCGTTGACAGAGCGTTGATTTCGGGAGAGATCTTTCTTCTTGTCATTGAGTATATTGTAATAGGCAGAGTCTGTGAGGTTGCACCGCAGGTAAAGTAGCTTATTACAAAGTCGTCAAGAGAATAGGTAAAAGCCATCAAAAAGCCGCTTATGACACCCGGCATAATTTCAGGAAGTATTACCTTTCTGAAGGCAGTAAAGGGACTACATCCTAAATCTTGTGCTGCCTCGAAAAGATGGGGATCCATCTGCTTGAATTTCGGCATAATATTAAGGATAACATAAGGCACATCAAAGGTTATATGTGCTATAACAAGTGTCACAAAGCCAAATTCCATATTCATTCTTGCAGCAAAGAATACGAATAAAAGCATTAAGGATACACCTGTTACGATTTCGGGATTTATTACGGGGATATTTGTTACATTCATAACAATGGATTTCGGCACTTTTCTCATACTGTTGATGCCGATTGCCGCTAAAGTACCCAAAATAGTAGATACTATACTTGCTATCACCGCTATGATAAGTGTATTAACAAGCGATGACATAATTATACTGTTGTTGAATAATCTTTCGTACCATTCAAAGGTAAAACCGCTGAATACAGAACGGCTCTTTGATTCATTGAAAGAAAATACGATAAGCACGAAGATAGGCACATATAAGAAGAAGATTATCAGTGCCATGTAGATTTTACCAAGTCTTTTCATATATGCACCTCCTTATATAAGCACCTGATCGTCAGGGCTGAACTGATTCATAACCGTCATAATGGCAAGTATTATCACCATCAGCACGAGAGCTATTGCCGCACCTAAATGCGGGTCGTAGGCGTTACCGAGGAACTGCATTTCGATAAGGTCACCGATAAGCAGGTTGGAGCCGCCGCCAAGCATACGTGATATGATAAAGGTTGAGATCGCAGGTACAAATACCATTGTGATACCCGAAACGATGCCGGGAAGGCTCAGAGGAACAATTACCCTGAACATTACCTTTACAGGATTGCAGCCTAAATCTCTTGCCGCTTCAATTACGCTCTTATCTATCTTCTGCATTACAGAATAAAGAGGTAATATCATAAAGGGCAGATAGTTGTACACCATACCGAGTACAACCGCACCTGAAGTATTTATAAGCTTGAACGGGCCAAGTCCGATAAGACCAAACAGATAATTTATAATACCATTGTTGCCAAGCAGTGTCATCCATGCGTAAGTACGCAGAAGAAAGTTCATCCACATAGGGAGCATTACTATCATAAGCATTGTTCCCTGCTTATGCTTTTCCATACGTGAAAGAAAAAAGGCAACGGGGTATGACAGCACAAGGCATATCGCAGTAGCGATAAGTGCAAGCCAGATAGAATGTATGAAGATATTTGCATACTGTCCTACATTTGAAATATTGTCGATAGTGAAATTGCCGTCACTGGTGGTAAAAGCGAATACCGCTACCATTATGATAGGCACGACAATGAATATCACCATCCATACAAGATACGGAAGGGATAAAACTCTTAACTGCTTCATTTATTATCCCTCCGTCTTCTTCATTATGTGAATATCGAAGGGGTCAAAATCCATACCAATCATAGAGCCTGCAGGTTCAGCCTTTGTGGAATGGATTATCCATTTATGGTCAACGCCATCAACTGTCATTTCATAGTGTACACCCTTGAATACCACAGATTCAACGATACCTGTAAGCTTTGCCTTATCGGCAGGGATAACCTTTACGTCTTCTGGTCTTATAACCACGTCAACTGTTTCGTTAGGATCAAAGCCCTTATCAACGCAGGGGAACTTTCTACCCATAAACTCTACTACACAGTCTTCAGGCATACAGCCATTTACAATGTTGCTTTCGCCTATAAAGTCAGCTACAAAGGCGTTTACAGGTTCATTATAGATATCTGTAGGTGAGCCTATCTGTTGAATGATACCATTATTCATAACAACAACGGTATCAGACATAGTAAGGGCCTCTTCCTGGTCGTGGGTTACATATACGAAGGTAAGCTCTAAAGCCTGCTGAATTTTTCTCAGTTCTGTCTGCATTTCTTTTCTGAGCTTTAAGTCAAGAGCACCTAAAGGCTCGTCAAGGAGCAGTACCTTTGGGTGATTTACAAGAGCACGGGCAATAGCAACTCTCTGCTGCTGACCACCTGAAAGACGATTTACACTACGCTTTTCAAAACCCTTTAAGTTTACAAGCTCAAGCATCTCGCCGACTCTCTTCACAATCTCCTTTTCAGAGGTCTTCTTTACACGAAGTCCGAAGGCGATATTTTCATATACATTAAGATGGGGGAAAAGTGCATAACGCTGAAATACGGTATTGACGTTTCTCTTATGGGGCGGAAGTCCGTTGATACGCTTGCCCTCAAAGAAAACATCACCGCTGGTAGGCTCTAAAAAGCCGCCGATAATTCTTAAAGTTGTGGTTTTACCACATCCTGACGGGCCTAAAAAGGTAACAAATTCCTTATCCTTTATATCAAGGCTGATACTTTTTAAAATTCGTTCTCCGTCTTCAAACTCTACAACAAGGTCTTTAAGGCTGACAATGTTCTCCATCTTTTTTATTTCCTTTCAGTAAAAAAATTTACATTTTAAATGTAAATAAATACAGCTTTAATTATAAAGTAATATGAGGAAAATGTCAATAAAAAACCGAATTTTATCGAAAAAAACAGAATAAAAATTGTCGGCGTAAGACAATCAAGCCTTACGCCGTTTTATTATTCGATATTCTGTACCTGCTCACGCATTTTTTCAATCTCGCTCTTCATCTCTACAACGAGCTTTGTAATACGGATATCATTAGCCTTTGAGCCTATGGTATTGGTTTCTCTGTTGATTTCCTGAATAAGAAAATCCAGCTTTCTTCCTATTTCCTTATCGCCCTCTAACATCTGGCGGAGCTGTGTCATGTGGGAGTGGAGTCTTACAGTTTCCTCATCTACTGCGATTTTTTCTGAGAAGATTGCCGCTTCCATAAGTATTCTCTGCTCATCAATATTTGTTGCACCTAAAAGCTCCTTCATCTTATCATAGAGCTTTTTTCTGTATATCTCGGTGCTTTCGGGTGAATACTTTTCGACTTCGCACACCATATTTTCGATATTCTGTGCCTTTTCGAGAACGTCAGCCTTTAATGCTTCGCCCTCTCTTTCACGCATTTCCACAAATTTATCCACAGCCTTATTTACAACGGACGAGATATCAGCCCATAAAGCCTCTTCGTCGTCCTCTTCCTTGATAACTGTGAAAGCGTCAGGAATACGGAAGATATCAGGCATAGAAAACTCTTCATAAATGCCCACAGTAGGTGCAAACTCTCTTACTGCGTTTATGTAGCCCGCTACCACATTTCCGTTTACCCTTACTGTAGTATCCTTTACATCAATATTGTATACGGATAAAGAAAGCTCTATCTTACCTCTTGTTACTCTTTCCTTGACTAGGGTCTTAAGTCTTGGTTCAAGATAGCTGAAGCTTCTGTGAAGCTTTGAGCTAAATTCAAAAAACTTGTGATTTACACTCTTTATTTCGGCAATTATCTCTCTGCCATTTATAATAGCCTGTTCTCTGCCGAAGCCTGTCATACTTCTTATCATTTTTCTGTCCTCCGATTATATTTTAAGCTGTCCGCTTTTTAACATCGCCCCAGCCGCAAGCATTATACCCATCTTGCCGCTTGGATATGTGATACCACCCTGTAACCATACAGCATAAGGCTCTCTTAAAGGTGCGTCTGCCGAAAGCTCAATACTTGCTCCCATTGTAAAAGCACCTGCCGCCATAATTACCTTACTGTCATAGCCGGGCATTTCCCAGGGTTCAGGAGTTGCCATACTGTCAACGGGTGAGCCGTTCTGTATTCCTCGGCAGAAAGCACAGAGTGCCTCTTCATTGCCTAATTTCAGTGCCGCAATTATATCTGTTCTGTGAGCGTCATAAGAAGGGAAAACCTCATAACCGAGTAAAGAGAAGAAGGCACAGGCAAAAACTGAAGTCTTTACCGCACTCTCAACCACCTGAGGTGCTAAGAAGAAGCCTAAATACATTTCTCTGTTTTCGTCCAAGGAACAACCGACCTCTTTACCGATACCGACAGTTGTAAGTCTGTAGCTGCAAAGCTCTACAAGGTCACGTCTGCCTGCTATATAGCCGCCTGTCTTTGCAATAGCACCGCCCGGATTTTTTATAAGACTGCCTATAATAAGGTCTGCACCGACTGCGGTAGGCTCTCTTTCCTCTACAAATTCGCCGTAGCAGTTATCCACCATTATGATAGCCTTATCATTTACCTCTTTTACCGCCTTTATTATCTCGCCTATCTTTTCAACAGAGAAGGATTCACGAAGAGAATAACCACGGGAGCGCTGTATGTAAGCTACCTTGCAGTCCACTGCTCTTTTCTTTATCTCATTAATATCAGCATTACCATCGGGGAGAAGGTCAACTTTTTCGTACTTTACGCCGAATTCCTTTAAAGAACCGCCATATTCACCTGTTATCACCTCTGTAAGTGTATCATAAGGCTCGCCTGTAACACATAAAAGAGTGTCACCCGGGCGAAGCACACCGAAAAGTGCAGTTGAAAGAGCGTGTGTGCCATTTACAAAGCTGTGGCGGACTAAAGCGTCCTCACAGCCGAAAGCGTCTGCGTATACCTTATCAAGCTTATCTCTGCCATCGTCATTATAGCCGTAGCCTGTCGTACCCTTTAAGTGCATTTCGCTGACATTGTTGCTGATAAAGGAATAAAGCACCTTCTGTCCGTTATATTCCGCAACCTTTTCAATTTCCTTGAATCTCTTTTCGCACATCTTTTCTGCCTTTTCAGCTATTTCAAGTATGCGACTGTCAATTTCAAAAAAGCTCATTTTTATCGTTCCTTTACTATCTGATATGCCGTCGGTTCTTTTTCGCAGATAAACCCACAGCTTTTATAAAATTCTCTTTTGTCTGCTTTACATAAAAGAGATAATTTTTTGTTTTGCAGAAGTCTGTTTGCATTCCTCAGAAGTTTCTTTCCAAGTCCCTTGCCCTGATGTTCTTTTTTTACTCCGATATGAGATAAAAAGCATCCGTTGTTATTTTCATAAAGCACTGTGCAACAGGCAAAAAAGTCATCAAGTGCTATAAGCCTTGATACCTTATGCCGTACTCTGTGGCATATATCGGTGTACCAACCGCCAAAACTGTCATCACCTATACCAAAGGCGTCCTTTATGACTGAAAAGACCTCGCTGTAGCTTTCGGTAAAATCACCGCCGTCAGCTGTCGCCACATTTTCACTTTGCATAAGATAAAGCGGCTCTGAAGAAAAGTCTGTGAGCATTTCACCTAATACTTTATAGCAAACACTATCCATAGTTGCCGATGTCAGACCACTGCTTTTAAGAAAGAAATAAAGCTCCTCCTTATCAAATCCGTCCTTTACCGAGATAAAGAACTCTCCGCAGTAATTCATCATAAGGATATTGTCCCCGCTGTAAAAACGGCAGAAATCATACTCTCCGCCGTAGGCTTTGTAATAGGCTTCTATTCTGCCCTCTACGGCGTTGCTTTCATCTGTTTTCGGTAACTCAAAAATCTGTCTTATCATTATTTTTCTGCAAGGGCAAGATACATTTCATAGGCTAAATCTGCTACTGCCTTCATATCCTTTTTAGAAAGTACACAAGCAGGAGAGTGAAGATATCTGCAGGGAGCAGAAATTGCAACTGTTTCAATTCCGCCTGCTGAAACATGGATAGCCGAACTATCGTTACCACCTGCAACAACTGTTTTGGTCTGACAGGGTATATTCTTTTCCTTTGCCTTGTCAAATGCCATTCTGTAAAGCTCACGGCTGTATATAGTGCCGTTATCCATATAGCTTACAACTGCACCCTTACCTACTTCGCAAACCTTCTTTTCACCCTCATTACCTGAAAAATCGCAGGCTGTCGTAGTTTCAAGAACTATTGCATAATCAGGAGCTACGGTATAAGCCGCCGCCTTTGCACCTCTTGTGCCTATCTCTTCCTGAACGGTGAAAACAAAGGTAGCATCATAGGGCAGGTCGCTGTTTATCATTTCTATCATTACAGCACAGCCTGCTCTGTCGTCCAGTGCCTTGGATTTGAGCATATCACCGTTACTGCCGAATTCTAAAAATTCACCTGTAAAATATGCACAGTCACCGGGCAGTACCTTTTCCAGTGCCTCAGCCTCAGATTTTGCACCGATGTCAAGGAGCATCGCACTGAATTTTACCGGCTTTTCTCTTTCGTCTTCGGTCTGCTGATGTACTGCCTTAGTGCCTATTACACCCTTTGTTCCGTTTTTGAACTGTAACTGTCTGCCGATAACCGTTTCGGGATTTATTCCGCCAACAGGAGATATACGAAGATAACCTTCTGAAGTTATATAAGTTACGATAAAGCCCACTTCATCCATGTGAGCTGCTAACATTACTTTGTTTTTGGGAGTATCTTTTCCCTTTTTTTCTACAATAAGGTTGCCGAGTGCGTCAGTCTTATATTCTGCATCTGAGGGAAGTTTTGATATAATAAAATCTCTTACCGCTTCTTCATCTCCGCTTGTGCCGTGAAGATTACAAAGCTCCTTTATAAGCTCAGTCATAAAGCTGACACCTCCCCTTCCTTTGCAAATTCATAGATCAGTCTGCCGATAGCCTCAATATCCTTAGGGTCTGCCACCTCAACAGGAGTATGCATATAGCGTAAAGGGATAGATAACGTACAACACTCTGCTCCACCCTTGGCTACTCCTATAGCATCCGCATTAGTTCCCGTTTCGCCGCTCATTATTTCAAGACTGTAGGGTATATCCTTTTCCTTTGATATTGAGATAAGCTCATTGGAAAGTCTTTTTGAAAGGGATGGTGCAACACCTATCATAACACCCTTGCCAAGCTCTCCGCATTTATGCTTCTCACTGTCGGGAGTGTAGGCAAAGCTTACGTCCATTTCAAGACAGATATCAGGATCGAGGTTGAAAGCAGCTATCTTAGCACCTCTTTCGCCTGTTTCCTCCTGACCTGTAAAGCTTACATCAAGATTATATTTCAGCTTCTTTCCCTTTAAAAGCTCAAGTGCATAAAGTATACAGACAACACCTGCTCTGTCATCGCAGGCAGGAGCACATACTCTGCCGTTTAAAAGTGTGGCAGGTTTGTTGTCAACGGTTATTCTGTCGCCGAGAGAAACTATCCCTGACAACTCTTCCTTGCTGTAACCTGTGTCAATTACAAGCTCATCTATCTGTGCGACCTTATCTCCGTCCTTTTTAACATGAGGAGGGAGTACAGATATAACACCCTTTATCTTTTTACTGCCGTAAATGGTGACAGTCTGTGCCGCCAGTACTCGTCTGTCAACGCCACCGCATTTTGACACACGGATAAAACCCTCGTCGTCGATAAAGGTCACGATAAGACCTATCTGGTCGATGTGTGCGTCAAGAAGCAGAGTGGGTCTGTTGTCATCCTTTTCTCCTATATGTCCGATAACATTTCCAAATTTATCAATATAGCAATTATCTGTATAATTTTTAAGCATACTGAGAGCAAGCTCTCCTGCAGTTTGTTCCTCGCCCGAAACGCCCTCTGCACTGCAAAGCTTTATAAGAGAGTCTTTTATATCAAATGTAGCCAATTTACTTTTCCTTTCTTTAGCTTAGTTTATCTATCCTTATTTTTTCCTTCACTCTTTCAAGCTCGGATAAAAAAAGTTCATCAAGTCTGCTCATATTATAATCGCTACGGAATATAAGAACATCCTTATATCTTTTTTTCTCGGCATCAGCATTTAACTGAAGAAGTCTATACTGCTCTAAAACACTTTTCGGAGTGGGAGATACCCACATATAAGTATCCGTCAAAGTGGTCAGAAGATCGTATTTACTGCCTCTGTCGTTTATTGTTATACCCTTTTTACTGCTTTCTTCATCCCCGAAAACAAGCTCAGTCATATCGTCAAGATCAGTCTTACTTATAATCTTGCTGTGCTTTGCAAGAGGACTTTCTCTACTGCAGATAAGCTTGTAATCAAATTCCCACAATATACGGTATTTTATATCATTATCAAGAAGTAGCTTCAGATATTTCTTTTCATTATCGGCACTGAGTCTTATTATGCCCATACCGATATCAAAATCCATAATACGATTTATTATCTTATCGTTGTCTGTTTCTTTATACTGCAGGGATATCTGCTCATTGTTATCAAGCATACTCACAAAGGAGGTGAATGCATTTGCGATATAATCAGCTCTTGGTACTGCTACTGAAAACCCTGCTATTCTTGCGTTATCTTTATTATAGCTTTCGCTGAAATTCTTAAAGCTGCTTATAAGCTCTCTTGCCTTTTTCAAAAATTCTCTTCCCTGCTCCGTAGGTATTACACCCTTCGGAGTACGGATAAAAATCGTGATACCGGTTTCGTTTTCAAGTTCCTTTATCGCCTTGCTCAAATTAGGCTGTCCCATAAAGAGATTTTCTGCCGCCTTTGATATAGAGCCTGTCTTTTCTATTTCAACCGCATATTTAAGATGCACAAAATTCAAAACCGATACCCCCTTTATCTAATTCTGAAAAGATTTTTCAGCCAAGTTTTGAGTTCACCTTTGACATAAACTTTTCGCTGTTTACTATAAAGCGTTCATGTATACCTTCGCTTATCTTGTCCTTTTCATCTGTTACAGATACACTGAATACAAGTCTTCTGCCGTCTATTTCTGTAAGTGTCACTGTAGCTTCTGCCTTCATCCCTACGGGAGTTGCCGCAATGTGCTTTATATCAAGTACTGTGCCTACACTGGTCATTCCCTCATCAAGCTGTCCTGCAAGACAGTTGCAGGCCGCCTTTTCTATAAGTGCCGCTAAAGCAGGTGTTGCAAAAACTCTGAGTGAGCCGCTACCTACCGCTGACGCAGTATTTTCCTCTGTTACTGTTACTGTTTCTTTTCCTGTCATATTAAGCTCTAACATAAGTTATCTCCTTTTGGATTATAGCCCATAATCCCTCATTATAATCACTATACTATATTATATAATTTTTCTCACTTTCTGTCAATGGAAAAAAGAAAACTCCCGCAGTTTCCTGCGAGAGTTTTAAGTAGGTTATAAATTACTGAACTGTTGCGTTCATTTCATCAATACGATTATTGATCTGACCCTGGTTGGATTCACGGAGTGATGTGTAGCTTACACCGTTAACGAGGGGTTCCTTAGTGAGCTGCTCAACGATGCAGTCACCCTTTGTTGTATCAGCGATATCAGGTCCGATACCGTTCTTGAAATCGAATACTGCAGTAAATGTATCGGGATCTCTAAGGTGATCAAGTCTGTCAAGAAGTGTTTCTGTCCAGTTGTAGTTGTCGATAGACTGCTGTCTGCCTGCTGCCTTGATGTCAGGATCCTTTGTAGCAACGAGGTTAGCATATACCCAAGCCTGATAGCCTTCCTTGTTCTTGGAGCTTGCACAAAGCATCATAGCATCCTGCTTCATACCCTGATAGTATTCATCAGCACCATCCATCTGAGGCCAGGGAACGAAGTTGATTTCGTCTTCTTCCCACTTCATAAGCTTGATATACTTCTGCCAGTCTTCTTCGTATCTCCATGTACCATCATCGAAGAATAATGTCTTACCGTTTACCCACGCTCTTCTGTTGGGTGTCCAGCCGTTTTCTGTTTCCTTGGGATACTTGAGACCTTCCTTGCTATCATCGAAAGTTGTGATAAGATCAAGAGCCTTTTCTACGTTAGCGTCATAGAGGTTACTTATGAGCTTGCCATTTTCAAGAGATACAAGAGGAGTACCTGTTGTCAGAACAAGGTTATCACCCATCTGGTAACCGTCGATAGCGTACATACCATTGTCAGCATCTGTGAACTTTCTGCACATTTCCATAAATTTATCCCATGTCCATTCACCCTTTTCATAGAGTGCCCAGGGATCATCAAAACCTGCTTCTTCTACTACAGATTTTCTGTACCAGAGTAAGCTGTTGATATTGAGGTCCATGATAGGACAGTAGTTCTTGCCGCCCCACTGGAACATATCAATTACGTCCTTATAATCTGCCCACTGATCCTGTGAGAAGTCAAAAAGATCATCTACACTCTGGAAGAGGTTCTTATATATACCATAGGGGTAGTAGCAGATTTCGAAGGGGAATACGTCAGGAGCGTCATCAGAAGAAATACGCTTTGCAAGATCTGTATATCTCTCTTCGTAAATTGTGGAAACATTGCAGAATACATTTTCATCGGGAACGTGATCGAAACCTTCGGGCTTGTTAGCAGGTGTGCCGTATAAAGCCTTGAACATTTCTACTGCAGGAGATGCCTCCTGAATTTCCCACCAAGCCATCCAGATGGGCTTTGTGGTTACTTCAATATCCTTGTAGCTTTCATCTACATTCTCAAGAACATCACTTACAGCACCCTGTACGTTTTCGTCAGTAGCCATTGTCTGCTGCTGTGAAGACTGGGATGTTGTTGTTTCAGGTGTGGATGATGCGTTTTCGCTTGATGTTGTAGTTTCGTTGTTGCAGGCTGTAGCTGTAGCAACAACTGTTGCAAGTGCCATTGCAGCTGCAACATACTTTGTAATTTTTTTCATTATTGTCCTCCTGTGTTTAGATTCCCTTTTATTCTATAAAAGGGTATACGATAAATTATCATATTAATTATAACAAATTCCGCTCAAACCGTCAATGAACATTATGTAAAAATTAAGATTAAGATTTTTGTACAAATGGTACAAATTACATCTATTTATCAGCTTAATTTACTTAATTTAAGTAATTTGGCTGCTTGTTTATCTCTACACCATAAAAAGACAGACTGCACAGGCAGTCTGTCTCAATTCTGTTTATTCACCGCAAAGTTCGGAATAGATGCCAATATAGAGCTTAGCAGACTGCTTCCAGCTGAAGTCAGCCTTCATAGCACGTGTAACAAGCTTATTCCATTCTGTCTTGTTGTAATAGCAATCCTTTGCTCTTTCGATAGCCGCAAGCATATCGTGAGCGTTATAGGACTGGAAGGTATAACCTGTACCGTTAGCCTCTCCACAGTCGATAATGCTGTCTGCAAGACCGCCCGTCTTACGAACTATCGGAATAGTACCATAGCGTAAGGAGATCATCTGTGCAAGACCGCAAGGCTCGCTCTTACTGGGCATAAGGAACATATTGGCACCCGCATAGATCTTCTTTGCAAGATCAGGGATATATCCGCAGGTAAAGGCTACCTTATCAGGATATTTCCAGCGCATTTCATGGAAGAACTGTTCGTACTGTGCTTCACCTGAGCCTAAGATAACTACCTTATAGCCAAGATTTACGATGTCGTCAAATACGTACTTTACAAGATCAAAGCCCTTGTGTTCAACAAGTCTTGAAATCATACCAATTACAGGCTCGTCACCCTGAGGAAGTCCGACTTCTTCAAGGAGCTTTTCTGTACAAACCTTCTTGCCTGCCTTCTTTGTGGTTGTGAAGTTTGCAGGAATAACAGGGTCTGTAGCGGGATTGTACATATCTGTATCAATACCGTTAAGGAAGCCACAGGTCTTGTACTGCTTATCCTGAAGAGCTCTGTCAAGGCCGTGTGAGAACCAGGGATCAAATATTTCTCTTGCGTATGTGGGAGAAACTGTTGTAACCTTGTCAGCAACTTCGATAGCCGCTTTCATAAGGTTTACGTCTCTGTCATATTCCATAAGGGATGCAAAATGACGGGGAATACCAAGTACATCCTCAAGGATATCCATACCGTATCTGCCCTGATACTGAATGTTGTGGATAGTAAACATATTCTTGATGCCCCACAGCTTATGGTGGTGCTTATAGAAAATGTTATAGTATACGGGAATAAGAGCACACTGCCAGTCATTTGAATTGATAACCTGAGGCTTGAAATCAATAATTGTCAGCATTTCAAGTACTGCACGGGAGAAGAACGCATAGCGTTCTGCATCATCATAATATCCGTACAGACCGAAATCTCTCTTGAAGTAATATTCGTTATCAAGGAAGTAGTATGTTACACCATTGATATTTGCTGTAAAAAGTCCGCAGTACTGACTACGCCAGCCAACAGGTACAGAAAAGTTTGTAACATAAGTCATCTGGTCACGCCACTGCTGCTTTATGGTATTTACGTAAAGGGGCATAACAACGCAAGCCTCATGTCCTTCCTCTACGAGTGCCTTGGGTAAAGAGCCTGCTACGTCTGCAAGTCCACCGGAAGCTGCAACAGGCTGAGCCTCACTTGACGCATAAAGAATCTTCATAGGTATTTCTCCTGCCTTTCAGACGGAAATCTTCCGACTATAAATTATATATTCTGATTGTTCTTAAAATATCCCGCTGAAATTATGTGATAAACCATTGGAAAAGGCTTTAAGAACATTCAATTTTATGATTTAAATATAGCACATTTTCACCTTAAAAGCAAGCGGATTTTGATTTTTCCATTCTTTCAGCGGAAAAAATCGGAAATAATAAACAAAAATCGCACTTCTTATTGTACAAACTAACAAAATCTGCACCTTTGACTATTGATTTTTTATTTATTTTATATTATAATAAAAACATCGGAATTTTACCTAAGGTAAAACCTCTTTTATTAAAGGAAGGAATGGATATAAACTATGGCTAATGAATTCACATCATTTGATGCAACTGCAGCAGAAAGAAATGCAACCCTTGACAAGATTCAGGATAATTATCAGGTAATTGATGAAAAAATAGATGCGGTAAACACAAGCATCCGTGATCTCACAGGCGAATTTGACAAGCTCCGTGAAAAGACAGCTGAATCTGCAAGAATCGTTGCACAAACAGACTCAATCATCAAGTACATACAGAATGTTGCTACTCAGATGACTCTGCTTGGCTTTAACGCTTCTATCGAAGCAAAGCACGTTGGCGAAGCAGGTGCAGGCTTCAACGTAATCGCTCAGGAAGTAAGACAGCTTGCTGAACAGACACAGAACCAAACTCAGAATGTTGAAGATGTCCTCGGAAATGTTCGCACATCCATTGCAAACATAGAAAAGGAAATCGCCGCAGCTGTAGAAACTCTGCAGACAAATATCGCTACAGTAAAGGAACTCAGCGAAATTATTGCACTTACATCTGACGAGATCAAGAAGATCACAGACTAAAATCCGAATTATAACAAAACGACCCTTGGAGATTTTTCTTCAAGGGTTTTTGTTGTGGGAAAACAAATTTCAGGTAACAGGCAAGGATATCTGCCTTTGACGGATGGATTTAAAAAGGAGATAAATTGTTGTTTGGCGGCGGGTTGATATTTTTTTACAACGGGGCGTCAGAGGACATACCCTAAAGGATGCCGCAATCCTTTGGATTGCTCGCCGCCCCCTACAATTTCCCCCATAACATTGTGGGTTGCGTGTAGGGTTCAAACTGTTTCGCGAGAAACAGTTTTTACCTCCAAAATTCTTCCTTGTTCTTTACCTTCAGCGTGCTATATTTCTATAGCACGCTGCTAAAGTAAGATACATCGCATTTGAGAAACACAGCGGGTTATTTTCTGTGCTTTTCTTTTTACTGCTTTCTCTTATGGTCGAAGTTTGTCTTTTTCTTTACAATGGCCTTGTTATCAAGCATTTCCTTATCGGCAGGGCCGACAAGCTCGAATACGGTACTGAGTCCGTCGGCATCATCAAGGGCACTACCCATTGAAAGTATTACAGGAAAATCGGTATGCTCCTTGTTATGTTGCTCAAGATGTGCGGATATATCGTTGATACAGGTCATTATATCAATATTGCTGATGTTACCCGAAACTACCTTTACAAATTCGTCGCCGCCCATACGGAAATTCTCTTCCCTTGTACTATTAGGACATTTTATTGCCGTAAGTGCGTTTGCCGCTGTTTTTATGGCAGTGTCGCCCGCCTCGTGCCCAAAGGTGTCGTTTATGTATTTAAGACAGTTCAGATCCGCCATAATAACTGCTATCTTTTCATCCTTCTCCTTCGCTTCAACAAGCATTTCGCCTGAAATGGAATGGAAGCCGTTACGATTATAAAGGCCTGTCATAAGATTGGTTATAGCACTTTTCTGCATCTGTGCATAAAGGGATTGTATTTCGCTCATTCTTCGCTGAGCTTCAAGCCCTAACTTTACGTCCTTTATCCAAAAACGGTAGCAGGTATCGGGTATCTTTCCTGTATCGCCATAGGACAATACCGCAAAACCGTAGCATCTTTTCTTTGTGTAAAGAGGCTCAATATAGAATACACAGGGCTTTTCGGTATCCTCCCATAATATGGGGTGTATCTCCTTTATATCAAAGCTGATATCAAACTGCACTCTTCTGTCATAATCGTCCTTTTCCTTATCATAGTCGGTGGAATATACAAGGAACATTTCGTCTGTAAAGGTTTCTGTTCCCTTTGGTGTATCCCAGCCCTTTGAAAAGGCAAAGCTGAAATGTCTGAAGGGCTTCAGATAAATAGTGTGCCAGTCCATCTTCCAGAAGAAGTCGTAGAAGTCATCCGCTTCCTGCAGAGAATCTCTCATATTGTTATATAAGGAAAAATAACCTATATCCTCTTCAAAATCAACTGCCGCAATACCACTGCTGACAGTATGGTTGCCATCATCTGCACACCCACAGCTTGCCGCTCTTTTTATAACGGAGCTGCAATCTGCACTATAGCATTTCTTTTCGTATTTTACACCTTTTCTGATTTCATCAAGCATCTCGACTGCACGATAGCCCGTATCGGCAGAGTTTTTACCGACAGAGCTGATATAGCTCAGTTCTGCGTCATTTTCCCAGAAGCCTGTGACTATGACCTCATCGGGCACAGATATATTATACTTTTTCAGTGCTTCGCAAACGCTGTGTGCCATTCTGTTGCTGGCACAGGCAATAGCCTGTGGCATACCATCGGGGCTTTCCATCAGCTTTTTCACAAAGTTTTCGCCCTCAAAATACCAGAAGTCGCCATAATATATTCTGTCCTCTTTTACCGCAAGACCGAGCTTTGCCATTGTATCACGATATATCTGCAGTCTTGATTCGGCGTGCGGGTGTCCCTTGATACCTGTCATATAGGCTATATCGGCGCATCCGTGAACCTCGTGCAAATGCAGTATATTATCGCTTACGGCATTACTATCTGTGCTTGTAAGGCAGACAAATCCTTCCTCTTCTATATCAAGACAGATAACGGGACATCCTGTAATACTTCTGTAGCGTTCCTTAATTTTATCTATATGCTTAAAGTTTATTACATCAGGCATAAAGACAATTCCGTACAGCTTTTCGGGATTGGGAAGATTGAATATCTGCTCTTCACATTCGGCTGAGTCGGCAAAGCAACCCTCTTTTGTAGGGGTATAGAATACAGCAACGTTTAAATCAAGCTCAAAGGCTTTTTTATATATGCCGTCAAGGACATTTCTCTGATAATTTACAGCGGGCTGAGTAAGCACTACGCCGATACAATTTCTGTGGTTCATAATTTCCCCCGATATATAATACTATTATAAATTATTGTAACTCAAATTTTACCGGTTGTCAACATTAATAAAAAATCCGTTTCTGTTTTCAGAAACGGATAATTTTTTAAAGTGTAAACTTACCGCCGTGGTTAGCCTTACGCCATTCAACATACTCTTCATAAGTACCCTGTCTGTCGTAGCAGCCCTTGTCGGAAATTTCGATAATTCTGTTTGCAACTGTCTGTACTATTTCGTGGTCGTGGGATGCAAAAAGGATATTGCCCTTAAAATCAGAAAGACCGTTATTTACTGCTGTGATACTTTCGAGGTCAAGGTGGTTTGTAGGTCTGTCAAGAATAAGTACGTTTGACTGGAAAAGCATCATTCTTGAGAACATACAACGTACCTTTTCACCACCTGATAATACATCAACAGATTTGAAGATATCGTCGCCTGAGAATAACATTCTGCCTAAAAAGCCTCTTAAATAGGTTTCTGTTTCGTCCTTTGAGTACTGTCTTATCCAGTCTAAAATGGACATTTTGCAGCCGTTGAAGAATTCGCTGTTATCCTGAGGGAAATAGCTTACGCTTGCTGTGCTGCCCCACTTGAAAAAGCCTGCATCAGGCTCTTCCTCTTCCATAAGGATTTTAAAAAGTGTGGTAACTGCAATTTCGTTATCGCCAACGAAAGCAATCTTGTCATTCTTGCCCACTGTAAAGCTTACATTATCCAGAACCTTTACACCGTCAACAGTCTTTGTAAGACCTTCAACCTGTAGAATATCCTTACCGATCTCTCTTTCCATATCAAAGCCGATAAAGGGATAACGTCTGCTTGATGCAGGAAGCTCTTCTACTGTCAGCTTGTCAATAAGCTTCTTTCTTGAAGTAGCCTGCTTTGACTTTGACTTGTTGGCAGAGAATCGCTGGATAAAGTTCTGTAATTCCTTGATCTTTTCTTCAGCCTTCTTATTCTGCTGTTTTATCATCTTCTGTATGAGCTGTGAGGACTCGTACCAGAATTCGTAGTTGCCGACATACATCTTTATCTTTGTATAGTCGATATCTACTGTGTGTGTACATACGTTATTAAGGAAGTGGCGGACATGGGATACTACGATAACTGTACCGGAGTATTCGGCGAGGAACTCTTCAAGCCATGCCACAGCGTCAATATCAAGGTGGTTTGTAGGCTCGTCCATGAGAATGATGTCAGGGTTGCCGAAAAGTGCCTGTGCTAACAGCACCTTAACCTTTTCGTTACCTGCAAGACTGCTCATTTCGCTGTATAAAATGCTTTCGTCAAGGCCAAGACCCTGAACAAGCTTTGATGCGTCGCTTTCAGCTTCCCAGCCGCCAAGCTCTGCAAATTCGCCTTCAAGCTCACTTGCTAATACGCCGTCTTCCTCTGTAAATTCTTCCTTGGCGTATAGCTCGTCCTTCTGCTTCATAACCTCATATAAACGGGGATTGCCCATTATAACTGTTTCCTGAACTGTGTAGTTGTCGTAAGCATAGTGGTCCTGCTTTAATACCGACATACGAAGACCTTCCTGAATGGTAACGTTACCTGTAGAGGGTTCTAAATCGCCGCATAATATCTTTAAAAAGGTTGATTTGCCTGCACCGTTTGCACCGATAACGCCATAGCAGTTACCTGCAGTGAATAATAAATTTACATCCTTGAACAGCGTCTGACCGCCGAAGGAAAGACTTACGTCTGAAACTGTAATCATCTGTCGTCGTCCTTTCTTTTCTGACTTTTAACCATACAAATGACAGTATAACATACTTTAAGTAAAAAAGCAATTTAAAAAGCACACAAATTTAATATGTAAAGCAGAGGGTTTTATATGCACCATTTCCTTTTATTCTTGTGAAATGAGAGTATCTCAGGTAATTTATCTGACAAGTTAGAATATCAATGAAGATATATTAATGTTTTTTCATCATATATCTTTACAACGAAAATACCGTATGCTATAATAATGTAAATGCTTTGACTTTGACGTCACAGCCTTATTATAATATCGCATAAATTCTAAAACGCTTTAAGAACATTTCACTTATTCAACGGAGGAATAATCATGGCAAAAAATCAAGTAGTTGCAGGAGATTATGAAGGGGGAAAGGTAGTATTTTCCGCAGGGCAGGTTACGATTGCAGGAGTAGTTGTCAGCAAAAGAACAATCTCAAGGTATGAAACCGTCGAAAGAAAAGTAACAAAAAGTGCAGCAGGGACTGTAGGACGTTTTGTGTTAGGCGCTTCACTATTCGGTGCAATAGGCGGCTATTTTGTAGCCCGTGGTGCAAAAAAGAAAAGAACACACACTCTGTCCATATACTTTAAGGATGGCAAAACCAGTCTTATTGAAGTCGACGACAGGATTTATAAAGTTATTTCCGCAGTTATATTCTGAGTTTAATAACGTTATTTGTGGAGCGGTAAAATAAAAAATTAACGCAGGAAGGATTATATATCTTTCCTGCTTTTTTGTAAAGATTTTTCATGCTGTGAATGACGTTATCAAAACGCACTTAATAATTATGCACCATTTCCTTTGTTTTTCATAAAATAGAGTGTAAAGCCAAAAATTTACCGAAAGGAGCTATTTTATGAAAGACGAATGTTCAATGCCAATTCCCCACATTAAGCACAGAGTGGGATATGCTCATGTACCGTTTCAGAAGTTAGGCAAGCTTTATTCTCCTGAAAAGGCACTTATGGCAGGCACGGTTTTTCCTGAGCTTGATTTAAAGATTGAAGAATATGAAAGGGGGCTTTATAATGGCGTATAATATGACTCCCCGCTGTGCATCCCTTTTAAAAAGTCTGGCGGCAGCAGAATTTTTTGCCCTTGACTTAAAGCTTTACCTCGACACCCATCCAGACGACTCTGAAGCGTTAAAGATCTATCGTGAGGCAGTAAAGCAGGCAGACGCCTGCCGTCACGCCTTTGAAGCAGAATGTTATCCTCTCCGCTGTGCAAGTGCAGGAAAAGATGGCGAATGGGACTGGCTGTGCGGTCAGTGGATACTTTAAGGGGGTAAAGGTATGTTTATATTTGAAAAAAGAACACAAATTCCTGTAGTTATAAAGAACCGCAACCCTAAGCTTGCAAGCTATATTTTATCCCAGTACGGCGGTCCCGATGGTGAGCTTGGTGCATCGCTCCGCTACTTATCCCAGAGATTTGCCCAAAAGGATAAAAGAGCAATTGCACTTTTAACGGATGTCGGCACAGAAGAACTCGGTCACCTCGAAATGATCGGCTCTATCGTATCCCAGCTTACAACGGGTGAAGGTGCAAGAAGCTTTGACCGTTACGGCGTAGGCGATTATTATATTGACCACGCAAATGCGGTATACCCTGCAAGTGCGTCAGGTGTACCCTTTACTGCGGCTTATATTCAGAGCAAGGCTGATCCTATCGCAGACCTTATGGAAGACCTCGCTGCCGAGGGTACGCCATCGTAAGAACAAACTAAAAAATTGAAGTCCGAAATTCCGCATTCTAATCAGGTTTTTGGCACTTCAAAAGTTTGTACGAGCCTTTTCAGCCTACGTATTCATAAGGACAAACTAATATTTCTGAAATCCGAAAAACCCTTATTTAATCAGGTTCTTGACACTTTAAAAGGTTGTGCAGGCTTTTTCCTGCCATTTAAAAAAACTGAAAGGTGATAAGGACAAGCTGGTTCCGAAAAACAGAATAACGCTTAAATGGCATTTCCAAGTCTCGATAGACAAGAAGGAAATGCCGTTTTAACTACAAAAATTAAGCAAAACACGTATTTTTCCGACGATTGGCGAAATATTTTTCCGACGATTGGCGGAATTTTAATCCGACGCTTGGCGGAATTTTAATCCGACGATTGGCGGAACGCATTTGTAAGTAAAATCAAAATCAACAGAAAGGACGTTCAAAATGAAAGAAAACGAAATATCAAAACTCAAAGAAACCTATCCGCCCGGTACAAGAATAGTGCTTATGTATATGGGCTATGATCCTCATCCTATTGACAGCAATACCAGAGGAACTGTTGACCATGTTGATGATATGGGTACAGTTCATTGTAACTTTGACAATGGGCGTCGACTCGGAATGGTACCCGGAGAGGATCTGTTCAGAAAGCTGACGAAAAGTGAGCTTGAATTTGAACAGGCAAAAGAAGAAAAGAAAGAACCAGAAGAATCCGAGGAAGATGAAACAGAAGAGCAAGACGAATCTCCTCGGTTAGTAATGTAGAAGGGAGCAATTTATGCCAAATCATGTAACAAGCATTCTGCATTTTAATTGCGGTGCAGAATTGCAGAAAAGGATTTACGAAGCAATTAAGGACGACGAAGCAGGGATAGGCTCGGTAGATTTCAACAAGCTGATTCCTATGCCTCCTTCCCTTGATGTTGAAAGCGGAAGCACATCTCACCGTGGACTTAAAGTGTATCAGGCATTTATCGAATGGTATAACGATAAAACGGCGGGTGAAAATAAAGATTTACTGAATATCCCTTCTGATTATCTGAACGAATACTATAATACAGTTTTATCAGAAGAGGATAAGGAGTATTGGAACATCGGTAAGACCGTTTTTGAGAATATTCAGAAATACGGTGCTCCCACCTGGTATGAATGGAGAATCAGAAATTGGGGTACTAAATGGAACGCCTATGATTTTGGTGGTATCGAACCCGATACTATTCCCGATAAACTGTATTTTAATACCGCCTGGTCAGCTCCGCATAAGGTTATAGAGAAGATTGCAAAGCTTTATCCTGAAGCCCTTATCACTCACGAGTGGGCAGATGAGGATATAGGCTGTAACTGCGGCAGAAAGGAATACAAGAATGGGGAATGTGTATCAACATACTATCCTGATTATGGCTGTGAATCCATTGAATTTGCGGCAGGTGTTCTGGAATGCGACCTTGAAGACCTGGGTATGAAGCTAAGTGCAGACAAAAGCACCTATGTAAGCATTACCTGGCAGGATTATGACCTTGTAGAATTTGATAATGTGACGATGCTGCTTGCAGATGAAATTCTGAGAAAGAATAATATTCCTGAAGGTTTGTATATTTACTATCTCAAGGAAAAGGAAAACGGGTGTTGCATTGTTGATCCCGAAAAAATAACCGCTATCGGCTTTGATAAGACGCTTATCTCAAAAGCTCCGATGGATTTCGGTCGTTCGAGTTACAGAGAATATGACAAGTCAAATCCGTTAAAAAAACTCTCAAATAAAAGATTCTCATTTGAGGACTATATAGAATTGCGGGATAACCCAAGCATTGCCCAAAGCTCTGAAAGTCAGAAGCCTGATTGTCCGCTTATAGGACAGAACGGGAATATATGCAATCTTGTGGGCATTGCTTCAAAGACTCTGCAGGAGAATGGCTTTCGGGAGAAGGCTATTGAAATGAGAAACCGTGTTTTCAACTCAAAAAGCTATGATGATGCGTTATGTATTATCGGAGAGTATGTCAATATCACCTCTGCAAATGAAAATGAGGATGCTGACGAGAACCAAGAACAGACCTTAAAAATGTGACAGGAAAGGAGAAAAGATGGCTGGAAACAAAAGTCCTATTCCCTGGGTCGGAAACAAAGGTTGTATTTACTCCGTCATAGACGCATTTATGCCTCCGCATAGGGTATACCTTGAAGCGTGTGCCGGTAGTGCAGAGGTGTTTTTTCGCAAGAGAAAGTCCGGAAAGGAGATACTTAATGACTATAACGGAGATTTAGCACACTTTTTCAGAGTGTTGCAAAGCAGTGAAAAGCTGGCTTTACTTATCGGAAGACTGTACCTTTCCTTCAGCTCTGAAGAGCTTTTCAGGGCAAACAAGCAGCTACTTGCTTCTATCCCGAATATTCTCGACGATCTGAACGAAACTGTTCAGGCAATAGATGAATTTACATGGGAAGATATCAACAGAGCAGCCGCTTTTCTTGAAAATCAGGTATTTAGTTTTTCCTCTTTAGGAGAAGTATTTGCCATAGCAGAAAAAGATATGACTGCACGTTTCAAAAGACTCATAACCGCGTCCTGCAGGTTAAGAGAAGCGATAATATTGCATCGTGATTATAAGGATGCAATCGCTTTTGCTGCGGAACGCGGTACTTTTATACTCCTTGATCCTCCGTATTTAGGTACGGAGGATTATTACACCAAATCAAAATTTGATAAGAATGAACATGAACGGCTTTTCAGGTTTATGTATGAAATTCACAAGACATACGAGGGTGAATGCAAGTTTCTTATAACATACAATAACGATCCACTTTTGCAAGATATGGCAAAGGAATATGGGTTTTATACTCACGTTGCAGAGCGAATCCACAGTATGCGACAGGGTATAAATCCGGGTGAAATGTACGAGGAGCTGTTAATCGGGAATTACGATCTTGAAGCTCAGGCTATTAAAAATCGTAAGGAAGCACAGGTGTATGATATGCAGACTACATTTTTTGATGGAGAAAATTAAAAGACGGGGATATATTGTTTTGACAATTTATCCCCAGTTCTTGTATAAAGTTTTATTACTCACAGAGTGTTTATTTCGTTTTCAAGAGCTTGAATATAACCCATTAATTCATCAAATGATGGGTATTGTCCAAACATCATTTCTGCCATGTCATCATAATCGGCACGGAGACCTTCAAAACGATAGGGTGGAGGAACAAGCTTGATTGTTCCGGGAATCGCCTCTTCGTACTTAGCCCACTTACGAGGGTAAAACTTCATTTTGAAAGCTATAACCTTTTTAAGAAGTTCCAGATTTGCAAAAGCAACATTTTTGTTTTCGGAATGTGCAATGCAATATAAATCGTAATAATGTCTTGAATAACGTTTGGGCATTGCAAGATTTTCAGGGCGATTTGCTTCGTGATGAAGAATAGTAACCTTTTCCCAGAAAGTCCTCTCGGCTGCAGCAGTAAGAATTGTACTTGTTGCCTGACTAAAGATTTTGGGATAGCATTCAGCTGCGTAAGGAGTGATGGATTTTTCTTTTGCGGGAGTCCATGCCGCTAACGCTCCGATTTCTAAACGAATCGCTTGTAAAATTGATTCAGTTGTAAAAATATGCGGATATTCGAAGTTAATCGTTTGTGAATCTGAAGCATCTATGTAGATGGTTGCCTCCTGTCCTATAATCTCTGAAAGATCATGGCGAAAAACAGGAAGTAAAACATCGTGCAAGAAAACCTCTGCCCGTGCATTTGCTTCTTTGTTAAAAGCATCCTGCTTTGTGTTGGATCTATCCTCCCACGGTTCATCGAGAGAGTAACCAATAGCCCTCCAATCCAGAATCAGGTCGATATCCTCAGAAAAACGGGTGATAAGGTTATAACATTTAGAAAGACTTGTACCGCCCTTGAAGGTGAATATATCTTTCCATTTGCAACGATGAAAAAGATAATCCAGAGTCAGGCATACCCAAAAGTCTTTCTCAATGATTGCTTCGTTCAGTCCCATCTTTTGAGCTGTATTTCTAAAAAAGGATTCTTCGCTCATCTTCAGGTAATCTCGCTATAGAATACATTTACTTCACCTCACAAATTCTTCGGATTATGGAATAAACCCAAGCAGTTGTTTGTCTGGCTTCTTTTATGAGATTCCCCTTTTCCTCGGTGGAAAGCTGCTTTTTGAGTTTATTAATGATGTTTTCATCTACACCATCTTTACCCAATGCTTTGAGAGCTTGTATAACGAGAGCAGTTTTATAGGACATACCGGAGATTTCTTTATTGCTTCTGTGTTTAAAATCAATTTCGATGTTACCAATGGTGAATTTATAATATGGACCATCACTGATGTATGTCCAGCGTGCTGTTACCTGTGTCGAAAGCCCTAATTGATTTAATGCGGTATTTCCTGAAGGAGCGATAGTCCAGTTGAATTTTCGAGCTATGGCAAGAGCAACATTATGAGGAGAAGGTGCTTCATACTCATAAAGAAGGTTACTGAATCTGGGATTGTAATAGATACCGCGGCTTATCTTTTTGATTTTGCCATAATCATCAAGCCGATTAAGGACTTTACGAGCGGTCTCATAATCAGCTATATCAAGAAAATCATTTGCAATAAATACAGCTTCATTTCCCACTTCCAGAATTTTTTCATATATCATATCAGAATAAGATAAATTCATAGCTACACCTCCTTGTGTCCCAAATATTATATCATATTTGGGACAGTTTTGCAATAGTTATTAGTATATTTCCCGAAATTTACTTTTTTATCAAGGAATTATATGTCCCAAAAATTATATAGAATTTGGGACAGTTTTGCAGTAACTATTTATATAATTCTCTGAATTCACCTTATTTGCTATCACTTTCAAAAAAAATTACAGATGTTATTTAGGTGAAAGTCAGGAATAACGTTAACACGATATATTTCATTTAAAGAAAGGAATGATTATATGAGTAGCAATATAAAAATAATCGGCAGAAAAGGAAGAATTACAATTCCCTATGATATGAGAATGAAGATGAAGATTACGCATAACGATGTGCTTCGTTTTGAGCAGATTGATGAAGATACTGTATTAATAACAAGGATAGTAGCATCAAAGGATTTACCCGAATCATTTGAGACAGAAAATCCTGCACAGTTATTATGCAATTGTCTTGATATGCTTGATAGCGAAGACAAAATTGGTGTGCTAAATTTCTTGCTTGCGACGATAAAGAAGGAGAAAAAGTAAAATGAGATACAAAGTATATCAGATAGTGCCTGAGCTTGATGAAAAAGGCGTAAAATTTGCTTCATTAAAAAAGACATCAGACAAGAATCAGAGCTACGATATAGACTCCTCCATTTATATGAAAACTCTTGATGTGGATATAGATACATATTCACTTGAAGATGTTTATGAGCTTCTCAATACCGTAGGGCATCCGCTGTCAAGTGGTGAAAGTATGTCGGTATCGGATGTAATAGTTGCTGAAGATGGAGCATATTTCTGCGACAGCGTAGGCTTTCAGCCCATAACCTTTGACGAAAGTAAGGTGCATCAGCCTGCAGAAGCAATGAAGATTGTGTATGTCGAGCCTGGTAAGAAGCCATATATCGCAGAAATATACCATACACTCCACGCCATGCAAAAGGCTGTTGATGGCTACATTGAGGCGATTTACTGTCACAATGATGCAACCTGTTGTGTGGGCAACGAAGAAGCGAAGCTCATCGGTATGAAAGGCAACCGTCACTACTGCGAGGGCAGAGGAATCATTGCAGGTCCGTTCTTTGTAGTAGGGCTTGGTGAAGAAGATTTCCGAAGCCTTACGGATGAGGAAGCGGATAAGTATATGAAATTCTACGATGAGCCGGAAGAGATCAGTGATGAAGAAGTCGCCGCTGATTCAGTAATACATATTTATTAAAAAGAAAGAAGGAATTAAAATGAAATTTAAAGCAAAAATCGATCATTTAAACAGCAAGGAAGGTCCTTTAAAGGCCTATGCGAGCATAGTAATTGACGACGCTCTCGCCATAGACGGCATACGTCTGCTTGAAGCTAAAAACAAACATCTGTTTTTATCCTTCCCTTCCAGAAAATACACAGACAGAAACGGTGAAGGAAAGTACAAGGATGTGTGTTATCCCCTTTCTGCTGAAGTCCGTGAAGAAATGACAAAGGCGGTAGTTGAAGCATACAAGAAGGAGCTGTCTGAAACACAGGATGAAAACAGCGAAGAATCAGAGCAGGACGAGGAAGACGAAACGGAAGGGCAGGTTTTATGTAATATGTAGAATTTAAGATGAAGGTATGGACTTTTAAAATAAATAAGGTATAATGAGGTCAAGGAAGGTGATAATCTATGAGGAAAAACAGAAAAACTCTGCTGGCTGTCGTTATTGCAGTATGTGCAATCTCTTCGCTGTGCGGATGCTCAAAGGAAGTACCGCAAGCGAATAACAGCTCCCTGCCGGTCTCTGAAACCACTACGACGGTTCATTCAGATATTGTGACGCCGACACCCGAAACTACCGTTTCAACAACTACTGTGCCACCTGTTATTGATACCGCAGTCACAACAGAGCTGACAGAACCGCCTGCAACTACAACCAAAGCACCTGTCCCTGAAACAGAACAGACAACAACCCTGCCTGAAACAGAAGCTCCTGCACCTGAAACTACAACAACGGTCATTGCTACAACGATACCGCAGACAGAAGCCTCAGTCACAACATCTGTTACTACAGTTGCCACTACACCCACACCCCAGACTACGCCACCGCAAACAGAAGCTCCATCAGATGTCGAAAAGGTAAGCTGCAAGGTTTATCTTGCAAAGGATGGTGTAACCCGAATTTATAACGATGTGGATTGTAAGCAAACGGACAGCTTTTGTGAAATAAAGGGTGCATATTACAACGCTGTCGAATATCATAAGGACAAAGGCGTGTATAAGATAATGATAAGAGAGAAAGAATACTATATCAAATCCTCCGATGTAACCTTGACAGACCCTGTGGAAGCAATGTACCATTACCCCTTCGACCTTGAAGCAATCCGTCAGCGTATCATAGACGAGGCAGTAAATGATTACGGGCTTATCCTGAATGAACAGATAGCGAAGGATGAAAGCTCGTGGTTTCCTCCTCGTGTGATGACAAGAAACACCGAAGCGTATATTCTAAGGCAAAGAGTGTCCGAAATGGTGGCGACAAACTTTGAAGGTGGATATATGAAAGCCGGAGATCACTTCAATGTGTATATAGAATATGTACCCAAGGAAGAAATGACCGACAATAAAGATGGTACAGACGGATATGCGATATTCTTCCTCAGATAGTAGGAAAGCTATTAGGTAATGAGAAAATCTCCGCTGTCCGTCCCTGCGGAAAAAATATTGAGAGGAAAAACGGATAATACATAGCACCTCATAAACTTTATGATTATGCTAATATAAGTCTTTAGAATATTATGGCACTTATTTCAACCTGATATAGCAGGTCGACTTTCCTTTTCCTTCACGTTTCAATTCACCTGAAGCTACCATTTTGCGAAGAGCTCCCTCTACAGAACTAAGGCTAAGTGATGGACACAATTCACGTATATCCTGCTTATTAAAACGGCCTATCTTATTCATAGCGGCCTTGCGAACCATCTCTATGGCAGGAAGTTTTTCCTCAACAATTGCGAATCGGTCTGCGAAGTCTTTGTAAGCCGCAAGAACCGTGCCAAGCAGGTATTTAATAAACGGAACAGCGTCCTCAGTGCCTTCGTGCCATCCATATTGCGAACGACTAAGCGTATCGTAATATAAATCTTTATTCTTAGCAATCTTTGCTTCTAATGAAATATATTTACCTACAAAAAAACCACTGCGATACAAAAGTAATGTGGTAAGCAATCGGCTCATTCTTCCGTTGCCGTCATTAAAAGGGTGGATACAAAGGAAGTCGTGAATAAAAATCGGAATAGCGATTAAAGGCTCCAATTCCATATTGCCGATAACACGGTTAAATTCATCGCAGATTTCATCCAGAGCCTGCGGTGTTTCGAACGGAGCAAGAGGAGTAAACAAAATCTCTGTATGTCCATCAGGATAAGCTGCACTAATATAATTCTGCACATTTTTTGTCTGACCTGCCATAGGGTTGTTCATATGGCTGTACATGATTTTATGAAGTTGAAGTATATAGTTGCGAGACAGAGATATTGCATCGAAGCTTTCGTGAATAACCGAGAGAACATCTCGGTATCCGGCGATCTCCTGTTCATCACGGTTTTTAGGTGTAGTCTTTTCTTCTACCAGTTGCTTAATACGGGTATTCGTAGCAACAATACCTTCGATAGCATTGGAGCTTTCTGTGCTTTGAATTTTTGCAATCTCAACCAACTTCTCCAATTCATCCGGTCGTTGTTTAAGATAAAACTCTTGCTTTCCCGCCTCTTTATATATTGCTGCTATGAGTCCTAAAATTTCAGAATCCCATTTTTGGTTTTTAATAACAGAGTAGTTAAAAGGTCTCATTCCCTTAGCCTCCTTTTCTTTCCCTTATATTATAACGATTTATAAGGGAATAGTCAATAGTTTATTTTGCGATTTCCCTTAAATATTCGACGTTTTTAAGGGAATTAAATGTGTTTAAGGGATATTATTCCCAAAAATCTATTTTATACTCCATAGTAAAGGTATGTTCCATACCAAAGACTGTATAAGATAACGACAAGAGAGAATAAAGACGGCTCAGACGGATATGCGATATTCTTCCTGAAATAAAGAAATATCACTTTTCGGCAAAATAAGCCTCTGAAAACGACAGATTTTTCGATTTTTGATATATTTTATAACAAAATCGTAAAAATCTCGGTATTTAGACGGCAGAAATGAAATTTTTTAGATTCTTGCATTCTTGTCTGATATGTGATATAATTATATTAGAAGAGTTGGAATTTTTTTAGAAGGAGGATATAGACTATGCCCACACTATCTGTCTTTTTTGGCATTATAATTCGTATGTACAATGAAAAAGGCGGCAAACACAATCTACCACATATTCATGCTGAATACGGTGATGATGAAGCGGTTTTTGATTTTGAAGGGAATATCATAGAAGGTGAGTTTCCTAAGAAAAAACAACGTCTTGTAGAGGCATGGATAGAAATACATAGGGAAGATTTAGAAGCCAATTGGAAGCTCCTGTCCAACGGTGAACAGTTCTTCAAAATTGATCCATTAAAGTAAGGAGGTCAATATGAAATACCCTAAAGTGATATCAGTAAAACCATTATCCGAATACAGACTTTATGTTGAGTGGGAAGATGGGAAAAAGGGCACTTTCGATTGCAAGCCTTATCTGATTGGAGATTGGTACGGTGAACTATTAGATAACGAGAAATTTTTTGCTGTCCGCCCCTGTGGAAAAACCATAGAGTGGGAAAACGGACAGGATATAGCACCTCATGAACTTTATGATTATGCTATAAGCGAATGAGCAATCTCCTATGCAAAAAAGCTGTAAATGCAGAAATGGAGGAGGAGCTTGATATGTTAGAAGAAGCAAGAGACTCGACACTCGACAAAGCAATAACAGGACTTAAATATTTCAGTGCAGATGAGTAGATGAAATTGGACGCAATATCACGAGAAAAGTTCATCAACGATCAGGCGAGTCTTGAGTGTTCTGCAAAGTAAGCAGGGATCGCCGAAGGCAGGACTGAAGGTAGAGCCGAAATGATTGCAAAAATGAAAAGAAGCGGACTTTCAGAAGAACAGATAAATGCCATTCTGAATAGCTGACCTTTTCCTATACAATCTACAATTTGATACCCAAAAGAGTTTTGAATTATTCAAAGCTCTTTTTTGTTGCAAAAATGCAGTCGGTAACGGCTGCTTTTTGTATATCTAAAATAAATTATATAACAGAAAGGAAAATAACAATGAAAACAAAATTCAAAAAACTTGTAGCCATATTTATGGCAGTAATCACAGCCGTATC
>JAZSHW010000043.1:0-20407 GCA_045533495.1 Ruminiclostridium sp. | reverse complement strand
AACAAAACAGGAGGAAAATAAAGATGGCTCGTATTATAGGTGCATTAGCAACTCGTAACAGAAGAAACAAGACATTAAAATTAGCAAAGGGTTACTGGGGCGGCAAGAGCAGACTCTTCAAGACAGCTAAGGAAGCTGTTTGGAAGTCAGGCCAGTACGCATATATCAGCAGACGTTTAAAGAAGAGAGATTTCAGAAGACTCTGGATCACAAGAATTTCTGCTGCTTGCAAGATGAATGGTATGAACTATTCTACATTCATTAACGGTCTTAAGAAGGCTGACATTGCTCTTAACAGAAAGATGCTTTCTGAAATCGCTATCAGCGATCCCGAAGGCTTTACAGCACTTTGCGAAAAGGCAAAGGCAGCTCTTTAATTAAAAAAACACGCCCATATATATGGGCGTGTGATTTTTTATTTTTTGGCTTAATACATATCTTTCTGATTATGTCTGTAATAGAAGTAATAGCTGCCGATTGCACCTGCAATAACAAAGACAAAGGTGACTAAAAGACTGTTGGAATAGAGGTTTGCAAGCTCGACGTGTTTACCGATATAGTGGCTCAGGTTATCTATTATAACAAAGAGGTTGAGAGTTTCTCCTGCCTCCTGCTGACGAAGGAATATCTTGAACAGTAAGGCAAAGCTGTTTGAGAAAAACCATCCGAAAAGCACCATTACAGAGGAAAAAATAACATCGACCGCTTTCAGCTTGTGAGAAAATACGGTGTAGAGTGAAATTACCGCCGCCGCCATTACAACGCCGCCTATCCAGCTCAGGATATCAGAGAGCATTATAAAGAGAACGAAGATGCTGCAACCGAGTGCAGTGCCTAAAAGTCCGCCAAGAACGCCTTTGACAGTATCCTTTACCTCTGTGGGAGATACTTCGCCCTTTTTGGCTTTAACTTCCTTTTTAGGCGTACCTTTTCTGATAACAGCATAGTTTGCAAGAGAGAGTATATCTTCATCTGCAAAGCCGGTAAGAGAAATTTTCTTTTTATTTGCATAAACGGTGAGTTTTTCTAAAAAATTTATAAGCAGGGGCAGATTTTCCTGCATAAGATTATAGCCCTTGCAGTATACTTTAACGCAACCGTCAGCGTTTTCAACTCCAAGCAGAGTTTTTTTAGGAAAGCTATCCGTCATTGAGGCAATTTTAGTAATATGCTCGTCCCCGAGTAAAGCACCGCAGACTATATCAAATCTGTGCTGTGTCTTGTTATCGAAAACTGCAATGCTGATGCCGTGTTTTGTGCCTGACAGGATGCCTGTTTCGTCATTGTAGGTAAGTCCTGTGGCGTCGCAGATGGATTTTAATTCAGAAAATATCATTTTATCATTCCTTTCAGCCGATAGAAGAATTTTAACATACCGTATAGAAAAAGTCAAGGCGGTAAAATAACAGTTAAAATGATATACTGTTTATATAAAGACAATATTAAGGAGTAATTATGGAAATATCCTCAAGAAAAAATCCCCTTATAAAGCAGTACCGCAGTCTTGTAGCTGACAGAAAAAGCAGAAGAGAAGAAGGCTTTTTCCCTTGCGAAGGCAGCAAGCTTTGCGAAGAAGCTGTAAAATCAGGTTGTACACTCGGTGAAAATGCTTTTGTTACCGAAGCGGCAATGAAAAAATATCCTGATACAGTAAAGCTTATCAGCGAAAAGTGTAATATAGTAACCATTACCGAGGATATTGCGGGGTATATTTCCGACACAAAAACACCTCAGGGAATATTTATTACAGTAAAGTTACTTGACAAAATTCTGAATTTAAGTACAATAAATAATAGTGCCCATTTTCTGATACTCGAAAATCTTCAGGATTCGGGAAATGTGGGTACTATTATAAGAACCTGCGACGCCTTTAAAATAGACGGAATAATTATGTCAAGGGACTGTGCTGACCCCTTTTCACCGAAAACTGTGAGAAGTACAATGGGCTCGGTTTTCAGAGTGCCGATATATTTTTCTGATATGGAAGATGTCGTACCTGCTCTTAAGGAAAATAATTTTACCGTATATGCGGCACTTCTTGATAAAAACGCAAAGAAGTTAGGTGAAGAAAAACTGCCTTTAAGAACTGCAGTAGTTATAGGAAACGAGGGCAACGGAGTGACTGAAAGCACGGCGGCTCTTTGCGGCAATTCGCTTTACATCCCGATGGAAAGTGCAGAAAGCCTTAATGCTTCTGTGGCGGCGTCTATCATCGCCTGGGAGATAAGTAAGGGCAGAAAGAATTAATGTGTAGTTAATTAAAGAAAACTAAGATAAACCAAGAACAGAACAGAAAGGGAATATTACCGATGTCAAATCTTGTTATAGTGGAGTCGCCCCACAAGGCGAAAACAATAGGCAAATTTCTCGGCAAGGACTACGTGGTTGTAGCTTCGGCAGGTCATGTAAGGGATCTGCCCAAATCAAAGCTTGGCGTTGATGTGGAAAACGGCTTTCAGCCTCAGTATGAAAATAAAAAAGACAAGGCAAACCTTATAAAAGAGCTTAAAAAGGACGCAAAAAAAGCCGATGTCGTATACCTTGCAACCGACCCTGATAGAGAGGCAGAGGCTATATCCTGGCATTTAGCATATATCCTTGGCATCAAGGACACAGATCCTGTAAGAGTAACCTTCAGTGAAATTACAAAAAGCGGTATCGAAACAGGAATGAAAAATCCCCGTACTCTTGATATGGATCTTATCAATGCTCAGCAGGCAAGAAGAATACTTGACAGAATAGTGGGTTATAAATTAAGTCCTTTTTTATGGAAAAAGGTAAGAAGAGGACTTTCCGCAGGCAGAGTACAGTCTGTAGCAGTAAGACTTATCGTTGACAGAGAAAGAGAAATAGAACAGTTTGACCCTCAGGAATACTGGACTATAGACGCAAAGCTGTTATCAGCGTCAAGTAAAAGAGCTTTTCCTGCAAAGCTTACTGAAGTAGACGGAGAAAAGTTCAAGCCCTCTACAAAGGAAGAAACGGACAAGGTGCTGGCAAGACTCGAAAACGGCGAATTTATAATAGATAAAATAAAGAATTCGAGCAGAAAAAAGACTCCCGCTCCACCCTTTACAACATCCACACTACAGCAGGAGGCTTCAAGAAAGCTTTCCTTCAACTCCCGTCGTACAATGAAGGCGGCCCAGGAGCTTTATGAAGGTGTTGAAGTAGAAGGAATGGGAGCAGTAGGTCTTATCACCTATATGAGAACAGACAGCCTTCGTATATCTGATGAAGCAAAGGCGGCAGCGGCAAAGCTTATTGAAGAAACCTATGGTAAGGATTATCTCCCTGCAAAGCCAAGAGCATACAAATCAAAGAGTACTGCTCAGGATGCACACGAAGCTATCCGTCCTTCTATAATAACAGTAACTCCCGCTATGGTAAAGTCAACCCTTACAAGTGATCAGTACAAGTTATACAAGCTTATCTGGGAACGCTTTATGGCAAGCCAGATGGAAAATGCAGTGCTTGATACAAAATCAGTTGATATCCTGTGCAATGGTTGTCTTTTCAAGGCAAACGGCTATACAGTAAAATTTGACGGCTTTACCGCACTTTACGAGGAAAGTAAGGATACAGATGACGAAGAGGGCGGTGCATTACCAAAGCTTGCCGCAGGCGAAAAGCTCAAAGTCAAGGAGCTTTCAGGCAATCAGCACTTCACACAGCCCCCACCAAGATATACAGAAGCAAGCCTTATCAAGACCTTTGAAGAAAATGGTATAGGCAGACCTTCCACCTACGCTCCGACTATTGCTACTATTTTAGACAGACACTATGTTGAGCGTGAGGCAAAGCAGTTAAAGCCCACCGCTCTTGGTATAGCGATAACCGAGCTTATGGCAGACCACTTTGAGCAGATAGTAGATACAAAGTTTACCGCAAAAATGGAAAGCAATCTTGACAAGATCGAAGAGGGCAGTGCTGACTGGGTAGCGATACTTCAGAAGTTCTACGGCGATTTTGATAAGATGCTTGGCAAAGCGGAAACAAATATGGAGGGCAAGAGGGTAAAAATCCCCGACGAGCCTACCGATGTTGTCTGTGAGCTTTGCGGAAAGAATATGGTTATTAAAATCGGGCCTTACGGCAAGTTCTTAGGATGCTCAGGCTTCCCTGAATGTAAGAATACAAAGCGTATAGTGAATGAGGCAGGCGGAAGTTGTCCCAACTGCGGCGGCAAGATGCTGGCTAAGAAGTCCAAGAAGGGTAAGCCTTTCTTCGGCTGCGAAAACTATAAGGATTGTAACTATATGACCTGGGATACCCCCATTGCAGATATCTGCCCTGATTGTGGCAAGACACTCTTTAAAAAGGCCGGTAAGGCAGGTCAGGTTTACTGTGCGGCAGAGGGTTGCGGTTATGTGAAACCCGCCGAAGAGGAAAGCACAGAAAAATAAGCTCCGAAAGGGGAAAAATAATTGGATACAAAACAGGTAACTGTAATAGGTGCAGGACTTGCCGGTTGTGAAGCGGCATGGGCACTCGCAAACCGTGGCTTTAAGGTGCGTCTTTGCGAGATGAAGCCTCAGAAATATTCTCCTGCCCATAAATACAGCGGCTTTGCAGAGCTTGTATGCAGTAACTCTCTTAAATCCGCAGATACGGCAAGTGCCTGCGGAATGTTAAAGGAAGAAATGCGATATATGGGTTCTGTTACTATGCAGGCGGCAGAAAAGACAAAGGTCAGTGCCGGCGGAGCACTTGCGGTAAACCGTGAGCTTTTTTCTGACGCTGTGACAGAGGCTATAAAAAATCATCCGAACATCGAGATAGTATCAGAAGAAATTACAGAGTTTCCGAAAAGCAATACCATAATTGCCACAGGACCTCTCACAAGTGACGCCTTTGCAGAAAAGATAAGGGAAAAATGCGGAGAACAGCTGAGCTTTTACGATGCGGCAGCACCTATAGTAACGGCAGAAAGCATAGATATGTCCCTTGCCTTTTTTGCTACAAGATACGATAAGGGCGATGCGGATTACATCAACTGCCCTATGACAAGGGAAGAATACGAGGCCTTTTACAATGAGCTTGTAAACGCTGAAAGCGTACCGCTCAAAACCTTTGAAAATCTAAAGGTGTATGAAGGCTGTATGCCCGTTGAGGTGCTTGCAAAGCGTGGTATAGAAAGCGTAAGATACGGTTGTATGAAGCCGGTGGGACTTACAGACCCTCGGACAGGCAGAAGACCCTATGCTGTAGTACAGCTGAGGAAAGAAAATAACGAGGGCACTCTATATAATCTTGTGGGCTTTCAGACTAATCTGAAATTCGGTGAGCAGAAAAGAGTATTTTCAATGATAACAGGACTGCGGAATGCTGAATTTGTAAGATACGGTGTTATGCACAGAAATACATTCTTAAACGGCCCCAAGCTTCTTGATAAGAACTTTATGCTTAAAGGAAGCGATCACATCTATTTTGCAGGACAGATAACCGGAGTCGAGGGATATGTTGAAAGTGCGGCATCAGGCATAGTGGCGGGGATAAATTTAGCTCGCTGCCTTATGGGAAAAGAGCCTTTGGCTTTACCCGATACCTGTATGACGGCGGCACTGGCAAAGCATATAAGCACAGAAAACAAGGACTTTCAGCCGATGGGTGCCAATATGGGCATTCTTCCGGCTTTAGAAGAAAGAATAAAGGATAAGAAACTGAGATATCGTACTATTGCAGACAGAGGACTCGGTGATCTGAAAACGGCACTTGAAGCTCAGTTATAATACGGAAAGGACACATTTATGAAGATAGTAGTAGACGCTTTTGGCGGCGACAACGCTCCTGACGAGGTAGTTAAAGGTGCGGTAGAAGCTGTAAAGGAATACGGTGTAACGGTTGTTCTGTCAGGAGATACCGTAAAGCTTGACGAATGCTTTGCAAAACTCGGTCTTTCAAAGGATGGCATTGAATACGCCGAAGCTGACGGTGTTATTGAAATAGAAGACGACCCCAAGAAGATATTAAAGGAAAAGAAGAACAGCTCTATGGGTGTTGCTCTTACAATGGTAGCAGAGGGTAAGGCTGACGCTATGGTAAGTGCAGGCAGTACAGCAGCACTTGTTATGGGCGGTACTCTTATAGTAAAGCGTATAAAGGGTGTAAAGCGTCCCTCTTTGACTCCTGTAATGCCGGGCGTTGATAATCTGTATATTCTGCTTGACGGCGGTGCAAATGTAGATTGCCGCCCTGATATGTTAAGACAGTTTGCTGTAATGGGCAGTGTATATATGAATAAGGTAATGGGAATTGCAAAGCCCAAAGTAGGACTTTTAAATGTCGGTGCCGAAGAAGAAAAGGGCAGAGATTTAGAGCTTCAGACCTATGCACTTTTAAAGGACAGCGACCTTAATTTCACAGGTAATGTGGAAGCAAGAGATGCTGCACAGGGTGCAGTTGACGTGGTTGTAACAGATGGATTTACAGGTAACGTGTACTTAAAGACTGTTGAAGGTATGGGCAAGTTTATGAAGAAGGCACTGAAGGAAAGAATTTTCGGTGGCGGACTTTCAAAGGTCGGAGCATTATTCTGTATGAAAGGCATCAAGGCCGTTTCAAAGCAGATGGACTATCGTGAAGTAGGCGGCTCACCCCTTTTAGGCACAGCAAAGCCTGTTATCAAGGCACACGGCAGTAGTGACGCTCTTGCATTCAAAAATGCAATCCGTCAGGCAAAGCAGTTTGTAGAGGGCAATGTTATTGAAGAAATGACAAAGGCACTCGCAAATCTTGAAGCGGCTGAATAAATAAAAATCCGAAGGGGACGAAAAAAGTCCCCTTCATAAAAATTTTACAGAAAGGAAAAGGTCAGATGAAAGAGCTACAGAAAAAGATAGGCTATACTTTTAAGAACGAAAAGCTTTTAGAGGAAGCACTTACTCATTCCTCCTTCACAAACGGAAAGCACCTTAAAAGCAATGAAAGACTTGAATTTTTAGGCGACAGCGTACTCAGTATCGTTGTGTCAAAATATCTTTTTGAAAATCTCACAAATATGCCCGAAGGACAGCTTACAAAGATCCGTGCAGGCGTAGTATGTGAAAACGCACTTTATCCTTTTGCAAGGAAAATAGATTTAGGCAAGTATATTTTCCTGGGAAAAGGCGAAGAAATGACAGGCGGCAGAAACAGACATTCTATCCTTGCTGACGCTTTTGAAGCACTTATAGCGGCAATTTATCTTGACGGCGGTATTGAAGCGGCAAGGAGCTTTATCATCCCATTTATACCTCCTCTTGATAAATTGGCAAACGGAAAATTTCTGCTTGGCGATTACAAGACTGTACTTCAGGAAATAATCCAGCAGAACCCCGAAGAAAAGATCGCCTATGAAATAGCCGCAGAAAGCGGTCAGGCACATAATAAGCAGTTTACCGCAAACGTACTGCTTAATGGACAGATAATAGGAACAGGTATAGGTAAAAGCAAAAAGGAAGCGGAACAGAACGCCGCAAAAGAGGCAATAAGCCTTATGGGATATGAAACAAACTAACATTTCGGTATTTATACCGCATAACGGATGTAAAAACACTTGTAGCTTCTGCAATCAGCGTACCATAAGCGGACATAGTGAGCAGATTACTCCCGACGCTTTATGTGAGCTTTTAAAGGAGCAACAGCCACACCTGAAAAAGACCGACAGAACGGCACAGATAGCCTTTTTCGGCGGTAGCTTTACGGCTATAGACAGGGAGTATATGTGCAGTCTTTTAAAGGTGGCAAGGCGGTTTGCAATGGAATACCCCGCACAGTTCTGCGGTATACGTTGTTCTACAAGACCCGACTCTATAGACGACGAGGTGCTGACGATACTTAAAAGCTACGGTATGACTGCGATAGAGCTTGGTGCTCAGAGTATGTCGGACGAGGTGCTTTGCACTAACCGCAGAGGTCATACGGCAGAGGATGTACGAAAAGCGGCAGAGCTTATAAAGTCTTATGGATTTGAGCTTGGACTGCAGATGATGACGGGACTGTATAAGGATACTCCTGAAAACTGCATATATACGGCACAGGAGTTTATAAAGCTTTCTCCCGATACTGTGAGGATATATCCTACAGTTATTCTTAAAGGCACGGAGCTTGATGAATTAAGAGAAAAGGGAGTATATAAAACCTTCGGTTTTGATGAAACTGTAGCTTTATGTGCAAAGCTTTTAAAGATGTTTGGTGAAGTAAATATCCCTGTAATCAGAATGGGTCTTCACGCAAGTGATGATGTGGAAAAGAATATGACAGGCGGCGTGTATCATCCCGCACTCCGTGAAATAGTGGAAAGCAGACTGTATTTGGAAAAAATGTTATCCGCTACCGAAAACGGCGGAAAGTACATATTTTATACCGACAAGAGCAATATCAGTAAGATAATAGGGCAGGGCGGATATAACCGTAATATCCTGCTTGAGAAAAATATAACCTTTAAAATAAAAGAGGAAAAAGGCACGGAGCTTCGTGCAGAGAGGATCAGTTAATGTTTTTTAAATCTATGGAAATATACGGGTTTAAATCCTTTCCCGATAAGACCATACTGACGTTTGACAAGAAAATGACTGCCGTGGTCGGTAGCAACGGCAACGGTAAAAGTAATATAAGTGACGCACTGCGCTGGGTAATGGGAGAGCAGGGCGCAAAAAGTCTGCGTGGAGATAAGATGGAGGATGTTATCTTCCATGGTACTGTCAGAAGAAAGCCTATGGGCTTTGCAAAGGTAGCACTGACTATAGATAACTCTGACAGAGCATTGCGAATTGACAGCGATGAAGTAGTCATTTCCCGCAAGCTTTACAGAAGCGGCGAAAGTGAATATAGAATAAACGGTGCAAAATCCCTGCTCAAAAATATTCACGAGCTTTTTATGGGTACAGGTCTCGGCAGAGACGGTTACAGCGTTATCGGTCAGGGTAAGGTATCTGAAATCGTAGAATCTGCGGGCAGTAAGCGTCGTGAGGTGTTTGAAGAAGCGGCGGGCGTTTCTAAATTCTTAGCTCAGAAAAAGGATGCTGAAAATAAATTAAAGCACACAGAAGAAAATCTTCTCCGCATAAGAGATATTGCAAAGGAGCTTGAAGAAAGACTCCCCGTTTTAGAAAAACAGGCAGATAAGGCTAAAAAGGCAAAGGTGCTTTTAGAAAGAGAAGAAAAGCTTGATATTTCAGTCAGCGTATACGAGCTTGCAAATCTTGACAAAACTCTCAAGGAAACTGAAGATAAAATTCTTTTAAACAAAGCAGAGCTTCATAATCTTGACAGAGATATTGAAAGACTTGAAGAAGAAGAAAACAAAAACAACGAAAAGAAGCTGTCGCTCCGTGCGGCTTTACAGACTCTTCAGGATAAGGGCAGTGAAGCAAGAGAAAAGATAAACGGTATCAAGCAGGAGATTGCCGTGCTTGAAAACGATATTCACCACGCTGAAGAAAATATTGCTCAGCTTGAAGAAAGAATTGCTGACAGTAAGCAGGGCAGAGAAAAGCTGACAGAAGATAAAAAGGCACTTGCTTTACAGATAGAAGCTAAACAAAAGGAAATAGAGGGTCTTAAAAAGGCATCTGAAGAGCTTACAAAAAAGCTTGCGGGTCTGAGTGCGGAAAACAGCACGCTTGACGAGCAGTACAGAAAGCTTGATGAACAGCAGGGTCAGCTTTATCTTAAAAAGACACAGATAAATCTTCGTATAGAACAGCTGGGACTTTCTGAAAAGGAAGCGGCACAGCGTACCGAAGAGCTTAAGGCGGCTGTAGAAGAGCTTGGCGAAAAAATAGCCGTTCAGAAGAAAAAGCTCCTCGAAACAGAAAAAGAGCTTGAAGAAGCTGAGGAAGAAAAAGCCGAAACCGAAAACAAGATGACAGGCTATAAAAAGCTTTTTGAAAGTAAATCTGAAAAGCTTAAAAATCAGAGCCGGACTCTCGAAGGACTTAAAAAGGACTATGACGCAAAGCGTTCCCGTTATGACGTGCTTGATGGCATAGATAAGAATATGGCGGGCTTTGCGGCAAGCGTAAAGTCGGTAGTTTCTGCGGCAAAGCAGGGCAGACTCAGCGGTATCAGAGGCACAGTTGCAGATATCATAAACGTGGACAAGCGTTATACCGTTGCTATAGAAATAGCCTTAGGTGGTATAATGCAGAATATCGTTACCGATAACGAAGACAGTGCAAAACGCAGTATGCGTTATTTAAAGGATAACAACCTTGGCCGTGCTACCTTCTTACCTCTTACAAGCGTAAAGGGGAAAACTCTTGAGGTCGATGGACTTGAAAACGAGGACGGCTTTGAGGGTATGGCGGCAGACCTTATAAGCTATGATAAGGAATATGACGGCATAGTAAAATCAATACTCGGTAAGACTGCAGTAGTTGAGGATATAGATATTGCGTCCGTTATCGCAAAGAAATACGGATACCGCTTCAAGATAGTTACTCTTGACGGTCAGGTTATCAATGCAGGCGGTTCGTTCACAGGCGGTAGCGTTAAGAATGACGCAGGTATCATTTCAAGAAAGCAGGAGCTTACAGACCTTTCAGAGGTTATCGAAAAGCTATCTCTTAAGATAAAGGACGAAACTGAACAGTTAAAGCCCTTACAGGCAGAAGTAAACAAGATGGCATTCGAGATGGAGGGCTTTGCACAGATACTTGCTGAATGTGCTCCCAAAATTGCCAGACTTGAAGCTGAAAGAGACGGCGTAAAGAGCCTTTTATCCCAGCTTAATTCTCAGCGTGATATGAATGAAGAACTGCTTGATAAGCAGGATATTACCGCGGCGGACGGTAAAAAACAAAGGCAAGAGCTTTTAAAGGAGCTTGAAGCTCTCGAAAAGACTCTTTCCGAAAATGAAGCTATCCTTGAAAAGCAGAGAGAAAACATTGATAAGGCTGATAGCGGCAAGAAGGAAATTGCCGATAAGATCTCCGAAAACAATCTTTCGGTGCTTACCTGTGAAAAGGATATTGAAGCTATTAAGATCCGTATTGACGGTATAGAGCAGTCTGAAAAAGCTTTACTTTCAGGCGGTGATGAAAGTCTTAAGCTTATTGAAGAAAAGAAGGCGGAAATCGAAAGTATCAGAAAGCAGATAGCAGAGAAAAATGCTCTTTGTGAAAAGATATCCGAGCAGGCAAGCGGTAGCGAAAAGGAAATTGCTGACAATATTTCTCTTACAAATGCCATCGAACAGAAGATAAGTGAAATCGGCAAGAGCATAAGAGAGCTTACCGAAGCAAAGGAAAAATTCAGTACCGAGCTTGCACGACAGGAAGAAAGAAAATTATCCTGCGAAACACAGACAGAAAAGATAGTTACAAATCTCTGGGACAGATATGAAATAACAAAGACAGAAGCCAAGGATAAGGCAGAAGAGCTTCCTGATGTAATTGACGCAAAGAATGAGCTTGCCGATATCAAGCGTAAAATTACCGCTCTTGGCAATGTAAACTACAGCTCTATAGAAGAACTCGAAGAGCTGTCTGTAAGATATTCTGAGCTTTCTGCCCAGCTTACAGACGTTGAGACCTCAAAGGCGGAGCTTGAAAAGCTGATTGCTGATCTTATCCGTGATATAAGACAGAGATTTACAGAAAGCTTTAATAGTATAAATAAGCATTTCGGCAATCTGTTCTCGGAAATATTCGGCGGTGGTGAAGCAAGACTTGAGCTTTCAAACCCTGACGATGTACTGAATTCTGATGTGGAAATATATGCGGCACCTCCGGGAAAGGTAATACGAAGCCTGTCGCTTTTATCGGGTGGCGAAAAGTCGATGGTAGCACTGACTATATATCTGGCAATTCTTCTTCATCGTCCCACACCCTTCTGTATGCTTGACGAGGTGGATGCGGCTTTAGACGAAGCTAATGTACAGAAGTATGCTACATATCTTAAGCGTTTTTCAAGAAACACACAGCTTATGGTAATCACCCACAGACGAGGCACTATCGAGCTTTGTGACGTGCTTTACGGTGTATATATGCAGGAAAAGGGCGTTTCAAGACTCTTAAAGCAGGAGATTGTTGACGATCTTGATATGGAGCTGGAATAATCTAAAAAAAGGAAATATGTAAATGGGCTTTTTTGAAAAATTAAAAAACGGACTTAAAAACACAAAGGATGCTCTTTCAGGCAAAATTCAGGGCGTTATAAACTCCTTTACAAAGATTGATGAGGATTTCTTTGAAGAGCTTGAAGAAACTCTCATTTTATCGGATATCGGTGCAGTGACCAGTGCTAATATCTGCGAAAACCTCAGAAAAGAGGTTAAGCGTACAGGTACTACAGACCCCGGCGAAGTAAAGGGGCTTTTAAAGAATATAATTTCTGAGATTTTAGAAGGCGATAATTCTCTTAATCTTGATACAAAGCCGACTGTAATTCTTGTAATAGGTGTAAACGGTGCGGGAAAGACTACTACTATAGGAAAGCTTGCCCACAATCTTAAAAGTGACGGTAAAAAAGTGGTAGTAGCGGCGGCGGATACCTTCCGTGCGGCGGCTATAGAACAGCTTCAGGTATGGACTGACAGAGCAGGCGTTGACATAATAAAGCACGCCGAGGGTGCAGATCCTGCCGCAGTAGTATTTGACGCATTACAGGCAGGCAAGGCAAGAAATGCGGATGTTATAATATGCGATACTGCAGGCAGACTCCATAACAAGAAAAACCTTATGGATGAGCTTAAGAAAATCGCAAGAATTATAGATAACAATCTGCCTGACAGCAGAGTAGAAACGCTTTTAGTGCTTGACGCAACAACAGGACAAAATGCGGTAAATCAGGCGAGACTCTTTAAGGAAACTGCGGAAATTACAGGCATTGTCCTTACAAAGCTTGACGGAACTGCAAAAGGTGGTATAATAATACCTATAAAAGAAGAACTGGGCATACCCGTAAAGCTTGTGGGCGTCGGAGAAAAGATAGATGACCTTCAGGACTTTGTACCGGGGGACTATGTTGAGGCTTTATTCGCAGAATAAAGAGGAAGGAAATTTTATAATGAAACTTATTATTGCCTCTAATAATCAGGGAAAGATCAGAGAGATGAAGGAGATATTATCTCCTCTTGGTTATGAGCCTGTATCTATGAAGGAGGCAGGGATAGATATTGATATCGTCGAGGATGGCGAAACCTTCAGCGAAAACGCAAGAATAAAGGCACAGGCAATATATGAAATTGCAAAAATGCCTGTTCTTGCTGATGACAGCGGACTTGCAGTAGATTTTCTTGATGGTGCTCCCGGTGTTTATTCTGCAAGATATGCAGGTGAAAACGCCACCGATAAGGACAGGATGAATAAAATTCTTGAAGAACTTGAGAGTGTTGATAAAAGTCTTCGTGGTGCTAAATTCGTCTGCTCCCTTTACTTTATAAAGGATGAGGAAACAGAGATCTGCGTCAGCGGAGAATGTCACGGCTTTATCGGAGAAGAGCCTATAGGCGATAACGGCTTTGGCTACGATCCCATATTTATGATAGATGATGGTGTCAGTATGGCGTGTATACCCGCAGAGGAAAAAAATAAGATAAGTCACAGAGCAAAGGCTTTAGAAAGTCTTGTAGAGGAGCTGTCAAAATGAAGGATATACTGCTGATAGCTTTTCTTGTCTACATAATCGTGATAAGCATAATTTCCTTTGTTTTGCCGATAGTTGATAAGAAAAAGGCGAAAAAGGGACAGTGGCGTATAAAGGAACGGACGTTGTTTTTATTTTCTGCACTTGGCGGCAGTCTTGCAATGTATCTTTCTATGGTTTTATTTCGTCACAAGACAAAACATAAAAGCTTTATGATAGGAATACCCGTTATATTTTTTGTACAGATGGCTATAGTAGTCGCTGTGTGGTATTTATTTTTCAGAGGATAGGAGATAATATGACAATAACAAGCAAACAGCGTGCTAAGCTCAAAAGCATAGCAAGCACAGAGGAAACAATTTTTCAGATTGGTAAGAACGCTATAAGCGATGAGCTTATAAAGCAGCTTTCTGCGGCACTTGAAGCAAGAGAGCTTATAAAGATAAAGGTGCTTGAAAACTGTGACTACAGTGCCAAGGAAATTTCAGGCGAAATTGCAGAAAAGACTGAAAGTATGGTGGTGCAGGTAATAGGCACAAAGATAGTTCTTTACAGACAGAACAAGAATCCTAAGAAAAGGAAAATTGACTTAAATGATTAAAATCGGAATTTTCGGCGGTGCTTTCAACCCCATCCATAACGGTCATATAAATATGGTGAAGGAAGCCTTTGCCGACCTTAAATTACAGAAAATGCTGATAATACCCACCTGCAAGTCTCCTCATAAGGATACAGCTCTTGTTCCCTTTGAGCATAGAGCCGAGATGTGCAGGCTTGCCTTTGCCGATCTTATTGAAGAGGGTAAATTTGAGATAAGCGATATCGAGCAGGAAATGGGCGGCACAAGCTATACTATTCTTACAGTACGTGAGCTTAAAAAACGCTACCCCTCTGATGCGGTGTTTTATCTCATAATAGGCGGAGATATGCTCTTCTATTTTGATAAGTGGTACAGATATGAAGCTCTCCTTGGTGAATGTAAGGTGGTAGCGGCGGCAAGAGAAACCTCTGAATACAGCGATATGGTGGAATATGCTACAGAAATGGGCAGGATAAAGGTGCTGAATTTAAACGTCACCGAGCTCAGCTCCACCGAAATCAGAGAAAAGATAAAGAACGGCGACAGTACAGAAGGATTATTGCCCCCTGAAGTAGCCGAATATATAAAGGAAAATAATCTGTATGTGTAATATAAAGGATTTAGAACAGAAATACAGTTCATATACAGAAATACTTAAAGGCGTTCTTTCTAAAAAGCGTTTTACTCATAGCGTAAATGTAGCTAAGATGTGTTACGAATTAGCTGTAAAACACGACGGAGATAAGGAAAAATCCTATCTTGCAGGACTTCTTCACGATATAAAAAAGGAAGAAACACCTAACGCACAAAAATCCCTTGCAGTACTCAGCAATATGGATGTGAGCAGTGAAGAGCTTGAAACTTCTGCTTTGTGGCACGGGCCTGCGGCAGCATATTATCTTAAAACAAAGCTAAAAATAGAGGATGAAGATATTTTGCTTGCTGTCCGTTATCATACCGCAGGAAATGCTGATATGAGCAAATTGCAGAAAATCGTCTATTTAGGAGATTTAGTGAGCGAGGACAGAACCTACAAGGATGTGGAAAAGTACAGAAAGTACAGTTTTGACAACCTCGACAGTGCAATGTATCACGCCCTTAAATATTCGGTAGGCGAAACGCTGGGAAAGGGAGGACTTGTCCCGCCTTGTACGATAAACGCTTATAATTTCTATACAAGACTATTTAACAAAATTAAGGAGAAATAAAAATGACAGATCTTGAAATGCTTAAAGCAGGTGTTAAAGCACTTGATTCAAAGAAAGCACACGATATAAAGATAATAAAGGTAAAGGATCTTACCATCCTTGCAAATTACTTTGTAATTGCAACAGGTACAAGTTCAACACAGGTAAAGGCTCTTGCTGATGAAGTTGATTATCAGCTGGGTCTTCTTGGCGAACAGCCCAAGCAGATTGAAGGCAAGCAGGGTTCAAGCTGGGTAGTGCTTGACTACATTGATGTGATTTTCCACGTGTTCTACAAGGATACAAGAGAGTTTTACGATCTCGAAAGACTGTGGCAGGACGGCGAAATTATAGAAGTAGAGCAGTTTTTAGACGAGAAATGAGAATTTTTTCCGAAAAATTAAAAAAACTATTGACATAAAGCTTATAAAGTAGTATAATACTAACATACATCTTTAAAAAAATTTGTATGAGATTATAACCTGTGCCGTATGGCAAAGGGAGGGATATAGATGGCAGAAGTTCGTTTAGGTAAAAATGAATCTTTAGATACAGCTCTCAAGCGTTTTAAGAGATCTTGCGCCAGAGATGGTGTATTAGCAGAGGTTCGTAAAAGAGAACACTACGAAAAACCTTCGGTTAAGCGTAAGAAGAAATCCGAGGCTGCTCGTAAGCGCAAGTTTAAGTAATTAATACTTACGATGAATAAGAGGCGGACAAAGGTTGTACTTTTGTCCGCTTTTTTTCGGTAATTGATGTATTTTTTAATATCGGAAAAGGGTAATATATGATTTTCAAACCTCAGATATGGATTAAAAACGTACTTGAAATAGATAAAGAATTTTTAGACAAGCACAATATAAAAGCACTTGTCCTTGATCTTGACAATACACTTTCAATGCATGGCAACCCTGCCGCAGAAAACGGAATACCCGAATGGCTTGACTCTATGAGAGAACTTGGTATACCTATGAGAGTGGTGTCAAACAACACGAATAAAAGAGTAAAGCCTCTTGCTGATAAATTAGGGCTGCCCTATTGTGCAAACGGTTGTAAGCCGCTTACCTTTGGTGTATCAAAGGCGATAAAGCTGATGGGAGTATCTAAAAAGCAGACAGCGGTAATAGGCGACCAGATATTCACAGATGTTATGGCAGGCAATTTCAAGGGGGCAATATCGATTTTAGTAGAGCCTTTCCATCTTGAAAAGACCTGGACCTTCAGACTGAAAAGAAAGCTCGAAAATCTCTTTTTCCACAGAGATTATTCAAAGCTTGAGATAAAATAAAAGAAAGGAAGAAGCGTAGTGGCGGTAAGATTCGGACCCGGCGGAAATTCCGAAAGCTTTGGCAAAAGAAAATTTCCTCAGGATATAGCAGAATATTTAAAGAGCTTTTCGCTTAATTGCTATGAAATTGAATGTGGCAGAGGAGTAAGGATATCAGAGGCTACCTATGCAAATCTTCCGGGGATAGCGAAAGATAACGATATACTTATAACTCTTCACGCACCTTATTTTATTTCTCTTTCCTCAGAAAAGGCAGAAACAAGAGAAAAAAGCGTCCAGTATATAATGGAGTCTATGAGAGCCGCAGATAAGCTTGATGCTAAAAAGGTAGTGGTTCATTCAGGCTCTTGTGCAAAGATGACAAGAGAAGAAGCACTTTTACTTGCAAAGGAAACAGTGACAAAGGCTCTTCAGGCTATGAAGAATGAGAATATAAAAGCTCATTTCTGTCCTGAAACTATGGGTAAGATAAATCAGCTTGGTACTTTGTCAGAGGTGATAGAGCTTTGCACACTTGACGACTCGATAATTCCTTGCGTGGATTTCGGACATCTTAATGCAAGAACCCTTGGCGGAATTAAGACTATTGATGATTATGCGGCTATCCTTGATGAAATAGAAAACAAGCTCGGCTTTGACAGATTGTCAGAAATGCACGTGCATTTTTCAAAGATAGAGTATACAGCAGGCGGCGAAAAAAGACATCTCACCTTCGAGGATACCACCTACGGCCCGGATTACGAGCCATTGATGGAGCTTTTCGCAAAGCGTAATTTAAACTGTACCGTAATCAGCGAATCGGCGGGTACTCAGGCAGAGGACGCAAGCACAATGAAAGCGGCATACGACAGATTTTTAGTATAAATGGAGGACGAGCAAATGAAAATTCTTGTAATGAATGGTCCTAACCTTAATCTTTTAGGAGAGCGTGAGCCATCTGTATACGGCGATAATTCCCTTGATGCGATTAATGAAAGACTGAAAGCACAGGCGGAAAATGCAGGTGCTGAAATTGATTTTTACCAGTCCAATCACGAAGGGGCACTTATCGACAAGCTTCACGAGGCAAGAACAGAATTTGACTACATTATTTTAAATGCTGGTGCGTATACTCATTACAGCTATGCTATCCGTGACGCTATTGCGGCAATCAAAATTCCTGTAATAGAGGTTCACCTCTCGAATGTACACAGCAGAGATGAATTCAGACATAAGTCTGTCATTTCTCCTGTATGCAAGGGTGTTATAGCAGGCTTTGGTGAGCATAGCTATGTTCTTGCATTGAATTATGCACTTTCGGATAAATCTTAACAAATAATTAATGAAAACGTTTTAAAATTAGATGAAAGAGGGGAAACTATGGGAAGAATAGCCGAAATTATGGATAAACTGCCTGACATAAAGCATGCGGCAATTATTACGTCGGATGTGAGCCGTCAGTATCTCACGAACTTCAGATCGTCAGCAGGTGTGTTGCTTATAACAAAGGAGAAAAGCTATCTGCTTATAGATTTCCGCTATTTTGATAAAGCAAAGCAGGAAGCAAGTGAAGAGTGCGAAGTCGTACTTCTGACAAACACAAGAGAGCAGCTTCTTGATCTGCTTATCACCCACGCTGTATCTACTATATATCTTGAAAACGATAAAGTTACTTTGGCAGAACTTGCAAGATACAAGGATAATTACGCCTTTGCACAGTTTGATACATCTTCATTCCTGTCTGATATTATACTTGATATGCGTATCATAAAAAGCAAGGAAGAGCTTAAATATATCGTTACTGCTCAGAGAATTGCTGAAAAAGCCTATCAGCGTTTACTCCGTGATATAAAAGTCGGTATGACTGAAAAGCACGTGGCAGCATTATTGGATTACTATATGGCTGAATACGGCTCTGACGGGGTATCCTTTGATACTATAGCGGCATCCGGCATAAATTCTGCGTCACCTCATGCAGTGCCTACCGATAAAATGCTCAAAGCAAATGAATTTTTAACTCTTGACTTTGGTGCAACCTTCAAAGGCTATCATTCAGATATGACAAGAACTATTGCCATAGGCGGTGCTACTGATGAAATGCGTACAATGTACAGTGCGGTCTATTCGGCAAATCTCGATGCTATAAGAGCGGTAAGAGCAGGAGTCGGCGGAAAGATTCCTGACAGCGTTGCAAGAAGTACCCTTGATGCCTGGGGCTATGGCGAGTATTTCGGTCACGGGCTTGGACATGGTGTCGGACTTGAAATTCACGAAGCTCCGACATCTTCAAGAAATTCCATACATACACTTAAAGAGGGTATGATCTTAACCATCGAGCCGGGTGTATATATTTCAGGCAAATTCGGTGTAAGAATTGAAGATATGGTTTATGTCACCGATGAGGGATGTATAAATCTCACAAATACAACGAAATCACTTACAGTAGTGTAAAATAAAAGGAAAGGGAGTGTTTATATGCTTACGGCTTTGTTCTTTATACTGTCAGGTTATCTTATGGGCAGTATATTGTTTGCGAGAATAGTAGCAAAGCTGTTTCATAAGGATATTATATCCGACAGTCCCGATAAGAACTTCGGTACGGCTAACGCGTACCGCTACGGCGGTTTCCTTTGCGGAGCAATAACACTTCTTTGCGACCTTGCAAAGGGATTTCTGCCGGTATTCCTTTACATACATTCAAATGATTATCAAGGCTTTTTCCTGCCATTTGTAATGGTTGCTCCTGTTATCGGACATATATTGCCGATATTTGCAAGATTCAAGGGCGGCAAGGCTATAGCGGTAACCTTCGGCAGTCTTATGGGTTTTTTCCCGAACTGGAGAGTAGCACTTACCTTAGGCTTCTTTTTCCTCTTATTTACTCTTGTGATAAGAATAACGCCCCACTGCTACAGAACGATCCTTTCCTATATAATTACAACTCTTAATACATTGCTTTTTGTCGATATGGTAGTGGGTCTTGGTATGGTGTTTATTTCAGCGGCGGTTTCTATGAAAATGCTGACTGTACCTGAGGAAAGAGAAAAAACTGCAGTAAAAATGTTCTGGAAGCATTAAAGGGAGAATATATATGAATATTCAGATTTTCGGAAAATCAAAATGCTTTGATACAAAAAAGGCAGAAAGATATTTTAAAGAAAGACGCATAAAGTATCAGCTTGTGGATATAATGAGCAAGGGACTGAGCAAAGGCGAGTTCAACAGTGTAAGCAGTGCAGTAGGCGGTTATGAAAAGCTCATTGACGAAAAATCAAAGGCTTACGAAAGCAGTACGTTAAGATATCTTGCTCACGAGGAAGATAAGAAGAATAAGCTTATGGAAACCCCTGCAATGTTTAAAACCCCTATTGTCAGAAATGGCAAACAGGCGACTGTTGGTTATTGTCCTGAGGTGTGGAAGAATTGGGAATAAAAATTCTTTAAAATTTTTCAAAAAAACACTTGACAAATGAGTATGAAAAGTGTATAATATAAAAGTCGCTTGAAGAGATTAGGTGATTGGCAAACGGAGACAACGGAAGCTTAGCTCAGCTGGGAGAGCATCTGCCTTACAAGCAGAGGGTCATAGGTTCGAGCCCTATAGTTTCCACCACATGGCTTCGTAGTTCAGCTGGTTAGAACGCCGCCCTGTCACGGCGGAGGTCGTGGGTTCGAATCCCATCGGAGTCGCCATCGGAACGAGATCGGTAAAAACCGATCTCGTAAACCGAAAATGCCTCTGTAGCTCAGTCGGTAGAGCAGGGGACTGAAAATCCCCGTGTCGTTGGTTCGATTCCGACC
>JAZSHW010000025.1:0-42741 GCA_045533495.1 Ruminiclostridium sp. | reverse complement strand
TGATTACTGTGGTTCTGTTGTTACAACAGGTCAGTATTCATGGGTACTTACAGAATTTACAACAGTTCGTAACGATACTGTTGACGAAGGTATTAAAGGAGCTCAATAATTGGAATTTATAAGTGTACTTTTCCCGATAATCTTTTCGCTTTTTCCCGTTATAATGATTACAATAGTAATTATTACTATCATTTCTAAAACAAAAAAATTAACAAATGATTATCTTGGTATGACTCCATCGCAAACAATGGATCTTATCAGTAAAGGAATAAGAGAAGAGGTAACATCACCTAAGCCTATCACAGAGCTTTCTGCTGTGTATACTCCAAAAATTCAACGTGACTTCCCTGAAATGGGATACGGCGGTATGGAGTCTCTTGCAAGAAATGCTCTTATAGCTTCATTTAATGCAATTGAAAAGAAAAGCACAGACGGCTTACTCGAAATATCCTGTTCCACTGCCCTTGTAAATAAGGTTATCAACATAATCAATGATCTTGGCAGTAAAGGAGAGGAAGAAAAATACGACAATGTAAAAATCCACAGATGCGGTATTTGTTCATACCTTAAGAAACAGGATGAAGCTATTGTAGCCTTTGAGTATTCCCTTCAGTATGAATATAAAAAATACAGATTGGGACAGCTCGTAAGCAGAACGGATAATAATGGTATTGTTCAGGCTGCATACAGAGTTACACTTACATACAATCAGAAGATTTATGAACAGACCAGTAATATGGTCTACACAAGTAACTGCCCCAACTGCGGTGCACCTGTTGATGTAAGTAACAAAGAAAGAGAATGCCCATACTGTGGTAGCGGTTTCTCCGTTATTAATGACAGAGTATGGCAAGTAACAGATTTTAATTTAATTAAATAAATTAAAAATTCACAACGAAAGGAAATAAAACTATGGGACTTATTAAAGCCGCAATCGGTTCACTCTCAGGTACTCTTGGTGATACCTGGAAGGAAGCCATCCACTGCCCTGTTATGGGCAATGACACAGTTGCAGTAAACGGTGTAAAAATGCACGACGGTTCTGCACGTTCAAGCAACACAAAGGGTTCTGACAATATGATCAGCAACGGCTCTGCTATTATGGTAGAAGAGAATATGTGTATGCTTACACTTGACAACGGTAAGATCACAAACGTTGTTACAGAACCCGGTCGCTATATCCTTGACAACTCCTCTGCACCTTCTATTTTCGCAGGTCAGATCAAGGATTCTGCAAAGGAACTTATTTCCCGTTTCACATTTGGTGGTACTCCCTCAACACAGCAGAAGGTTCTGTATATCAACCTTCAGAAGCTGCCCGGTATCCCCTTTGGCACAGGAAACCCTGTTCCCTATCCCGATCCCAGATACAATACAACTGTAGATCTTCGTTTCTATGGTACATTTGAAATCCAGATTCCCGATGCTGAAAATGCTGTAAAATTCTACAGTGAAGTTCTTACAAAGGGTATCAGTGCAGGAAATGTTTCTGTAAAGTCTATCTTCCAGAACGAACAGTACAAGAACGAATTTATGCAGGCTATGATGGAAGCTCTTAATATGCTTTCAGCAGAAGGTTACAGCTACAACCAGATTACAAGCCAGCTTTCTAACCTCACTAACAAGACAAAGCAGCAGACAGCTAACAACTGGACTGACAGAGGCTTTACTCTTACATACATCGGTCTTGGTCCTATCACTCTTTCTGAAGAATCCAAGGAACTCCTTAAGGATCGTCTTCACGCTGATACAATGCTTGGTGCTGATACACAGCGTGCTATGATGACAACAAGCATTGCAAGAGGTCTTGAAGCAGCAGGCTCCAACGAGGGCGGTGCTATGATGGGCTTTATGGGTATGAACATGGGCATGAATGCCGGTGCTAATATTTTAGGCGGTATGCCTGCAGCTCCTCAGCAGACAACTCCCGTACCTCCCAACCCTGCAACAAACGGCTGGAAGTGTGCTTGCGGTGCTACTAATACAGGTGCATTCTGTGCATCTTGCGGCTCAAAGAAGCCTGAACCCTGGACCTGCTCATGTGGTGCACAAAACCTCACAAAGTTCTGTGCTAACTGTGGTGCAAGCAAGGAAGCTCCTGCAGCTCCTGCAACAGTATCTACAAGCTGGACCTGCTCTTGCGGTGCTACAAACGAAGGTAAGTTCTGTCCCAACTGCGGTAGTGCAAAGCCTGCAGCTCCCAAGAAGTACAAGTGCGATAAGTGCGGTTGGACTCCTGCTGATGCTGAAAATCCTCCTAAGTTCTGCCCTGAATGCGGCGACCCCTTCAACGAGGATGATTTAGTTTAATCTTTAAAGATTAACTATTACACAAACAAGACACCGTACCCTATGGGTACGGTGTCCTTTAGTGTGTTTTTACAGATAGATAAACAAGAATAAAAAAAAAGAACAACAAACTAAGCGGAGAAAACTAAAAAATGAATAGAATACTTGGTTTCAGCAAAAAGAATGCAGTTTTGCTGATAGCTTTTTTTGCGGCTATGATAACCACCATCATTATACCGCCTGATAGTCAATATCTCGGATATTTTGACTACAAAACACTTACCTGCCTTTTCTGCGTACTTGCGGTAGTGTGTGCTTTGAAAAACATTAATTTCTTCTACATTTTAGCTTGTAAAATCGTACGCTCTTTTAAAAATGCAAGAGCCTGCATTTTGGTTCTTGTGTGGGTTACTTTTATCGGTTCAATGCTTATCGCCAATGATATGGCACTGCTTACGTTCCTGCCACTCGGCTACTTTGTACTGCATACAACAAAAAAAGAAAAGTATATGGCGTTTACCTTTATAATGCAGAACATTGCCGCAAATCTTGGCGGAATGCTTACCCCATTCGGAAATCCACAGAACCTTTATTTATACTCGAAATTCAATATCCCTATTGACGAATTTACTATGATTATGCTCCCGCCTTTTTTATTTGCAGTACTGCTCATTTCCCTTTGCTGTATAATCTTTATAAAGCCTGAACCTATGAGCTTTGCTGACGAAAAGGTGATAATAAGCAAGCCCCGCACAATATTTTATCTCATTTTATTTGCTTTCTCCATAGTCATTGTATTCAATATAATCCCCTACTGGACAGGACTTATAATTATACCTGCGGCACTTCTGATAGCTGACAGAAAAGCTCTTAAATCCGTTGACTACGGTCTGCTTTTAACTTTTGTCTGCTTCTTTATCTTTGCAGGTAACATGGCAAGAATAGATATCGTAAAGAATTTTATCGGTGGTATGCTTGAAATGAATACTCTGCTTGTTAGTGCACTTTCTTGTCAGGTTATCAGCAATGTCCCTTCTGCTATCCTGTTATCCCAGTTTACTGAAGACTATAGAAATCTCCTGCTTGGTGTAAATATTGGCGGTGTAGGTACTCTCATCGCTTCTCTTGCAAGCCTTATAACTCTAAGACAGTATAACTCCGTATGTCCCGGAAAAACCAAAAAATACATTGCAGAATTTTCAGTTTTTAATTTTGGATTTTTATTCTTGCTGAATGGATTTTGTCTGGTGTTCTGATATGGATATCCCCTAATAAATTTACCGCTGATACAGTAACTGCTCTGTATCAGCGGTTTTTTATTGACAAAATTTGTACCTTGTGACATAATGAAGGTGCGACATAAGTAAATACACAGGACACATGGATAAGTATGCATTTTTCCTTTATGGTAAAAGTGCATGCTCTGTTTTCGCATACTATCTTGTGTCGTGCAGAAAACTTGTGTCGCAGCAATCGGAGCTTTGCATTTTTCGGTGCGTGGCTTCGGCTACGCACTTTTTTATTTAGAAAGGAAAAAGGAAAATGAAGAAGCAGATACTTAAAGTGTTAAGTCTTATTATGGCTGTATCTATTCTTTGCTCCTGTTCGACACAGGATAATGTTTCGTCCTCTGTGCCTGAAACAAGCAGTATGTCCGAAAGTTCGTCCGTCGAAACAACGGATAGTGCGGAAACAAGCAAAATTGAAACATCTGCTACAACTACAGAAAGCACACAAATAAGTGCACCTGAAACAGAAGCAACATCAAAGACCGAAACAACTACAGAAGCTATAGAAAAACCAGAAGGAATTGAAACTCCAACCGAAAGTATTACCTGAAGTGCCTGATAAAGAAGTGAAATTAAACATAGTGGGAATAAACGGTTACAGCGATTTAAAATCTGGTAGTGGAATTACAGTTGCTGCAACTGTTCTTGGTTATTATGGGATAGATATAAAACCATTAAAATTGAAAGAATATGCGGAGGTGCACGGAACAAGTACAATAGTTGACGGTTTTACTCCATCTCCTTGGGATGTAATTGTTGATGAACCTATAGGTCCCAATGCTCTTTATTACGCTAAACCTATAATTGATATGATACATAATTATCTTGATGAAATCGGCAATACAACCTTAAAAGCAAAAGATATATCCGGTGCTACACTTGATGAACTGAAAGAATGTATCGGAAAAGACAAACCTGTCATTGTTTGAGGAACGGGTACACTTAAACCAGCTGATAATTCATTAGTTTCATGGATATTACCAAGTGGAGAAGAATTTACAGCACAAGAACATGTCGCTGTGTACACGATAAAAGGATATATTGGCAACGAACTTGTCTTGATTGACTGTACAGGAGGAGAGTGGAATATATCCTGTGATTTATTTACTCCAATGTACAAATCCGTCTACTCCCAAGCTATTATAATCGAATAAACCAATCCCCACAACTCTGCGTTGTGGGGATTTTCTGTTACACAAAAAAAGGCAGATGTCACCATCTGCCTTCTCATATTCATAGTATGAAACTTACGCCTTATTAACAGAACCGAAGAGTTCCATCTTTTCCTTAACTGTAGCCTTGATAGCTTCAAAACCGGGTGCGAGAAGCTTTCTGGGGTCGAAGCCCTTGCCCTGCTGATCCTTACCTGCTTCAACATAACCTCTTGTAGCAGCCTGGATTGCGCGCTGGCATTCTGTATTTACATTGATCTTAGCAACGCCGAGAGAGATTGCCTTCTTGATCATATTTTCGGGGATACCTGTACCACCGTGAAGAACGAGAGGCATATCGCCAACCTTTTCCTTGATAGCAGCAAGTGTATCAAAAGAAAGGCCTGCCCAGTTTTCAGGGTACTTACCGTGAATGTTACCGATACCTGCAGCGAGCATTGTTACACCGAGGTCAGCAACCATCTTGCATTCGTCGGGGTCTGCACATTCGCCGGCACCTACAACGCCGTCTTCTTCACCGCCGATAGAACCAACTTCTGCTTCAAGAGAAATGCCAAGAACGTCACAAGCGTTTACAAGTGCTGTTGTCTTAGCGATATTTTCTTCGATAGGATAGTGAGAACCGTCAAACATTACAGATGAAAAACCTGCATTGATGCAAGCCTTTGCACCTTCAAATGAGCCGTGGTCAAGGTGAAGAGCAACGGGAACTGTGATACCGAGTTCTTCGATCATACCCTTTACCATACCTACAACGGTCTTGTAACCGCACATATACTTACCTGCACCCTCAGATACACCTAAGATAACAGGTGAATTGCACTCCTGTGCTGTGAGAAGGATTGCCTTTGTCCATTCGAGATTGTTGATGTTAAACTGACCTACAGCGTACTTGCCTTCGCGAGCCTTGTTTAACATTTCCTTAGCTGATACTAACATTTGTTTTCTCCTTTTAATCTTTAAATTGCGGTTACCCGCTTATCATTATTATTATACTACATTCGCAGTATAAATGCAATAGGGTAAAGTGTTAAAAAATTAACCGCTGTTACACACAGCGGTTATGTATTTTGATATTATTTATTCTTTAAAAGCTCGTTAAGGCAATCCTTGCAGATATTCTTGCCCTTGAACTGCTGAATATCACTTGCATTGTTGCAGAAAGAACATGCAGGTGTATACTTTTTGAGAATAATCTGATCATTATCAACATAGATTTCAAGTGAATCCTTAATTCCAATGTCGAGAGTTCTTCTCAGTTCGATAGGAATAACAATTCTTCCTAATTCGTCAACTTTTCTTACAATTCCTGTAGATTTCATCTTTCTTACTTACTCCTTTTTTTACTTTTTCTTTCCGTTATTGTAAGCGTTTCCGTCTTTCGCTTACTTTTGATATTTTACCAAATTTTATTTAATTTGTCAAATCAGCTCATTTTGCAATTTTATGCACTCGCAGTTGCATATTAATGTATAATATACAAAATAGCTAATTTTCCCTTTTATTTAAAAGGAATGTGAATCGTATAATTAATTAAACAATTCGTATAATTTCCATTTGTTTTTAAGTACTGTATAACTATCTGTAATATTTCTACTTTATGCACAATAAATTAACGGATTCACTAAAAATATGTGGTAATTTTTACTAACCAATATAAAAGGTAGCGTGTAGTATGAATCGTCTTATTGGATTTATTGTAATTTTTTCATATTTTATTGCTCTGATATACGGAAAAATGAATGAACTGTCTTCTGCTGTAATTTCCGAATGTTCAAATGCGGTAACCCTCTCCATAACGCTTTGCGGAAGCTTGTGTCTTTGGAGTGGGCTGATGAATATAGCCGAAAAATCCGGGATAGTAAACACACTTTCTTTATTACTTAAACCTTTTTTTAAACTGCTCTTTCCTAATTTAAAATCAAACAGTAAAGCAATGGGATATATAGCACTTAATTTCATCTCAAATCTGCTTGGTCTCGGAAACGCCTCTACTCCTATCGGTATTAAAGCAATGGAGGAACTAAAAAAAGAAGACAACGCTGATATTTATGCATCGAATAACATGATAATGCTGACAGTACTCAATACTGCAGCTCTTCAGCTATTCCCCGCTACTATCATTACTCTCAGAGCAAAATACGGAAGTGAAACTCCTGCCGATATAATTCCCGCTGTGTGGTGTGTTTCAGTGCTAACTCTTTGTATCACAATTACTGCAGTTAAAGCATTTGCGTCAATATCAAAAAAGAAGGTAGAAAAATGACATTTTCAGATTATATAATCCCTACCGCTATACTCATAATAATTGCTATAAGCCTCATTAAAAAAACTGATATTTTTGAAGCATTTATTGAAGGTGCGAAAGATGGATTTTCAACATGTGTAGACATACTACCCTCACTTGTTTGTCTTATGACCTGCATCGGAATGTTTAAAAGTGTAGGAGGCTTTGATATAATATCAAGCATTATTCAACCGATAACTGAATTTTTCGGTTTTCCTAAGGAATGTACACCTCTTATCTTTATAAGACCTATGTCAGGTAGCGGAGCGTTATCGGTTTATAATTCCATTATCACTGATTATGGAGCGGATTCATTTATCGGAAGAGTAGCTTCAGTCATGATGGGGTCAACCGAAACCACGTTTTATACAGTTGCTGTATATTTCGGTGCAGTGAAAATAAAGAAAAGTCGATACGCAATTCCTGCTGCACTTACAGGTGATATGATAGGCTGGATTGCAAGTGTAATTGCGGTAAGGCTTATATTTTAAAACCACGATATGCAAAAGCACATCGTGGTTCACTTTTATTCCTTTACTATATCCGAAACCGTAGCGTTTGTAACTTTTATAAGATCAGCAGGTTTTATAACAATCTGTGTACCAAGCTTTCCACCGCTGACTATAATTTCATTAAAATCGTTTATCGTGCTATGATAAACCGTCTTATAAAGCTTTTTCATACCTATAGGAGTACATCCGCCTCTGATATAGCCGGTAACTGCATTTATATCCTTTACATGCAGCATTTCTACCGACTTTTCTCCTACTGCTTTTGCGGCTTTTTTCATATCAAGCTCTAAGTGGATTGGTATAGCAAAAACATAGTAGTTTTTTGATTTTCCCTCAGTTACAAGGGTTTTAAAGCTACTGTCATAAGACTGACCAAGCATATCAGCGATATGAACACCGTCTATGAATTCATCGCAATCATATATATTCACCTTATAAAAAATCTTGTTTTTATCAAGAATTCTCATTGCGTTAGTTTTATTATCTTTTTCTTTAGCCATATTATCACCTTATAAAAGAGAATAGATTTCGTCAAAGGGCTTGACACTTCTCTTCAGAATACCATTCATATAAGCTATTGCTATTCCGTAATTGGTTATAGGGATATTCTGCTCATCAGCACAGGATATTCTGTACTTCATTTCCCTTTCGCTGAGTGTACAAGCACCGCAATGAATTATCATCTTGTATTTCCGCAGATCCTCAGGAAATGTACCACCTGATGTAAATTCAAATTTTACATCCTTACCGGTATATTTCTTTACCCAGGCAGGTATTTTTACCGTACCGATATCCTCACATTGCCTGTGATGTGTACAACCTTCAGAAATAAGTATAGTATCACCATCGGATAAAGCATCAAGAGCCTTTACGCCCTCTACATTCTTTTTGAGATTGCCTTTGTATCTTGCAAAAAGAATTGAAAAAGATGTCAGCATAATATCGTCAGATACATCCTTTGATACTCTGCCAAATGCCTGACTGTCTGTTATAACAAGTCTTGGCTTTGCCGCTAAACTGTCAAGTGCTGCTTTAAGCTCTGTATCTCTGCATACTACACTCATTGCTCCTGATTCGAGTATATCTCTTATTGTCTGCTGCTGAGGAAGAATAAGTCTTCCCTTCGGTGCAGATGAATCTATAGGAACAACAAGTACAACTGTATCGTTTTCTTTTAACAGATCCCCGCAGATTTTATTGTTACTGTCCTTTAACTGTAATGTGGATGCAATAAGTTCCTTTAGCTCGTTGATGTTCTTTCCTGTAACACTATCAACATAAATTGCCTTTTCTTCAGTTTTTTTGTTTACACCCGACAAATCACATTTTGTATATACCCTGACAAAAGGTATATTGTGCTTTACAAGTTTTTCTGCTATTTGTCTGTCGTATTCGCTTTCTTCTTCAGTACTGTCCGTAACAAGAAGAGCGATATCTGTTTTATAAAGCACTTCATAGCTTTTTCTTATTCTGAGTTGGCCAAGCTCACCCACATCATCTATACCGGCTGTATCTGTTATCATAACAGGGCCTAAGGGTAAAAGCTCCATTGCTTTTGAAACGGGATCAGTAGTAGTACCTGCCGTATCGGATACTACCGCCAGTTCCTGACCTGTTATTGCATTTATAAGGCTGGATTTACCTGCATTTCGTCTGCCGAAAATACCTATATGGATACGCTCTCCGCTGGGAGTGGAATTAAGACTCATAGAGTTACCGCCTTTTTAGAATCTGAAATCTCTCTGTCCGTTCTTTATATTATCGATATATTCCATTGCAATCTGTCTTACCTTATCCTTGGGGATATTGTAAAGTTCCTTTGCAATAAGTTCTTCGCCTATTTTCTTCGTATCATCGCTTGCATAATCTTCGAGATATTCCTTAAGGGTCATAAGTGCATTGGGATGACAGCAGTTCTGGATCTGCCCTGATTTGCAAAGGCTCATAAATCTGTCGCCTGTTCTGCCCTCTCTGTAGCAAGCTGTACAGAAGGAAGGAATATAACCGAGTCGCATAAGCCAGTTTACAATTTCGTCAAGTGTACGGGTATCAGACACATCGAACTGCGCAGAATTATCCTCTTCTTCCTCAGGCTCTGCATATCCGCCAACACTTGTCTTTGAACCACCGCTTATCTGTGATACGCCAAGCTGTAATACCTTTTCTCTGCTCTTCTGACTCTCTCTTGTAGAAACGATCATACCTGTATAAGGTACTGCTATTCTGAGACAAGCAACTATCTTTGCAAACTGATCATCACTGATACCGTTATCAAATTCATCGGGGTCGATATCGTCTGCTCTTCTAACTCTGGGAACAGAAATTGTGTGTGGTCCTACCCCATGTACAGCTTCAAGGTGTTCTGCGTGCATTAAAAGACCTGCAAACTCGTATCTGTAAAGCTCAAGTCCGAATAAGGCACCGATACCTACGTCGTCAATGCCTCCTTCCATAGCTCTGTCCATAGCTTCTGTATGGTATGCGTAGTTATGCTTAGGTCCTGTAGGATGTAAACGTTCATAACTTTCCTTGTGATATGTTTCCTGGAAAAGTATATATGTTCCTATGCCTGCTTCCTTCAGCTTTCTGTAGTTTTCAACTGTTGTAGCCGCAATATTTACATTTACTCTACGAATAGCACCATTCTTATGCTTTATTGAATAAATTGTTTCTATACTTTCGAGGATATACTCAATGGGATTATTGACAGGGTCTTCGCCCGCCTCAAGAGCAAGCCTCTTGTGTCCCATATCCTGAAGAGCAATAACCTCTGCTTTTATTTCCTCCTGTGTAAGCTTTTTTCGGCAGATAGTCTTGTTCTTTGCGTGATAAGGGCAGTAAAGACATCCGTTTACACAATAGTTTGAAAGATAAAGAGGAGCAAACATTACTATTCTGTTACCGTAAAAATCCTTCTATATCTGCTGTGCAAGAGCGTAAATTTCTTCATTCTTTTCAGGGATATCACAGTCAAGAAGCACTGCCGCATCTCTGTGAGAAAGGCCCTTTCTCTCTCTTGCCTTTTCAAGAATACTGTCGATAAGCTCTGCATTGTGCTTGTTTTTCTCAGCATATTCAAGAGTTTCCATAATTTCTTCATGGCTTATAAATTCTTCAGCCTTTAATGATTTAGGATTATACATAATATTTATTTCCTTTCTTTAAAAGAGACGTGATCGCCTCTGGATTTGACTACTTTATATCCTGCAGATATAACTCTGTTTTCAAGACATTTTCTGCACTGTGCAGATTCATCACCTGTGCATATTTTATTGTCGTATAAAAGATATTTACTCCTTACATCTGTCGGCGACAGATTAGGCATTACAACATTAGCACCAGCCTTTAATGCAAGCTCTCTGCCATTAGGAACAATAGTTCCAAGTGCTGTTGTCGCAGGTAATAATGCATTGGGTAGGATCAATCTTACAAGAGCTACCATAAAGATAGTAAGCTCTGCAGTACCCTGTGGCATATCCGCAAAGGGTGTTGCGTGGTGTGGAATAAAAGGCCCTATACCCACCATTTCAGGTTTCAGTTTTTCCAAAAACAAAAGATCATCTGCAAGATTTTCTGTTGTCTGATATGGAGAACCTACCATAAAACCTGCACCCGTCTGAAAACCTATCTTTTTTAGTGTATAAAGACATTCCTGCCTTCTCTTTGCAGTAAGATTTGGTGGATGAAGTCTGCTGTAATGTTCACAGTCGGCAGTTTCATGACGGAGCAGATATCTGTCAGCTCCAGCTTCAAAAAAGCTTCTGTAGGCTTCCTCGTTTTTTTCTCCTATCGAAAGTGTGACCGCACAATCGGGATATCGTGCTTTTATCCCTCTGACAATGTCACAGATCATATCATCTGTGAAGTAAGGATCTTCTCCTCCCTGAAGTACGAAAGTTCTGAAATCAAGTGCATACCCTGTTTTGCAACATTCAAGTATCTGTTCTTTAGTAAGGCGATAACGCTCGGCTTCCTTATTACCTGCTCTTATACCACAATAATAGCAATTATTCTTACAGTAGCTTGTAAACTCAATAAGGCCTCTTAAATAAACATCCTTACCATAGTGCTTTTCTCTGACCTTTGCCGACAAAGAAAACAGATACTCCTTTATACTGTCTCGGTTTTCTATAAGTGTCACATATTCATCCTTTTCAAGATGTCCTGTGTCGTAAAGCCTGTCAACAAGATTTTTAAGCTTTTCCATTTTATCCTCCGTTTTCTGTCGGAAGCTTCTGATATATCGTTTTAGTGGTAACACCCTTCAATGCACCAAGTCTGCCTGATAATGTGCTTATTACATCCTGCGGAGCATCAATAGCAATGCTGATTATCGAAACACCTGCTTTATCGTAGGGGATTCCCATTCTTCCGATAATATACTTTGCACTATTATGTAACAGTTCATTAAGCTTTAAAACTGAATCAGGTTCTGATACTACAATACCTATAAGGGCAACTCTGCTTTGTGATTCGTTCAAAATTTTCTTCCTTTCTGAGTTCAAAATAAAAACAGCCGTGATAAGACACAGCTGTTAAAAAAGCATACAGTTATAGCATAAGTAAACCTTATGTTACATTTTATAACGCTCTGTCTTCCTTTTAAGATTCTTCTTTAAAGTCAGTCGATACGGATTGTCAGATTGTTCGGTGAAAGATATACTCGCACCTCACAATTAAAATTCATTACTTCTTATGTCTTGGATTAGCACCTACACTTGTTATCGCCTGCATAACAGCAACATCAAGGTCTACAGTAGGCTGGCTTTCCATCTCCTGTGTGATTCTTGTGAAGATTTCGCCATTTACTGTGCTGACATATCTTGAGGGCAGTCTGTTAAGAGCATAAGCCTTCATATCTTCAACACATACCTCGCACTTACAACAGTCATTCTTTGATAAGAGTTCGGATAATCTTTCGTCAACATAGTGTTCCATCATATTAATAAGCATATTTTTATATTCCTTTCTGTTGTCTGAAGGCTATACTTTCTTCCTATTTATTTTAGCATAATAACGCTAAACAGTCAATAGTAAATAAAAAAATTTTTGTTCATAACTCATATAAATATGTTCTACTTTTTATTGACAAATATCATCCCGTGGTGTATAATATTAGAGTATGTAAATTAAAATACTATAGCTGTGACTAAACGGCAATTTTACATAAAACAGAAAGGACAAAACAACATACAATGAGCTTACTCACAAAATTATTCGGAAACTACTCAGAAAAAGAAATAAAGCGTATCACACCAATAAAAGATGCAGTTCTGAACCTTGAGTCCAAATATGCAGCTATGAGCGATACAGAACTTAAATCACAGACTGCTATCTTAAAAGGCAGACTTGAACAGGGAGAAACTCTTGAAGATATCCTCCCCGATGCATTTGCTACTTGTAGAGAAGCAATGTGGAGAGTTCTCGGCAAAAAGCCTTATCCTGTACAGGTGCTTGGTGGTATCGTTTTATTCCAGGGTCGTATTGCAGAAATGAGAACAGGTGAAGGTAAAACCTTTGTCGCTGCCCTCCCCACTTACCTTGTTGCTCTCAGTGGCAAGGGTGTTCATGTAGTAACAGTAAACGACTACCTCGCAAAGCGTGACGGCGAAATGATCGGCCGTGTACACAGATTTCTTGGTCTTACCGTTGGTATGATACTCCACGATATGACCAATGATCAGAGAAGAAAGTCCTATAACTGCGATGTTACCTACGGTACAAACAATGAATTAGGTTTTGACTATCTTCGTGATAATATGTGCATTCATAAGAAGGACAAGGTTCAGCGTGAATTCAACTTTGCCATTGTCGACGAAGTTGACTCTATCCTTATAGATGAAGCAAGAACTCCTCTTATCATTTCAGGTGCAGGCGACAAGTCTACAGACCTTTACCAGAAAGCTGACAAGTTAGCGAGAAATCTTCGCCCATACAAGGTTGTTGAGCTTGACAGCAAGGAAGATCAGGATGTTATCGATGGCGACTACATTATAGACGAAAAGGCAAAGAGTGCTACTCTTACACAAAGAGGTGTAAGAAAGGCAGAAGCATACTTCGGCGTTGAAAACCTTATGGATATGGAGAATATGACACTCCTGCACCACGTAAACCAGGCTATCAAGGCTCAGGGTATAATGAAGCGTGACGTAGATTATGTTATAAAGGACGGCGAAATTGTAATCGTAGACGAATTTACAGGTCGTCTTATGTTCGGTCGTCGTTTTAACGAAGGTTTACATCAGGCTATCGAAGCTAAGGAAGGCGTACAGGTTAAAAACGAAAGCAAAACTCTTGCTACTATCACCTTCCAGAATTTCTTCAGACTTTATGACAAGTTATCAGGTATGACCGGTACAGCGATGACAGAAGAATCTGAATTCAGAGAGATTTATGCTCTTGACGTTATTGAAATTCCTACAAACAAGCCTGTTGCAAGAATAGACCATCAGGACCAGGTTTATAAGAACGAAAACGGCAAGTTCAAGGCAGTAATCAGACAGATTGAAGAATGTCACGCCAAGGGTCAGCCCGTTCTTGTAGGTACAATTACAATTGAAAAGTCAGAGCTCCTTTCTTCTATGCTTAAGAGAAAAGGCATTAAACACGAAGTACTGAATGCAAAGAATCACGAAAGAGAAGCCGAAATTGTTGCTCAGGCAGGTAAAAAGGGTGCTGTAACCATCGCTACAAACATGGCAGGTCGTGGTACTGATATTATGCTTGGCGGTAACGCTGAATATCTTGCAAAGGCTAAGATGAGAAAAGAAGGAATGGATGAATTCCTTATCAATGAAGCAACAGGTTTTGCGGAAACAGATAATCAGGATATTATAAATGCAAGAGAAACATATATAAAGTACAACGAAGAATTCAAGAATCAGATTGAAGGCGAAGCAGAAGAAGTAAGAGCTTCAGGCGGTCTTTTTATTCTTGGTACAGAGCGTCACGAATCACGCCGTATCGACAACCAGTTAAGAGGTCGTGCAGGCCGTCAGGGTGACCCCGGTGAAAGCCGTTTCTTCATTTCTCTTGAAGACGATTTAATGCGTATGTTCGGTGGCGAACGAGTTCAGGGTGTTATGCAGACTCTTGGTATCGAAGAAGATATGCCTATCGAAAACAAATTCCTCACAAGCACTATTGAATCCTCACAGCGCAAGGTTGAAGGCAGAAACTTCTCTATCCGTAAAAATGTCCTTGATTTTGACGATGTTATGTCACAGCAGCGTATGACTATCTATACACAGCGTGCAAAGGTTCTCAACGGCGAAGATGTAAGCGAATATATCAAGAGTATGATGAAGGAAACGATCGAGGAAAGCGTTATGACTTTCTGTGGTCACGAATACCCCGAAAACTGGAACTTTGCGGGTCTACGTGAACATTATATGAATATGCTTACTACCGAAGAAGACTTCAACTACACAATTGATGATCTTAACAATATCGATCGCAAGGATATCGTTGAACTTCTCAACGAAAGAGCAGAATACCGTTACAGACAGCGTGAAGCTGAATTCGGCAGCGAAACAATGCGTGAAGTTGAAAGAATCTGTCTGCTCAAGGTTGTAGATACAAAATGGATGGATCATATCGACGCTATGGAAGAATTAAAGCGTGGTATCGGTCTCAGAGGCTATGCTCAGCGTGACCCTGTAGTAGAATACAGAATTGAAGGCTTTGCAATGTTCGATGAAATGATTGCATCTATCCGTGAAGATACAGTAAGACTTGTTCTTACAGTAAAAATCAGAACAGAAGCTCCTCCACAACGCGAACAGGTTATGAAGCCCATGCCTGAAAATGCAGGTGCACGTACTCCCGTTAAGAAAGATATGACTCAGAAGGTCGGCAGAAACGATCCCTGCCCTTGCGGAAGCGGTAAAAAATACAAAAGATGCTGCGGAGCAAACGAATAATAAATTTACACACTAAACTTTCCGCTCTACAAGGAGATATACAATGCTGACAACTGAAATCAAAAAAGAACTTACAGACCATATAATTCCTTTCTGGAACAAGCTGCAGGACACAGAAAAGGGTGGTTTCTACGGTTACCTTTCCAATAATTTAGAACTTGATAAGGATGCACCTAAGGGTGTTATCCTTCATTCAAGAATTCTGTGGTTTTACTCAAATTGCTACCTTGTTTTAAAGGATGAAGCTTGTCTTGAAAAAGCCAAGCACGCTTATCAGTTCCTTTCAACCTATTGTGTTGATACGGAAGAAGGCGGTGTTTACTGGATGATGAATGCAGATGGCACAGTAAATGACTCAATGAAGCACACCTACTGCCAGGCATTCTTTGTTTACGCTATGTCAAGCTATTATGATGCATCAAAAGATGAAAAAGCCTTAAAGCTTGCTCTTGATGTATTCAGAACCATCGAAGATAAATGCCGTGACGAAGTGGCATATCTTGAAGCTTTATCAAAATCCTGGGAGCTTATTGAAAATGACGCCCTTTCTGAAAACGGACTTATGGCTGACAAGACAATGAACACTACCCTGCATTTAATTGAAGCATACACCGAGCTTTATCGTGTAAGTAAAAATGAAGATGTAGCAAAGTGTCTTAAATTTCAGCTTGAAATAATGCTCAATAAGATTTACGACAAAGAAAACGGAAAGCTTCTTGTATTCTTTGATAAAAACCTAAACGAAATAGGAGACATATACTCCTATGGTCACGATATCGAAGCCACATGGCTTGTTGACAGAGCTTGTGATGTTCTTGGAGATGACGAAATTTCACAGAAATGCAGAAATATGAACGAAATTATCGTTAAAAACATCGCTCAGCGAGCTATGAATAACGGCAGACTCAATAACGAAGTAGAAAAAGGTGTCATAAACACCTGGCATATCTGGTGGGTTCAGGCTGAAGGTGTTGTCGGTTTCTACAACGCATATCAGAGATATGGCAATACTGAATACCTTGACATAGTAAATTCTTTATGGAATTACATCAAAACAAAAGTAATTGATAACAGAACCGGTGGCGAATGGCATTCACAGCTTGATGATAATGATATTCCTGCAAGCTTTAAGCCTGTAGTAGACCCCTGGAAATGTCCCTATCATAACGGAAGAATGTGCTTAGAGATCATCTCACGCACTTAATGCAACTCTCAATCCATTTATACTGAGAAAGGATTATTTATGAACGCTAAACGCAGGATAACACGCATAGCAGCTCTTCTTACATCTGTAGTTATTGCCGTTTCTATCACAGGCTGTAATAACAACGTAGTAGAAAACGAGATTTACGTTCCTATTGGTACAACAACAAAGGTATCCTATGAAACAGCAAAAGCTACTTATATGACTATCGAGACAGAAGATAAAATTCCAGCCTCTCTTGACTTTGCTACTTCTGCAACATTTGCCGCCCCTTTTGAGGGAAAAGTTAAAACATGTAATGTAAGCAAGTTCCAGAAGGTAAAAGCCGGTGATCCACTCATTTCACTTGATACTACTGATCTTGATTTTCAGATTACAGAGCTTGAAATAAAAATTGCAGCAACCGGAGATTACATCCAGCGAGAATATTATCAGATCGAACTTGACAAATTACTTGCAAAAAGAAATGCCGCAGTTGTTGTTGCCCCATTTGACGGAGTCGTATCTCAATGTGCGTACGCAAAGGAAGGAACCGCAATCAAGGAAGGCTCTGTAATGTGTATTGTAGCAGTGCCTGAAACGATTTTTGTCTACAATTCTGAAGGTGCAGGCAAAAATCTCAGATTTGGAATGGATGTAAATTTAACAATCAACAGTATTGATTATAAAGGTGTTGTAACTGCAGCTCCCGATACTGTTCCTTCTACAGCATCCAAGAATGCATCAAAATATTGTGCTGTAACATTAAACGATGAAGACGTTGACAGACTTATAAACGAACACGATGGTATTTCTGCCGCTGATGCCGGATGGGCTACGATTCACGCAATCACTACAAGAAGAGTGAATGTTCTTGCTGTTCCCGATTCAGCCATCAAAAAGGATGGTTCAAAGCCGTTCTGTACAATTCTTCAGGGCGATCAGAAGTTTGATATCCCCGTAGAAACAGGTGCAAGTGCAGGCGGTTACACAGAAATTCTCAGCGGAATTAATGAAGGCGATACTGTTATTTTAGCTGATAAATAATTTGAACTGAACAAAACAGGCACAAAGAGAAATTTCTCAATGTGCCTGTTATTTTTATATTCCAAATATCACATATTCATTTTCATTTGAAGACGATGGTATGTAATCACTTTTCTGAAGCTTCGATTTATCTGATATATACGCAGTTAAAACCTCTCTGCTCATATTGGTGATGTCATTACGCTTTATCGCTTCTTTCACCGTTAACAAAAGCACCTCACTGTTTTCGTAATTATCAGACTTTGGTGTACCCGAAACATATTCCATTTCAAAAACAACACACCACTGATTTGGCTTAAACTGCATTGCAATAATTGATTTTGCCTTTGCTTCTATTCCAGTTTCTTCAAATATTTCTCTTTCAACTGCCTTGGTCGGTAGCTCGCCCTCCTGAACAAATCCGCCCGGAAGCAAAATTCTGTCTTTAGCAGTGCCATAAGTATGACGAACAAGCAATACCTTATCTTCAATTTCCACTATTCCGCATACAGTATAATACTTATTGTTCATTACAAATCACCTCATAGCTTTGATAATAAAGCCGCACAACCCTTTACAACATCTCTGTAAGTAGTGTCAAAGTCTCCTGTATACCAAGGATCCGCAATGATTCTGTGTTCTCCTGCAAAATCGAGAAGAAGGCTTACCTTATTTTCAGGGTCGGATTTTATTATCCTCATTATATTGCGGATATTGTTTTCATCCATAGCAATTATATAATCGTATTTATCATAATCAGCCTTTATCATCTGAACAGCGGTTTTGCCTTCGCAGGATATACCCACCTCGGCTAATTTTCTCCTTGTGCCGTAGTGAACGGGATTTCCTATCTCCTCGGTACTGGTAGCACAGGAGCGGATGTAAAATTCATCGCTTCTCACCTGCTTTTTTACCATATCACGAAGTACAAACTCAGCCATTGGTGATCTGCAAATATTGCCGTGACAGACGAATAAAATCTTTTTCATAAAAAACCTCTTTAATTATCACTTAATCTCTGCTTTCTATTCTAACACATCTACCCTAAAATTTCAACATTAACATATCTACTGACATTTTCATAGAATATAACAGTTTATAATGACTGGTGGTATTTTTATGATTACAGATAAAAAGGAAATAAGAATAGCCCTTGCAGGCAATCCAAATGTCGGTAAAAGCACATTATTCAACGCTATGACAGGACTTAAACAGCATACAGGAAACTGGGCAGGTAAAACCGTAGAAAATGCTGAAGGATTATTTCAGCTTAACGGAAAAAGCTACAGAATATATGATCTACCCGGTACATATTCCCTGCTTACACACTCAAAGGAAGAGGCAGTAGCAAGAGATTTTATATGCTTTGACAAGCCCGACCTGACAATTGTAGTCTGTGATGCTACTTGTCTTGAAAGAAATCTCAATCTTGTTCTGCAGATACTTGAAATCACGCCAGACATTATTCTGTGTCTTAATCTCATTGACGAAGCAAAAAAGAAAAATATATTGATAGACACGAAAAAATTATCAAATGTTCTGTGTGTACCTGTTGTAGAAACCTGTGCCAAAAAGAAAAACGGTCTTTCAGAGCTTTATAAAGCCATTGAAAGCTATGTTCCGAATAAAAATGCATTTTCTCCAAGATATACAAATCCGATTGAAAGTGCAATTTCCGAAATCGAAAAAATTATCTCTCCACTTGTGAATGATATGCTACCATCACGCTGGACTGCCATAAGACTTCTTGAAGATAATAACAATGTAAGGGAAAGCATACTTAATTTCTGCTCTATCAAAAATCCCGATGCAGAAAAAACAAGAATACATTTGAACAAAATAAGAAAAATTTTCGATAATATCGCTGATAATATAGCATCCTGCCTTATACTGACAGCAGAAGCAATCTACTGTGATGTCAGCAAGGAGCTTAATAGCAAAAAAACAGCAAGGGACAGACGTATAGATAAAATAATCACAGGCAGGTTTACAGGTATTCCTATAATGCTCTGTCTACTCATTACAATTCTATGGATAACAATTAGCGGTGCGAATTATCCTTCTGCATTATTATCTGATTTATTTACTTACTGCGAATATCAATTAAAAGAATTCTTCTTAAATATGCACTTTCCTGATTTTTTAAACAAATTACTGACTGAAGGAGTTTTCAGGACTCTGTCCTGGGTGGTATCAGTAATGTTGCCACCTATGGCGATATTCTTTCCGTTGTTCACACTACTTGAAGATTTCGGACTGCTACCAAGAATAGCTTTTAATCTCGACAGATATTTTAAAAAGTGCGGAGCTTGTGGAAAGCAGGCTTTAAGCCTTTGCATGAGCCTCGGGTGTAACGCCTGCGGCGTTACGGGAGCAAGAATAATTGACAGTACAAGAGAAAGAATTATTGCAATAATAACTGCATCGCTTGTGCCCTGTAACGGCAAATTTCCTACTATAATAAGCATTGTTTCTATGTTTCTGATATGCTCGGTAGCATTTCCGTTTAACAGTATTCTTTCTGCATTAGCTCTTGCTGTTGTACTCGTTTTAGCTATTTCAGCAACTTTTTTAAGCTCTTATATACTTTCAAAAACCTTTCTTAAAGGTGAGCGTTCTTCCTTTACTCTCGAATTACCACCTTACAGAGCCCCTCAAATAGCAAAAACTCTTGTACGCTCCTTTTTAGACAGAACCTTGCTCATTCTTGGCAGAGCAGTTGTTGTTGCTATTCCTGCAGGACTTATTATATGGTTGCTTGCAAATATCAATATCGGAGACAGCAGTATTCTGAATATCTGCACCGTTTTCTTTGATCCTTTCGGCAGAATTTTAGGGCTGGACGGTGTTATCGTATTTGCTTTTATACTCGGTATTCCTGCAAATGAAATAGTTGTACCTATTATAATTATGGCATACACCGCCGGAGGCACACTTACAGACATATCAGAGCTTGACGCTTTAAGAAATCTATTTACAACTAACGGATGGACCATCATCACAGCTATAAATATGGTTTTGTTTACCCTGTTCCATTTTCCTTGCTCTACGACCTGCATTACAATTTATAAAGAAACAAAAAGCATTAAATGGACCGCATTGTCGATAATATTGCCGACACTCATTGGTATTAGTTTATGTATAGCGGTAAATATGATTGCTACTGTATTTGGTCTATAGGTATGGAAAAGCACACAAGGATAATCTTGTGTGCTTTTATTTTCGTTTTATAAAATTTAGAATGCAAAGAAATCGTTGGATGAAGGGCCTGTTACGATTGCATAACCAATAATAGCACCAATCTCATCAGGACCTGAAGCCTCGAATACTGTACCGTACTTTTCGCTTGTTGAAACATCGAAATACTTGCCTTCGTTTGTCTGCTTGATGACTGCACCATTAGAAAGATAAATTTTTCCGTCAACGGCTCTTACTTCTGCAAATACTTCTCCATCGTACTCTGTTACGTCACGTGTAAATGGGTTGTTAAGATACTTCATAAGTTTAATCTCCTTTGTTTCAGTATTGTTTGTGCTATGCACATTATTTACATTAAAAGCCTTATATTCACGAACAAAGCGTGACAAAGGCAGACCGACAACATTAAAATAATCTCCGTCTATCTTCTTTACAAGTAGGGAGCCTTTTTCCTGTATTCCGTAAGCACCTGCTTTGTCCATCGGCTCTCCCGTTGCAATATAGCCGCTTATTTCTTCATCAGAAAGCGGATAGAACTGCACCTTGGTTTCTTCGAAAAAGGAGCGTTCCTTATCTCCTTTTCTGATACAAACACCTGTAATTACGCTATGAGTATTACCCGACAATGTCTTTAACATCCTGAATGCGTCATTTTTATCAGCAGGCTTACCCATTATCTCGCCATCATATACGACTATTGTATCAGCACCGATTACTATATCATTTTTATGATTTGCGGATATCTCCCTCGCCTTCTGACAAGCAAGACTTACAGCCGTCTGCGAAGGGGTAAGAGAAGGATCTGACTTTTCTTCAGACATTGCAGGAACGATCTCATAGCTAAAACCGCTTAGTTTTAGCAGTTCGATTCGTCTCGGAGATTTACTTGCCAGAATCAGCATTTTCTCTGTCTCCGTATACTTCCTGATAGTTGTTTATGCATTCCTTGATTATTTCAACTGCCGCCTTGTGTCCCATAACTTCATTAACTGCAGTTTCTTTGCCTTCAAGCTGTTTATATACTCTGAAGAAGTGGAGCATTTCATCAAATATATGGCTGGGCAGGCCCTCAATACTTCTGTATGAGTTGTAGTTGGGATCTTCAAAGGGTATTGCTATAATCTTTTGGTCCATCTTGCCGTTATCTATCATATTGATAACACCTATAGGATAACACTGTACAAGCACCATAGGAACGAGAATTTCGTTGCACAACACAAGAACATCAAGCGGATCGCCATCGTCCGCAAGAGTTTTGGGGATAAATCCGTAGTTTGCAGGATAGTGAGTGGATGTATAAAGTATTCTGTCAAGAATAAGTCTGCCGCTCTTCTTATCAAGCTCATACTTTGCCTTGCTACCCTTTGAAATTTCGATAACTGATAAAAAATCGTTGGCAGTTATTCTTTCTTTATCTATATCATGCCAGATGTTCATATATGTTCCCTTTCTTTATGACTTCCGACAAAGTCAAATAAATCCTATTTATGTTATTATTATACTACTATAATTTTGAAAATGCAAGTGTTTAGCAAACCTTTTTTAGCAATTTTATTGTAATTATCGTCACTAATAGTCCACTTGCTACCCATATTATCGGTTCAGAAATGCATACACCGAAATAACCGTAATTAGGTATAATAAATACCACTGTCACAATCTTCCAGAGCATTTCTATAATACTTGCAACAATCGGGAATATACTGTTCCCCAGTCCCTGCAAACTGCATCTTAAAGATAACAGAACAGATAAAGCATAATAAAAAGGTGCATTTATTTTGAGGTACTCTACAACAGTATTTGTAATATATTCACTTTCGCCTGAAACTATCCATAAAGCAAGATTTCTACCAAAGAGATATACTACAACTACCGCTAACGTTGACCATATCCACTCGATAAATAGTCCGTATTTTATACCCTTTTTTATTCGGTCAAACTGACACGCCCCGTAATTCTGGCTCACAAAAGTCACAAGAGTCGCACTTATTGCCGAAAAAGGCATAATAGAAAATCCAAATAGTTTTCTTGCCGCTGTGTGAGCAGTAATTATCTCAGCACCAAGACCATTTACACCATTCTGTAAAACTATGGATCCTATATCAACAATAGAATACATAAGTGCCATGCCAAGTCCTGCCGCAAGCAACGGCTTTAACAGATTACTCTTAAATTTGAAATCAGAAAGCTTAGGCTTTAAGAACGGACATTTCTTAACAAGGTAAATAAAGCATACAAAAGCAGAGATAAACTGTGCTATTACTGTAGCTAATGCCGCACCTCCAACACCCATATCAAGTGCATAGAGGAAAAGCAGATCAAGCCCGACATTGAGTGCTGCAGATATTATGAGTATGATAAGCGGAATAAGACTGTTTCCCACAGCCCTAAGCATATTTGCCTCAAGGTTATAGATGGTAGTTACAACAAGACCCAAAACCACTATTGACAGATATCTGCCCGCCTCATCAAAAATTTCTTTTGGCGTGTTTATTGCGGTAAGTAAAGGATTTAAAAATATTGTACATACAATAATGAGTATTGCCGTTGTGATACCCGAAAAGGTAATCATTCCTGCAATATTCTTTCTCATTTTATCCTGCTCGCCGCTTCCGTAATGTCTTGATACAGGTATTGCAAAGCCAGTGCAAAGTCCGTTTATTATATTAAAAAGCAGTGATACTACCGACGCCGTAGAACCTACAGCAGAAACCGACATATCGCCAAGCTTCTTTCCTACTATAATGATATCAGCAAGATTGTAAGCCTGCTGAAACACATTTCCGAGTAATATCGGCAGTGAAAAGAAGAACATCACCTTTATAATGTTGCCCTTTGTTAAATCTCTCATTTTCTTCTCTTTTGTCCTTTTAATCTTTTTTCTTTTTAGCGTTAAAAAGTATAGCATAAAATTAAAGGTTATTCAAGCATTTTATTGTCTTTTAGGAAAAAATATGCTAAAATATAAAGAGCAAAACGAAAGGAAAGAAAAAATATGGAACCAAAGGATTATATTGTAACAAAAATAGAAGGAGAATACGCCTACATAAATGAGTTAGGAACAAGCGAAGAGCTTTTTATCGCTCTTGCCCTGCTCCCATTCGGTATAGACATCGGAACGAAACTGCATTATGAAAATCTTGAATATTCGATAATCTGAGAGGAAATTACACAATATGTATCTGATGCTTTTAGTTGTTGTTTGCTACACGATATGTAGTCTTAGTGACAAGTATTCTGTAGCAAAGCTGAAAATGGAAGGTAACGCCTTTACGTTTCTGATGGCCGCACCGACATCGATATTACTTCTCTTTATGCTTCCCTTTTCGGATACTCATTTTATATTAAGCTGGCAGGCTATTCTTACAGTTATACTTATTGCAATTTCAAAATTGCTCGAATTCAAACTTGCAACTGTAATATTGAAAGAAATGTCCGCCTTTGAGCTTAAGGCGTGGCTGGGCCTATGTCTGTTCCTGTCCTACGCAACGGATATCTTTATCGGAACAAGCACCTTTAATTTCATTAGGATTATCGCTATAATTGTAACAGCAGTCGGTCTTTTTATGATTGCAAAATCCGAAGATGAACATATAAACTATAAAAAGATTATAATACCGCTGTTCTTCTATCTACTTGCAAAATACGGATACGGAATGATAATAACTGCGTCATCGCAGTATATCTCCTCTTACCTTGCTTTATTATTCGGTCTTATCCTGCTTGCAATAATACTTATCCCCTTTGCAAAACCGATAATACTTTTCAAAACAAAATTCAAAGGTTCGATGTTTGTTGCTCTTACAAAGATACCAAATGCTATCGGTCTTGTACTGGAAAATATGGTTATCGCCACGAGTATGACAAATTACGCCTTTATTCAACCGATGATAATGGTAACACTGTTCTTTATCGGGATAATCAGGAAGGAAAGCACAAAGCCACTTAACATAGCCGGCGGAATTATTTGTATTATCGGTATACTTGGATTTCAGCTTATAGATATTTTGTAATTCACAATAAGATATGTATAAACATAGCCTGAGAAATAAATATCTTCTCAGGCTTTATTGTGCAACAAAAAGCCCCGTGAATATATTCACGGGGAAACTTTATCAGTCTTTAGGGATTATATAGTACACACGCTCTTCAGGAAGTGCGTAGCCGAGCTCATCACGGGCAATGGACTCCATATACTCGACCTTGTATTCCGCCTTCTGATAGCGGCTGAGGAGCTTGTTTTCGTTCTCGATTCGTGTAATCTCATTGTTGATATTTGCAAGCTCTGAATTTTTCTGAAAAAGTTCTACCTGCATTGTAATAATGCCAAAGGAAATTATCAGAAATAATGCAACAAGTACAGGAACAAGAATATACATCATTTTATTATTTTTTGACTTTTGCTTTAATTTTAACTCGGATGTCATTATTTTTGCTCCTTTCCTTTTTAATACACAGTTTATTATACAACATTTCTGTACTATTTTTCAAGTGGGAAAACGATTTTTGTCCTGACTTAAGGAATTTTTCGTGCAATCCTACAAATAGTCTTTTAATTTTTAGTACAATTATGCCAAGAATTTTCTTTAGCGGCTTTAAAATAAATCTGATAATTTTAGAAATAAACTTAATCAGCAGTGAATATATCAACCTTACTACCCTGCCTAAAGTAAAATAGTAAGCAAAAGCACCTACACAAGCACTTATGAGATAAAGAAGTCTGAACTGTCCGTTGCCGACGTTCATTGAAAGGCCGAACAGTAAAAATCCGCAAAGAGCAAAAAACAAAGTGTCTTCTATCCCTGTAAGTATGCTTTTGTGCTTTACAAGCTGTCTAAGAATTCTTAAAGGCTCATAAAGTACACCAATTGCTACACCGCAGATAATAAAGCTCAGCATCTGATCTGTGATAGGAGTATTTACATTCACGGCAACTCCTATCTGAATAAACGGGTTAATATATTATCAGCAAGCTTTTCTTTACCATCACCGTAAATGATAGCTTTTATATACCCGTTTATAATCACAGTATTGCCTGTTGAGAATGCTTCATCTATCGTAAGACTATTACCTCTGATACGAACACTGCCAAGAGTTGTGTATAGCTCTATAAGCTCATCATCGTAACTTATTACCTCTTCCACATTCTGTAATGTAAGCTTTTCCCTTGAAACAAGAGTAAGTATATTCTGCTCCATTTTTCATATCCTTTCGTTAAAAGAGTTTGTACATAACATCTTTATTCCGAAAGCAAGCAGAATATGACCATATTTACACTACTTCATATAAATCAGAAGCACCTTCCTTACCGACTACCTCTACGACCTTCAGTACCTTTACTTTAAGAGGGCTTTTACCCATATTGATTTCTATAACATCTCCCACCTTGACATCATAGGAGGCTCTCGCCACCTTGCCGTTTACCGCTACCTTTTCTGCATCGCAGGCTTCATTTGCGACCGTTCTGCGCTTTATAAGACGGGAAACCTTGAGATATTTATCTAAACGCATATTTTCTCCTTAAAAAACAAAAGGAGGTAGATAATCTACCTCCAAAATTCACAAGATGAATTACTTAGCAACTGCATCCTTTAAAGCAGAACCAGCCTTGAAAGCGGGAACCTTTGTTGCAGCGATCTTGATTTCCTTCTTTGTCTGGGGGTTGATACCCTTACGAGCTGCACGTTCACGAACTTCGAATGTACCGAAGCCAACGAGCTGAATCTTTTCACCCTTAGCGAGTGTTTCTGTGATGCTGTCGATTACAGCGTTGAGAGCTGCTTCTGCATCCTTCTTTGTAAGATTTGTCTTGTCCTTAACCATAGTTACTAACTGTGCCTTTGTCATTTTTGTAATCCTCCAAAAATTTTTATTTTAATTTTATATAATGCTTTAAAAGCATAATTAACATCCTTATTCACCGTCAGATAAGAACTTTATCTTTTCTTCTTCAGTGAGTGATTCAAGAGTCCTGCCACTTTCTTTAAGTTTCTGTTCTAAACCCCTAAATCGAATTATAAACTTATTTATCGCAATTGTCAAGGCTTTTTCGCTATCTTTTTTTATAAATCGGGATAAATTGCAACACGACAGTAAAACTTCCCCAAAATAACCATCCATTTCGCTGTCATTTTTGGTAGATATAGCCAACTCTAAATTATCAAGCTGATTTCTCATCAAATCAATAATCTGCTTTGTATCTTCAAAATCTATCCCTGCATTAGACGCTCTTTTGCCTATTTTTTGACCTCTCATAAGTGCGGGGAGTATTTTAGGAACACTATCAAAAGTATCGGATATAGTTTCCTGACCCTTGGACTGTTTTTTGAGCTTATCCCAGTTTTTTAAAACTTCATCAGAATTTTCCACAGAAACATCACCAAACACATGAGGATGACGAAAAATCATTTTCTTTGCAACATCATCGCAAATATCATCAAAAGCAAAACGTCCTCTTTCATCTTCTATCTGGCAATGGAAAACCGCCTGGAAAAGTAAGTCGCCAAGTTCTTCTTTAAGCATTGCGGCATCATCACTGTCAATTGCCTCCATAACCTCATACGCTTCTTCAAGAACATTCATTCTGATTGATTTGTGATCCTGCTCTCTGTCCCACACACAGCCATTCTCGCTACGAAGAATTCGTGTTACTTCAAGAAGATCTTCAATATTATATTTGTCTTTTATCTGAAAATCCAAACTATTCACTTCCTATAAGCAATGTTAAAACCATATATAATAATACCCCAAAACTATCAAATATGCAAGTTATTTTGTAAAAAAATTTCTTTTTCGGCGATTTAACAGAATTTTCAATTTATCTCTATTGCTAATTGTAAGAAATATAAAATAAACAAGCGTTCCTACTCCTACGCAAAGAATAAAAGGAACTATCGCAAGCTCGTTACCAAATATAAATAGTTCACAAAGCTTAGCGGTAACACAACAAAACAAAGAAGCAATAAACGGAATTTTCATATAGGATAATATTTTAAATTCCATACCGGTAACTATTTCTACCGCAAGATATCCTCCGAGTGCCGATACAGCGTAGGCTGCTAAAGTAGAAATTGCCGCTCCATTTATATTTATCTGAGGCACAGAGACAAGGAAAACATTCAGTATAAGCTTTACTGCAGACGAAATTAGTGTCAGCTTTATAGGTATATCTGTTCTACCGATAACCTGAAATACAGAATAAAAGGTCGAGGACAGCGTCAGAAAAATACCACCTATAGCAAGTATAAACAAAGGTAATATGCAAACAGACACTTCGTCAGGTCTGCCCGAATAGAGAATATCAAGTATAGTGGGTGCAAAGGCTGCCATTCCAAGATAAAGTGGAAATCCGATTATAAAATTTGATTTAATTACAATTTTTAGTCTATGGCTGAACTGTTTCTTATTCCCAGCTGACCAGGATGCTGCAATTTCAGGCAGAGCACTTCTTCCTATCATTCCTGTAAAAGCAGGAACAAGCATAAATACCGTTATTGCCACTCCTGTGTAACTTCCGTACATAAAATTTGACAGTTTAAGACTTCCGCTGTCTGCTTTTATTATTTCCGAAAACTGATTAGCGAAAAACATACTGTCTTTTGAAATAGCAAAGGAAATACACCTCGGAATTGTAATCATATCTATAAAAGAAGACAGATTTACCGCTATAGCGGCAAGTGCAACAGGGATAAGCTCTTTTATCAGTTTTCGACTGATTGCTCTTGTTGATTCCGTTTTATTATCGTTACAGTTTTTCGGTATGTACCTTTTAAAGCATTTTCGTCTTATGACCATACAGGCAAGACAGATAAGCTCACTGACAGTAACAGAAGCTATTGCAGCTGCCGCAGAAAAAGGCAGAACTATCTCCATCGCCTTATCAAGAGTGTCACATGGGATAGTGAATACCGAACCATTTTGAAAAAAGTCGGTTTTTCCCCATTCTGTAATCATAGTGGCACAGGTAAGTCCTATAACAGCCCTTGCCACAGACTCAAGTATCTGAGATACAGCAGAGGGAATCATATTATTATAAGCCTCGTAATAGCCTTTAAGCACGGAAGAAAGACAACAAAGTAAAACACTCGGAGAAATGGCAATGATAGCGTACACTCCTTCGTGAGAGTTTGCCACGTAATCTGCAAAAAGTCCTGAGGTCAGAATAATAAACAGCGTACCTGCAAGTCCTATTGCACCAAACAGTAAAAATGCTGTTTTCAGAATTTTTTCACCGTTTTTATATCTCCCTGTGGCTATATTTTCTGCTATCTGTCGTATAATGACTGTCGGTATTCCCGCCGCAGTAAGAGCAAAAACAGGCGTATAAATACTATAGGCGGTTGAATAATACCCCATACCTGTTCCGCCTATAATGTTTGTAAGGGGAATTTTAAACATTGCTCCGACTATTTTGCTTATAAGCATTGATATAAATAATACCGCTGTATTTTTTGCAAAGGTTTTGTTTTTCATTCAATCAGTCCTTTCTGTAAAAATAATATTACAAATGGGACAGGAATATGTTTAACAATAAGGATTTTACTACTTTTGCAAGCTCCGTCACGTCTTGACATTCAGCCAAAAATATAGTATTATAACAAGGTAAATTTATATTTTTTAGAAAGAACGGATATATAAATGGATATCAGAATCACTCCTGCTTTGCTTAAGGGTAAGATAAATATACCGCCCTCAAAAAGCATATCACACCGTGCACTTATTGCCGCGGCACTTGCTAAAGGCGAAAGCAGGATATATGGTCTTCTCGACTGTGTAGATACCGTAGCTACCATTGAAGCACTTACAGCTCTTGGTGCTAAAATAGAAAAGAAAGAAGACTGTACCATTGTCAATGGGATAGAAATCCCTTCAGCATTTGCAGATATAAACTGCCATGAGAGCGGCTCTACCTTAAGATTTTTGATGCCTGTTGCAGCGGCACTTGGTGTTAATTCTGTCTTCAGAGGAGAAGCAAATCTGCCTAACAGACCTATAACACCGTATTTCACAGAATTTACAAAGCACAACGTAAAATTTATTACAGATAAGATGCCCTATAAGATGGAAGGTAAACTTTCAGGAGGAATCTATGAAATAGCAGGAAATATTTCATCACAGTTTATTACCGGCTTTTTATTTGCACTTTCATTACTTGAAGAAGACAGCGTAATAAAACTCACCTCTCCCCTTGAATCAAAGCCTTATGTAGATCTTACAACAGATGCTCTCAGATCCTTTGGGGTTACAGTTGAAGAATATGAACAGGAATACAGAATAAAGGGCGGACAAAAATTCATCCCCTGCGAATATCATGTAGAAGCAGATATGTCACAAGCGGCATTTTTCCTTGTTGGAAAAGCAATTGGTGGCGATATCGACTCACTTGGACTTAATATGGAAAGTCGTCAAGGCGATAAAGAAATTATAAATATCGTTCACAAATTCACAAAAACAGGAACATCATTTGATGTTGATGCAACACAGATACCCGACCTTGTTCCGATTATGACTGTTCTTGCTTGCTTTGCAAAGGGAACTTCTCATATCTATGGTTGTGAAAGACTGAGGATCAAAGAAAGTGACAGACTCGCTACTATAACAGAGGAGCTTAACAAATTAGGGGCAGATATAAGCATCGTCAATGACTCACTTTATATAAACGGAGTTGATAAACTTCATGGTGGAGAATGTTTTGCTCACACCGACCACAGAATAGCAATGTCACTTGCAATCGCATCACAGAGATGCACAGAACCTATTATTATAAAAGGTGCAGAATGTGTGTCGAAATCATATCCTACATTCTTTGAGGATTTTAAAATGCTTGGAGGTATAGCAGATGTCATCTGAATACAAAGCAGGTAATTTATCAATATCCATATTCGGCGAATCCCACGGTGCCGCTATTGGCGTAGTTATAGATGGTCTGCCCGGAGGAATAAAGCTGAATTTTGATGAAATACTTAAATATATGGCTCGTCGTGCTCCAAAAAAAGACGGCACAAGTACTATGAGAAACGAAACTGATTTTCCTGAAGTCGTTTCAGGTCTTGTTGATAATGTAACAACAGGCACTCCCCTTTGTGCGATGATAAAGAATAAGGATCAGCACTCTAACGATTATAAAAGCGTAAGTCATCTTGCCCGCCCAGGTCACGCCGATTACACCGGATATATAAGATATAATGGTAGTAACGATTTAAGAGGCGGCGGACACTTTTCAGGAAGGATAACTGCTCCTCTTGTGTTTGCAGGTGCTGTGGCAAGTCAGATATTAAAACAAAAAGGAATCGTGACAGGTGCTCATATTCTTTCCATAAACGGAATTTATGATGACAGATATGATCCTGTATCAATAAACAGTGAACTTTTAGAAGCTGTTAAAGACAGATATCTTCCGCTCGTAAACCAAAGCGTAGAGGATAATATGCGTAACGCGATAAAAAAAGCCGCTGAAAATCTTAATTCTGTTGGTGGTATTATTGAATGTGCCGCGATAAACGTCCCTGTTGGTATAGGTTCTCCTATGTTTGATGGACTTGAAAACAGAATATCTCAACTTGTTTTTGGCGTTCCTGCTGTTAAAGGTATTGAATTCGGCAACGGGTTCGGATGTGCTGATATTACCGGCAAAGAAAACAATGATGAGTTCTATATGGATAATAATAACATACGTGCAAGAACAAATAACCACGGCGGTATATTAGGCGGAATTTCAAGCGGTATGCCTATTATTTTCAGAGCAGCTGTAAAGCCTACCCCTTCTATTGCTCAGCCTCAGAATACTGTAGATTACACCACAAATACAGACGAAGTGCTCAATATAAAGGGCAGACACGATCCTTGTATAGTACCGAGGGCCGTCCCATGCATTGAAGCTGCTATGAATATAGCTCTTTTATCATTTTTAGTGTAAGCAGAATTAGAAGAAAGGAATAATGATCTATGAACTATCGTGTTCCTAAAATAACCCTTTATGAAGATAAAGAAATCCAGATACTTATAGCTCACCTGCTCCGCAAGGTCGGATGTATGAGCAAAGAAGAGCTTATGAGCTGTACTGTAGATCAGGATTTTGTAAAATATTTTGATTTTCATTCCTGCATTATGAATATGGAGGAAAAGCAGCTTATCACGATTGAAGAAGCAGATGGTTGTGAAATATGTCATCCGACAAACCAGAGCAACTATCTTGCAATTGAGCTTGCCTATTCAATCCCTCTGTCAATTCGTGAGGATGCTGTATATTATGCTAAGAAGATTACTTCTCATACTCATCTTGAAAAAGCTGTAAAGTGCGAAATTCTTCCGCTCGAACAGGGGTATCACCTCTACATTCGTTTCATAAATGAAGTAGGTGGTGCAGATCTTATGGAGCTTAAAATATACGCTCCCACACTCGAAGCGGCACAGCAAATGGAAAAGCGTTTCTTTGCAAATCCTGCAGGTGCATACAGAGGTGTTTTAAACAGCTTTATCCAAGGATATCTGACAGTTTCTGAAGCTGAGCTTAAAGAAGCTATGGAGGATGAGTAAACAAACATCTAAGTTTTTATCAAATAGCAAAACGACCGATGAAATTCATCGGTCGTTACTATTTTTTTATCAAAATCCGAACTTCAGCATAAGCCTTATATTCTCATTGCGTAGCTTTTCGGTTTGTTCCTTGTCGGTGATGTATATATCTCCGTCTTTTATCAGAACATCGCCTTCTTTGGAGGATGGTACTTCTGACCTTGGTACATTAAAGCGTTTTCCGTCTTCGTACAGAACAGCCATATTCCCTTCAAATCTGTCAAACATGACCATTTTTATTCTCCGTTTCGATGGTAAGCTTTGTTCCGTCGCTTTTGAAAACAATATTGCCGTTTACATCAGTACGATAACGTTTGCAATCAAATTCCTTATAACGATCATATATATTTTTATTAGGGTGACCGTAGTCATTAGGCGATCCTACATGGAACACTGCATAAGTAGGTCTTACTTCCTTTAAAAATTTATACGAGCTTGATGTTGCACTACCATGGTGCGGTACTTTAAGCACATCCACACTTAAGTTTGCACCGCTCTCAACTATATCGTGTTCAGCTGAGGTTTCAATATCTCCTGTGAATAAAAAGCTATTCTCACCGTGCACAAGCTTACAGGTAATCGAATAATTGTTAAGGTCATCATAATCGCTGACAGGAGCCAATATATCTATGATACAGTCCTCAGAAATTTTTAGTCTTTCACCAGCTCTTACAAAACGTACCTTTATATTCTTTTTATCTGCACTTTCCAGAAGATCATTATAACATTTTGTTGCGGGAATCATATCTTTAGTCATCTTCGGAAGAATAATCTCTCCCACATCTACTCCGTCTACCACCTTGGACATTGAACCTATATGGTCTGAATGAGGATGTGATCCGATAACTATATCAATCTTTGTTATACCAAGATTTTTAATATATTCCTTTACAACTCCGTCGTATTCCGTTTCACCGCTATCTATAAGAACTGTTTTATCTCCAGTTACAATAAGCGTACTATCACCCTGCCCTACATTTATAAAATGCACCTGCATTTCCCCTGTAGGAACTGAAAATTCAGGAATTGTTTCCGAAAATACACTCTCCCAGGTCGGCACTCCTGGAATATGAAATATAAATTGGTTGAGTGTTAAGAAAAGAGTGATTATCAGGAACGATATGAGAAAACCTTTAAGGCTTATTTTTGCCTTCTTTTTATACGTTGAGTACTCGTTATCCCCGTTTTCTTTATCCTTTTTCTTTAAGAATTTGCCTGTATGTTTTGTTTCTTTATCATTTTCAGACTTTTTAGTAATATTCTTACTTTCTGAAGTTTGCTTTCTTCCTTTATAATCGCTTTTAGAAGAACTTACGGTTTCCTCTTTTATTTCCAGCAAATCAGATTTATCAGATTGCTTTAATTCCTTTGATTTCGTTACAGTTTTTTCAGACTTGTTTTCTGTTTCTGATTTATTGGATTTCTTTACTTGTTCTGTTTTTGCTTCAGTCTTCTTTGGTGTTTTTTCCTTCTTTTCTACTGACTTAACGCTTTTTTCTTCCGTCTTTTTTGGAGACTTCTTTACTGTTTCTTCTGCCTTTTCCGTTTTGACCGACTTTTCTGGTGATTTCTTTTTTGCTGTATCCCTTGCCATTTTTCGCAGTCCCCTTTCCCTTATCATTATCAAGCTTTAAGCCATCAGGAGTGATAAGACATTCTTTGCCGTAACCGATAAGTTCCTTTTTGCCTGCTTTAAGTAATGCCTTTGCCACTATCTGCTTGTTTTCTTTTTTGAAATACTGAAGCAACGCTCTTTGCATTTCCTTTTCCTCAGGCTTTTTAGGAACATAAACCTCTTCCATTGTGTAAGGATCAAGGCCCGTGTAATACATTGCCGTGGAAATAGTACCCGGTGTAGGATAAAAATCCTGTACTTGTTCAGGTCTTATATTATGCTTTTTAAGAAATACAGCTAAATCTACCGCTTCTCTTACTGTGCATCCCGGATGGGAGGACATAAGATAGGGTACTAAATACTGTTCCTTGCCGCATTCTTTGGTGTATTTATAGAATTTCTTTTCAAACTCCTCATACACTTCAATATGAGGTTTACCCATAAGATCAAGTACTTTGTTACTTGCATGTTCAGGAGCAACCTTGAGCTGTCCGCTGACGTGATGTTCAACAAGTTCCTTGAAGAATGTATCGTCTTTATCTTTAAGCATATAGTCATATCTGATGCCTGAGCGGATAAACACCTTTTTAACCTTTTTTAAAGAACGTATCTTTCTTAAAAGATTAAGATATTCCTCGTGATCTGCTTTAATTGCGGGACAGGGAGTAGGAGCAAGACATTTCTTGCCTTTGCATAATCCGCTTTTAAGCTGTTTATCACAGGAGGGTGCACGGAAATTGGCAGTAGGACCGCCTACATCGTGAATGTAACCCTTGAAGTTTGGTTTATTGGACAGATCAATCGCTTCATTTATAACCGATTCTTCACTTCTGACCTGTATTCTTCTGCCTTGATGTAATGCTATAGAACAGAAATTACAGTATCCAAAGCATCCCCTGCTATGTGTAATTGAAAATTCTACTTCCTGAATGCCTGGGACACCGCCACCCTTTTCATAACACGGATGGTATGCTCTCATATACGGGAGCTCGTAAGCCTTGTCAAATTCAGACTTTGTAAGACTTCTCTGGGGAGGATTCTGCACCAGCATCATATTACCATGTCGCTGTATCACAGTTTTTCCGTATATTTCATCCTGCTCGTCATACTGAAGTCGGCAGGCTTTGGCGTAAGCCTTCTTATTTTCGCTGACAATCTCATAACTATCACACTGAACTGCACCTAAGGGAGTATTTTTGGGTTCGGTCAGATAGCAAGTACCTCTTATGTCGTGTATCTCACTAAGCTTCTTACCTGCTTTTATTTCATTATACAGCTGAACTATTGTCAATTCACCCATACCGTACATTAAAAGTTCCGCTTTACTATCAACTAAGATTGACGGCATAACCTTGTCTGCCCAGTAATCATAATGAGCAAAACGTCGAAGACTGGCTTCAAGACCGCCTATAGCTATTTCCTTATCAGGAAATAGCTCTTTAAGCTTATTACAATATACTGTTACCGCTCTGTCAGGACGCTTTCCTCCCTTACCACCTTCGCAGTAAGCATCATCCCAACGCTTTTTCTTAAAAACAGTATAGTTAGACACCATACTATCAATATTGCCGCCTGTTACAAGAAAGCAATATTTAGGTGTACCAAGCTTTTTATAATCACTGTCTGTCTGCGGCTGAGCAATAATGCCCACATTACAACCACAACTTTCAAGCATTCTCGAAATAATTGCTATACCAAAGGACGGATGATCAACATAGGCATCACCCGTTACACATATAAAATCAAGCTGGTCTATACCACGCTCTTTCATATCTTCCTTTGATATCGGTAAAAAAGGCATTTTATTATTCCTTTCTGTTCATCTTTTTTCAGCAGATGAACAACATTCAATCGCTATTGTTCATCTGTCTTTCGTAATACTGTTCTTTGCTCATAAGTACCTGACGAGGCTTACTTCCCTCTGAAGGACCTACGATACCCATTTCTTCCATAATGTCAATAAGACGAGCCGCTCTGCCGTAACCGAGCTTAAGTCTCCTCTGAAGTGAGCTTGTGCTTGCCTGACCTGCTTCTACAACCACACGGATTGCTTCTTCAAGCTTATCATCGCTGACATCAATATCGCCACTTTCAGTTGTCACATCCGACTTCTTGTCGCTTGAACGGACAAGCTCTGCCTGTCGCTCAACTTCGTTCATAACATTATCATCATATTCAAGAATAAAGGAATTCTTGATAAAGTTTACAACTCGCTCTACTTCCTTGTCACTTAGCCAGCAACCCTGTACTCGTTTGGGCTTTGGCATACTTGTAGTTTTAAGCAGCATATCGCCTCTGCCGATAAGCTTTTCCGCACCCTGTTCATCAATGATAACACGGCTGTCAATACCTGTACCCACTTTAAGAGCTATGCGGCTTGGTATATTAGCCTTAATAAGACCTGTTACTACATCTACTGTAGGTCTTTGTGTGGCAATTACAAGATGCATACCTGCCGCTCTTGCCATCTGTGCTAAACGGCAGATGCTGTCTTCAACATCGTTTTTTGATGCCATCATAAGGTCCGAAAGTTCATCAATAAAAATAGCAATCTGAGGAAGCGTCTTCATATCAGGATCGTTTTCCGCCATTGAATTATAACCCTGAATATTTCTTACATTATATTCTGAGAAAAGATTATATCTTCTTGTCATTTCGGTAACTGCCCAGGCAAGAGCACCTGCCGCTTTTTTAGGATCAGTAACTACAGGAATAAGCAGATGAGGTATTCCATTATAGCACATAAATTCAACAGATTTAGGGTCTATCATTATAAAGCGAACCTCTTCAGGAGTGCTTCTGAAAAGAATAGACATAATGATAGAATTCATACAAACAGATTTAACTGCACCGGTTGTACCTGCAACAAGAAGATGAGGCATATCTGCAATGTCTATAACTATATTTTCGCCTGCAATATCCTTACCGAGTGCTGCAGCCAGTTTACTCTTATGATTTTTTGCTTCGCTGCTCTCAATGAGGGTTCTGAAAGGTACTTTTTCAGTCTTTTTATTCGGTACTTCTATACCAACAGCGGGCTTTCCGGGAATAGGAGCTTCTATTCTTATACCTGTTGCCGCAAGATTAAGAGCGATATCATCTGCAAGACCTGTTATCTTTGAAATCTTTACACCCGCCGCAGGCTGAAGCTCATATCTTGTTACCGACGGGCCTTTGCAGGCACCTATACATTTTGTCTGTACACCAAAGCTTTTAAGTACTTCTACTATCGTATGTGCGTTTTCTTCAAGCTCTTTTTTTACATCATCCGCACTCTTGGATAATACTATTTCGTCAAGAATCGTAGACGGAGGAAGAACATATTGTTCCTGAGAAACCTCTTCCTGCTTTAATGAAACTGTATTTATCTCAGCGTTTATATCTGACGCTGTAACTTCCTGTCTGAAAGTTTCTTCCGACTGAGCCTTTGTGCTATTCTCAACTGTTTTTTCTTCTGAATACTGTTTTAGTGCCTCTTCAACAGGGGCTTTCTTTTCAGTTGTGAAGCTCATTACAGGCGGTAATTCATCATATATTTCAAGGCTGTCCGAGACCACGTATGAATTATCGTCATCATAAGAAGAGTAATCAGGAATATCGGGAAGCTTATCCCCGTATGAGGTATGAACATCTGTTTCTTCGGTTATTCCCGGTAATACATCATTGCCGATTCTTACAGAGTCAGATCTTGTGGTAACTCTGTCATCGTTATAATTATGTATATCATTTATGAAATTAGCACTGTCTACACGCTGTTCTTCCATAAGATTATTTCGTTTTCTCGATATAGGGTCGTGCAGATTTTCTGCAGTTGCCATTTCAAGTTCAGCTAATTTCTGCTTGCGTTTTTCAGTTTCAATCTGAGCCTTACGCTCGTTTTCAAGGCGGAGTATCTCCATTTCTTCCTTACGTTGCTCATGCTTTTCCTTAGCTACAACAGCAGCTTTCTTAACAGGCTTTCCTACAAAGCCTAAGAACTCCATAAGAGTTTTTCTGCTGATAAACATAACAAATACGAAAATGATGAGCAGGATAACTACAATAGCTCCTACTCTGCCGAAAAGCAGAAGAAGTGCCGCTAAAAGACCGCCTACTATACCGCCACCCTTTAAAGCTATGCCATCCATATAAAGCGAGCCGATAGTTTCAAATAAATTAGTAGTATTCTCTCCGACTGTTCCCACAAAAATTATCTGGATAGCACTACTGAGCAATATAATTCCGATGCTGAGTTGTACAATTTTTGTCGCTATACTTGTCCTGCTTTTATTTGTTGCAATAAGGACTGCAACATATATGACAATAGGTCCTGTAAAAAACACGGTAAAGCCAAATACACCGCATAAGAACATATAGATCATATCAAGAAGATTGTCTTCGCCATTTGCAATGGAGCTGATAAGACCTATTATTACAAAAAGTACAAGAAGAACGCCTATGGCGAAAAGTACCACTGCACTCATTCGTCTGTGGTTCTTTTCTTCCTGTTCTATCTCTTTACGGCGTCGTTCTACAAGAGAGCTTTCGCTCTTTTCTTGTTTGCTTTTATTAGCGGAATTACCTTTATTCTGTTTTGTTGTAATAGCTGTGTTTTTACCGCTATTTTTAGATGGCATATTTATCCGTCCTTTCGTTTTATAAATATACTTACCCTTTTATCTTATAGCTCTGTATTAAAAAATTATAACAAAATGCGAGCCTGTTACAAGCTCATATACACCTATTCCTATGCAGAAAAGTCCCAGAAGTGCTGTGTATATACCAAAAATTTTAAATCTGTCTCTCTTTATAAGCCACTTCACAAGGAAGATTGAAAGAAGGCCGACCACGGCTGCAACCGCAAAGCCTATTCCGAGAGCCACAAGATCAAGCTGAACATTTTCACTCGCCGCCTGACCAAGCTCCAGTACGCTACCACCAAGTATTGCGGGTATTCCAAGTATAAAAGAATACGCTACTGCAGTTTCTTTTGTAAGGCCACAAAAAAGACCTGTCGCTGTTGTTGAGCCTGAACGGGATACACCCGGGAATAAAGCTACACACTGCATTGCACCTACACAAACTGCATCTGTCACCTTCATCTTATCCCCTGTCTTTTTGCCCTTTATACACTTATCTGACATAAACAGTAAGGTTGCTGTAAAGAGAAAAGCTACGCCCTCAAATATAATATCGTTATCACCTTCAAAGGATACAAAGAAATCTCTGAAGAAGTATACAGGTACAAGCATAAGTGTTGCAATTATCACCATAAACATCATACGGCGGTCTGCGTTCATATTCTTCCAGGAGAATTTACCTGTAAATATATCCTTTATAGTAAGAAAAAATTCAATTATCATTCTTGATATTGTAGGAAAGAACGCTATGATTACCGCAAGTAACGTACCTAAATGAAGAAAAATAGAAATGAGGAGTGAATTTTCTCCGATATTCATAAAATGCTGGGCAACGGATAAATGCCCCGAACTTGAAACGGGAAGAAATTCAGTTATTCCCTGAATAATTCCTTGTATAATTATAGTTATGTAATCCATAGTCTTTGTATCTGACCTTTCATTTTGTTTTAAAATAAATATATGTAAGGGCTTTCGCCCCTATTTGCATTATTTAAAAGGGATAATACCTTTTATCGAGATAAAGAGCAGGGTCTGTAGAATAAAGTCGTTTTACTCTTGGCTGTCCCCCGGCGACAGAGTTTTCAAGCTCTATAAAGCCTCCGTTTATTTTTCTGACAGTCGCTGTGTCAGAACCTGGGGCACCGGTTGGTGCGGACATCACATCACAAATATCAACTATGCTGTAAAGTATCATATCATTTACCATCCCTGCTCATTTTCACGGAAGGGTGATATTCCTTAAAGGGATGCACCTGCACTACCCTTTTTGATGCACAGGCGTTACTATCCGCATTAACGCTTTTTTGTACTTTTTCAGATTTAGCTTTACGCTTGTGCGGTTTACTTTTCGCTTTACTGCCCGAAGAAGATTTATCAACGATTTTCTCTTCTTTTTCTTCTATCAGAGAATACAGACATTCTACTGCGTCATTAAGGCCGCCAAGACTGTCAATAAGACCTTCCTTTACAGCTGTCTCGCCATCAAGGACTGAGCCGACATCCATAACAAGCTCATCCTTTTTCATCATAAGCTCTCTGAAACGATCAGGCTTTATTTCGCTGTTTTTGCTGACGAAATTTATTATTCTCTCCTGCATTCTTTCAAAATAAGAAAGCGTCTGAGGGATACCGAGCAGTAAGCCGTTCATTCTTACAGGATGTATCGTCATTGTGGCAGAAGGCACGATAAAGCTTTTCTTGGCACTGACAGCAAGAGGTACACCAATGGAGTGCCCACCGCCTACTACAATGGATACTGTAGGCTTACTCATTCCTGCAATAAGCTCTGAAATAGCAAGACCGGCCTCTACATCTCCACCTACAGTATTTAAAATTATCAGCAGACCTTCAATGCTTCTGTCCTGCTCAATTGCTACAAGAGCGGGCATAATATGCTCATACTTTGTAGTCTTGTTCTGAGGAGGCAGGATGTAGTGCCCTTCTATCTGACCGATAACCGTCAGACAGTGGATATTGTGTTTTGCATTAACAAGTGCAGAAATGCCGTTGTCGCTGATATCTGATGGCATATCTTCCGCAGTTTCTTCCTCTTCTTCGTTTGATTCGTTATTTTTGTATTCCTTTTGCATATCTGTTTCCTTTCAGCTTTTTTATTATAGTACCTGAAACGGAACAGATTATGCATAATTTTCTGAAAATGCATATAAAAATACACATTAATTATACCATATATAAAAACTATTTGCAAGAACAAATTGTGGTCACGGGACATTTATGACACATTATGTAGAAATTTCGGCGTTTTTTAAATATAATTAAAGTTAAAGTATAAATCCCCACCATTAACAGATAATAACAAGGCAATTTAAAAAATTTGTCGGAATGAGTAAGTCATTTTGTTATATTGTTGAAAAGGAGATTTATATAATATGAAAGCAACAGGTATTGTGAGAAGGATCGACGATCTCGGAAAAGTTGTTATTCCTAAAGAAATAAGACGTACAATGAGAATAAGAGAAGGTACACCTCTTGAAATTTATACAAGCGTTGACGGAGAGGTTATTTTCCGCAAATACTCCCCTGTCGGAGAAATTTCAGGAAATGCCGATCAGTATGCAGAGGTGCTTTATAAGGTCGGCGGTATGCCTACAGTAATCTGTGACAGAGATCATGTAGTAGCGGCAAGTGGCATTCAGAAAAAAGAAGTGCTTGAAAGAAGAGTTTCAAGCTCACTTGAAGACCTTATCGAACAGCGTAAGTCCTTATATCATAAGACTGCTGATGACGTGAAAATGAACCCTATTGAGGGAGTAAACCGCTTTGCTATCGCCTGTGCTCCCATTTTAGCAGAGGGTGATGTAAATGGTGCAGTAATCATGCTGTCAGATAACGAAAACTCCGTTGCAAATGATAAGCAGACCGCCCTTGTAGAGGCTGCTGCACTTTATTTTGGCAGACAGATGGAGCAGATTTAAGTTACAAAGAGATAAACCCCGTAGTATTAGTCAGATAGTAAAAAAATATAACCCGTGAGGAAGTATCTTCACGGGTTATTTGTTAAAACTTACAGATAAAATTAAATTTAATATGCAAACGGTAAATCAATCTAAAACGGACACTTATCGAAATATCCGTTTTCTTTCCAATACTCAAACGGATAACTTCCCTCGCCGATAAACCTTTTAATAACAAATCTATTCATATAATACATAAAAACAGACGATGCATAAGGTCTCTTTTTCTTCATCGAGTAGAAGTTTCGTGCCGCTTTTCCAAGCCTTTTTTCTAAACTTTTCTGCTTCTTTATCGGCATTTTATCCCACTTATCTATAAACATCCGTATTCCTACCGAGGATACTCGGTTTATCCCCCAGCCTTTTAAGCATTTTTTTATCTGCTTAACAGCAGAGGTCGTACCTGTAGCTGTTGTAAGTATAAAAGCTTTTTTACCGAACATTTCTTTTCGCGGAGATACAGTTAATGTAAAAAAATCAAGATGATCCAATAGATTTTTCATACTGCCTGTCATACAGCTGCCTCCATAATGCGGAGTAGTAAAAACAAGTGCGTCAGCCTCCATTATTGCCTTATATATCGGATCAATATATGAAGCATGAGGACATTTTTCTCGCGGATTGCCAAGGCACAACTGACAACCAAGACAAAACTCCGGAACATCTTTCGGTAGGAAGAATTCCGAATAATTTACTTCGCCACATTGAGACATTGCGTCCATAAAGATTTTTGTGGCAATGTTTGTATTGCCTTTTCTTGGACTCCCATAAAAAACTACTACTTTCATTTTATTCCTTTCTTCACAAGAACACCTTATTCTCTTGAAAGTAATGCCATAATTTTGTTATATCAATTTCCGCATATTCTTATTTTAAACTAAGACGATTATAACAAACATATAATAAAAAGTCAATGACACAAGCAAATGCAAAGCCACTTTTGACATCAATGTAAAATTTGGCTTTGTAATATCCTCATTAAACTATCTAACTTATAGCTACGGGGTTAGGTTTTGATTTATATCCACCACTCAGGTGTTAATTCGCCGAGTGTTATAGTTCTGTCTGTCTTATAATCCA
>JAZSHW010000063.1:0-6281 GCA_045533495.1 Ruminiclostridium sp. | reverse complement strand
TGATTATATGTAAGCGTAACTCTGTAGGCCACCTGAACAAGTCCGTTATGATCAGGACTGCTTACAAGTTTGCCGAGCTTGAATCTTTTGTATTCGTACTGAAGAGAATATTCAAAGGCTACGATAGCTTCATCTTGTTTTTTAAGGTATGAACATATTCCGCATCTGTGAATCTTCACGTTATCGTACTTTTCTTCCTCACCCTTACTACCAAGGTCATTGATGATGTTGGTAACCTTATTTACAAGAGCGGGGGAGCAGGAGATTTCAAGTAAGCCCTCTGTACTCTTCTTTTCAATTGCATTGAAGGAAGCTATAAGAGCGTTTCTTGCAAGCGCTTCCATGCCACCATATCCCATTTCAGGGAAATCACGCTGGATTTTAGGTGTGTATACAGCGGAAAGCTCTGTGATGGCTTTGGGAGTTGTAACCTCTTCTCTTATTCCTTTACTGATAAGATCCATTGTCTGACCCGGCGTCATACCAAGGTAGTCATTTGTAATCTTCTTTGTTTTAGAAATAACGGTGAGTACAACTATCACTATCATGATGACGGGCATCAATGAAAAAATTATCGGGAAGATTATAGTGAAAATTTCCAATTACTGAACTACTCCTTTAATACCTTCGTCAACAGTATCGTTACGAACTGTTGTAAATTCTGTAAGTACCCATGAATACTGACCTGTTGTAACAACAGAACCACAGTAATCACATACGCCTGATGATGAGATTTCCATAGGAGCACCGCAGTTAGGACAGTTGTGACCATCGTGTTTGTCAGTTTCTGTCTTTGTGAGTGTGCCTACAGAACGTACGAACTTCATTTTATATCTCATATCCCAGCGAGTTGTTTTATCGCCTCTTATTATGTTGCCGGTTTTTTCATCAACCTGATAATCAATCATTCTTGCATTAAGATAGCAGGTCAGATATTCAAACTGAGAATCCTTGGCATAGGATGTGAGGTATGCTGTATTTATCGCAATACTTTCATAGTGATAAACAACGCCCTGATCAATCTTACTCTGAACCTGTCTTGCTGTTGTGTTGTAAAGATTTTCATGCATAACCGGTCTTACTGTAGTAAGATCTCGTTTGCACCAGGCTGTCTGTATATCCATATATACATTTTTTGCAAACGTTACAAAGTCAGAGGCAGAGAAGTTTTTGTCGTTTTTCTTGATCATATTTTCGATCAATTCAGTTCTGTTAGGAATAACAACAAATCTGCCCTGAGTTGAAGGAATAACCTTGCCGACATTGCTGTTTGCTTTTTTTGTCTTTTTAGAGGTTACAGCTACAATAAAGATTACTATAATTATTATCGCAAATATGACACCTATCGGACCCATATTGAATAGATGCAGTACAAGGTTCAGAATACCAAGTCCGTCTGAGCTGCTGCTACTTCCTCCGTCAAAGTCGAAATCATAATCATAATCATTACCGTCAAATGCGAAGGCTGTACCGCATAAAAGCGAAGCCATAAGAGCTAATATAAGAATAATCGGTATGAGTTTTTTCATAATTACCCCTGATTTTATGTATTTGTAAACACTTTACAAATTTAATTATACTATATTCTTGTCGAATTGTCAATAATTTTAAACCCGCCACTGATATTTTTGGCGGGTCTTAGATGTGATTTTTCAAGATTTCCTGAATTGGCTGTTATATAGGTTAAAGTAAAATCCGCCTTTTGCTAAAAGCTCTTCGTGATTGCCTATTTCAATAATCTTTCCTTTATCCATTACAAGTATAGAATCTGCGTTTTTAATTGTTGAAAGTCTGTGAGCGACAATAAAGTTTGTTTTACCCTTCGTCATTTTTGCAAAAGCACTTTGAATCTGAAGCTCTGTTCTTGTATCGATACTACTTGTTGCTTCGTCAAGTATAAGCATAGGCGGCATTGTAAGCATTACTCTTGCAATACATAAGAGCTGTTTTTGTCCCTGAGATAGTCCTGATGTATCGCTTATTATTGTATCATAACCGTTTTTAAGACGCTTGATAAAGCTATGACAATGTGCAGCCTTTGCAGCGTTTACTATTTCTTCTTCAGTTGCTTCGGGCTTTCCGTAAGCAATGTTTTCTCTTACTGTTCCTTTGAATATCCAGGTTTCCTGTAATACCATTCCGTAATTAAGACGAAGAGAATCTCTTGTCAGCGTTTTAATATCCTTGTTATCTACAGATATACTTCCGCTGTTTGTATCATAAAATCTCATCAGGAGATTGATAATGGTAGTTTTTCCACATCCTGTAGGACCGACTATAGCTATTTGCTGACCTTTTTTAACATCAAGACTGAGTCCCTTAATAAGTTCTCTGTCAGGAGTATATGAGAAATCTACGTTTTTAATGCTTACATCGCCATCTACATTCTCGAGTATTTCATTGTCTTTATCACTTATTTCGTTTTCGCTGTCAAGCATAGCAAAAATTCTTCTTGCTGACGCAAAAGCAGATTGAAGCTCTGTAACAACGCCTGAAATTTCGTTAAACGGTTTTGTGTACTGGTTAGCATAGGATAAGAAGCAGGAAAGCTGACCAACCGATATACCGCCACCGATTGAATTCAATGCACCGAATATACCTACGCCGGCATAAACAAGTCCGTTTACAAATCTTGTGCAAGGGTTTGTGAGCGCTGAATAGAATTGTGCTCTTGTACCGACTTTGTTAAGTTCGGCGTTCAGCTTTTCAAACTCTGCTTCTGAATTTTCTTCATAACAGAAGGCCTTTACAACCTTCTGATTTCCGATGTATTCTTCTGCAAGAGCGGTTATTTTACCTCTTAAAGCCGCCTGCTCCTTGAATTTTTTTGAGCAGAGTCTTGCAATAGTCGATGCAACGAGCAGGGAAACGGGTGTTATAACAATAACTACAAGAGCTATTGAGATATTGATAGAAAGCATAAAGCAAAGCGTTCCGACAATTGTTACAATACCGGTAAATAATTGCTGAAATCCCTGCAACAAGCCATCTGATACGGTGTCTATATCCGCTACGACTCTACCTATGATATCGCCATGGGGAGTAGTATCAATATATCTGAGTGGTACATTTTCAAGCTTATTGAAAGCGGCTACTCTTAAATCTCTTACAGTTCCGTGAGTAAGAATATTTGTACAATATCCCATAAACCACTGAAAGACCGCACCTGCAAGAACAACTATAATAAGTTGAATTATTATCGGAAGTATTTTTTCAAAATCTACGTTACCTTTTTCTATAATATGGTCAATAGCGTTACCGATAAGTACAGGAGCATAAAGTGTTGCACAGGCACTTATAACTGCACTTATAAGCGTAAAGATAAGATAAAAGGTGTATGGTTTTGTATATGTCAGAATTCTTTTTAATATGTCAAAGCTGCTGACATCTTTTTTTATTTTCTTATGCATCTTCGTTTATCTCCTTTTCAAGTTCTTCAGCACTGAATTGTGATAAACAAATCTGACAGTATTCTTCACAGGAACGAAGAAGCTCTTTATGAGTTCCTATTCCTTCTATTCTTCCATCGTTTAAAACGATTATGCTGTCTGCGTCCTTTACTGTATTGGCTCTTTGTGAGATAATGAATACGGTCATATCATTACAGTTATTTTTGATTGCAGTACGGAGCTTTGAATCGGTGGCAAAGTCAAGTGCACTGGCACTGTCATCAAGGATAAGCATAGAGGGTGAGCAGGCAAGTGCTCTTGCTATTGTAAGTCTTTGCTTCTGACCGCCTGAAAGGTTTTTACCACCCTGAAGAATTTCACTATCAAGACCGTCAGGAAGCTTGTCGGCAAAATCTGTAGCCTGAGCGATTTCAAGTGCTTTGTGAATCTGCTCATCGGTGATGTCATCGCCGCCCCACTTCATATTTTCACGAAGCGTTCCGCTGAAAAGTACAGCTTTTTGAGGTACTATACCTATCATTTTTCGAAGCTTTTTGAGTGGATATTTTCTTATATCAACACCGTTTATTTCTACAGAACCCTTTGTAGCGTCATAGAATCTCGGTATCATATTGACAAGGGATGATTTACCGCTGCCGGTACCACCGATTATACCGATTGTCTGACCTTTTTCTACGGTGAAAGAAATATCTTCAAGAGCATAGTCGCTATTTTCGTGATAGCTTAAAAATACATCTGTAAATTTGACAGCAGGTGCATTTTCATCTGATGTAAATTCTTCTGCTTTCTTTTCAGTTATTGAAGCCTCGGTTTCAAGTACTTCGTTCACTCTTGCGGCAGAAGCTGCGGATTTTGTAAAGATAACAACAAGATTTGCAACTACTACAAGAGCAAGAAGAATTTGGTTAAGGTAGTTTACAAGTGCTATAACCTCACCCTGAGTGAGATCTCCCACGTTTACAGAAAATCCGCCAAACCATATAATAGCAACTATAGCAAGGTTTAAAATAATTGCATTCATAGGGCTTAAAAGTGCAGAAATTTTCCCTGCTCTTATAGCGGTTTTTTCGATATCATCAGCATTATCAGCAAAACGCTTTTGTTCGTGATCCTGCTTGGCGAAGGCTCTGACAGCTCTTGCACCGCCAAGATTTTCTCTTGTGATGAGGGATGTTTTATCCAGCTTTTTCTGAATGTTTTTGTAAAAGGGGATCGTTTTTGTTGTGACAAGCCACATAACAAGAGCAACGAGTGGAATTACTATAACAAATATCAGAGCAAGCTTTACATCAATAGTAAATGCCATAATTGTAGCACCGATTACTAAAAAGGGTGCTCTCACAACAAGGCGGATAAGCATAGCAACAGCAACCTGAAGCTGATTTACATCAGAAGTAAGTCGTGTTATAAGAGAAGATGTACCGAGTTCGTCAAGCTCTGAGTGAGAAAGATTGTTGATATGATGGAAAAGTTCTCTGCGAAGTACTGTTCCGAAGCCCTGTGAAGCCTTTGATGCCATATACTGACATATAAGTGTAAAGCCAAGACCGAACACACCGAGTAAAATGAGTACTATACCCATTTTCCAAATATGATCTGTATCTCTGTTTTTAATACCGACATCAATTATCTGTGCCATAACGAGTGGTACGATAAGTTCAAAAATCGCTTCAATGAGTTTGAACGCAGGCCCTAAAATTACCTGCATTCTGAATTTTTTCAGATATTTTGTAAGTTTTAACATTCTGTAATCACCAAAATGACATCGGTATGGAATACCGATGTCATTATAAATTTAATCTAAAGTTTTAAATGCTTCTGAAAGTTCGTCAGCAAAGCTGTCAGGAACGAGAAGGCTTATTTCATCAGCACTGGTTGTTATAAGAAGAACGTCAGCACCGATCTTTTCTGTTATTTCGAGTACACGGGCGGCAAAGCCTGCGTGTATCTCCATTTCCTTATTCTTTATGACAAGCTTTACATTGCCGCTGTTCACAAAAGGCGTAATGTTATGAACAAAAGTGATTTTACTCATAACGGTAAGCAGGGAAGGTATATCATCGTCACCGAAGCTGAAAGCAAATGAAAATCTGTCAGATTTCGGTGGTGTGCTGGATATCATATCAATATTTATTCCTGCTTCTGCAACCGCATGGAGAACTTCTGAAATGAAGGTGTTTCCTGCTTTGACATCTGAAAAGGTCACAGCAGATACATTTTCGTAACGAGTTATCTGTGTCATTTTGACAGCTTCCTTTCATAATTTATATGCTTGATAATAAATCGGACATCTGATAAAGACCCTTTTCGCATTTACTTAAGAATACTGCGGCGTTTACAGAACCTACTGCAAATACCTGTTTTGAACCTGCACTATGAGATAAAGTGATAACTTCATCTCTTCCTGCAAAAATAATGTCGTGGTCGCCAACGATAGTACCGCCTCTTATAGCGTGCATACCGATTTCGTTCTTTTCGCGGGGCTTTCTTACAGAATGACGGTCGTAAACATACTTCATCTTGTTATCAAGTTCTTCGTTTATTGCCTCTGCAATCATTATAGCAGTGCCTGACGGAGCATCCTTTTTAAGATTGTGATGTTTTTCAACGATTTCGATATCGAACTGGTCACCAAGAACCTTTGTTGCTTTTCTTGCAAGGTCAACAAGCAGATTGATACCAAGAGACATATTGAATGTGAAGAAAACAGGAATCTGTTCTGCAGCAGCCTTTATCTGAGATATCTGCTCATCTGTGTAACCTGTAGTTGCAACAACGATAGGAACATTATTTATCTTGCAGTAGTCGAGTATAGAATATTCGAACAATGCTGAAGGATGTGAAAAGTCAATTATTACATCGGGCTTTTCT
>JAZSHW010000030.1:0-10461 GCA_045533495.1 Ruminiclostridium sp. | reverse complement strand
AGCCCCGAAAAAAAATAATAAAAACCTATCATGCCGGGGGGATAATATTTCGGTCTGCGATTCCACAAGATCAGAAAAGATTTCGATTCTGTCATGCGTCTTGTCCATCTGTCCACAAGATAGCGTGAGACCGTCTGAACTTCAAGTGAAGACGTGTCGAGCTATATATTCACTATAAGTTCATATATTAAGTAACATTTTTATTTTTTGTTCTAATCGACCTTGCAAGCCTTGTATTTATTGAGTTTGAACGGTGTCAAAGGCTCGAAAAAAAGACACACTTCCGCCACTGAAAAACACACTTCCGCCACTGAAAAACACACTCAAGATTCATCAAGATTATTGTCTTGTTCTTCGATATGGGGTAACTGCAAACGCTGCTCAAAGTTCCCATTTATACCGTGGTGTGTCAAAATAATTTTATTATCAAGGTCTTTCATAGATACTGGTTCAACCTTGATTGATAAATCAACCCAGTAATTATAAGCGTCTGTATATTCCTTCAGATAAGATTCAACAAGTGTTGTCTGTGGCTTCTTACTTCTCGGATTGTAGTCTTTACCAAACACAACACGCTTGAACATTTGAGAACGTCTGTTTGTTTGAACTTCTTGCAGATATTCTTTCAGAAGTGGTGTGTATCGTATCAATTCTTTGTAACTGATCGACCATGTCACAAGTCTTTTATCGTTAAAAATACGCTGCGGATACCTTTCTGCGTCCGTCTTGATTCCATGTTGAAACAGTCCGGCTACAAGGTTTTTGACTATCTCAGAAGTCACCTTGCTTCTTGCTGTGATAATTTTAGCGTCAATCAGATAAGATACACCTTCAAAAGAATAAAGCGGTTTATTATCTTTCTTCTGCTTTGAAACTTTCGGATTGTTCTTCAGGATGTCCACAAGTGAATAAAGATAAGGACTTGCAAAAGTCAAAGTGTTTTCGTTCTGATCATATCCGAGAAATACAAACGCACGCAGTATTTTCCCTTGTTCGACAAGAACACCGCCAATGTTTTCAAGCTGCTTTATTTTTTCCCAGAAGTCAAAACGTCTTCCGTCTTTGCTGTCGTCTTTATCAAATCGAACACCAAGAGCAGCTGCAAAGTTCGGAAGATATACAGTGATTCTGTCACCGATATTCGATATATAAGCAGCTTTTACGGCTGCCCCAAGTGTAGCAAGTAAATCTGTGTCAGCACACTTTGCCGGGATAGTCTTCTTGTTCAGAAGATCATTATATGCTTGTTGTTCATCAGCTGTCGTGATATGCGGTGTCCCGTCATCATCCCACGTGAAACGTAATTGACCATCAAGATTGACAATATAAGCATATTTATTCTTTCTCGGTGACAATGCACCCGAATAATTCTTGTGGGTGACTTGCAGTTGTGCGGTGTCCTTGTTAAAGATCACACGTGTCAATTTTCCCGGCTGTGTGTCCGTGATTGCTTCAATCTCGGTTAGTTCCTGGTCAATCTGTATATTAAGCCCTAAACCTTGAATGAACGTCAGGAACAGACCAGTTACGTCAAGTGAATTATCATCCTTAGTTTCTTCTTTGCTCAGATAGATTGAAAAGAATTCCGGGAAGTTCTTTCTTGCTTCAATTTCAGTCGGTGTGATTTCAACTTCAACAACAAAACCGTTCTGATCGACCTTGTGTCGAACTTCACTGTTTATCCATTCACCGAATAATTTATTGAGTTTTCCAAGCAGTTCTTCTGAAAGATCATCCCCGAATTTATAAGAATTAGGTCTGACAACAATATGTTGTCCATGTTCTTGCAGCTGCTTCAATTCAGCTTTCGTGAACTGCTTTTTGCAGTCTTCAAGTGTTATCCGTTCAAAGTCCTCAAATGGATTAACAAATGGTTTAACCTCCGACATACCGTGTGACCTTCTTTCCTTCAAGTAGTATGGTTATTTCGTAGTGATATTATATCATCCGTTCAGTTCATCAACCCTTTTTAATATTTCAGGGTTCTTCTTCATGTCTGCTTGCACGTACTGACGCAGAATGTCTGTGACTGATATTCTGTCCGTCCAGTGCTTTTCTTGCAGATACTTCCATTCAAGATCACTAAATCGAGCAGTGAAACGATTCTGCGGAACTTCAGTCTTGCTGTCCTTCTTGACTGGCTTCTTTGCAGCTGCTGTCTGACCTTCTGTGATTCCGTCCACAAGATCAATGTTCTGAGCGTCCCTTGCTGTGTAGTCCTTCTTTGCCTTTACCATTTTGATTCATCCTGCCTTTCTTCGATTATGATTTATAACTTTAATTCTTTGATAACAGCTGTATAGTCTTTGACTGCGTTTGACTTCGGTGCATGTTCGAACAGATCACACTTCAAAGCGTGTGCTTCTTTGATTGCAGAACATGTTCGAACTTTAGTGTCAAGCAGCTTGACTTTGTTCTTCTTGCAAATGTCGCTTATTAGTTCAGCATATTGTTTGACGACATTTGACCGTCCATCATATAAGGTTATGACGGCACCTGAAATGACAAGATCACTGTTCAGATACTTCTTGACACTTTTAATTGTGGTCAATGTAGCCGGAAGACTTTCAACTGTTTCAGGGTTTGCACCTATTGGAATAAGCACACAGTCTGACGCTGTCAGGGCTTGTATGTTGGCCAAGTTTAAATAAGGTGACGTGTCAATAATTACATGAGTATATCCCTTCAAATCTTCAAGACGTTCTTTAATAAAGAAGTTCTTTCCCGGTTCGTCTTGCAGTTCTGCGTCAAGTTTTCTGAGTTTGGGACTGTACGGAACTATGTTCCCGGCTTCAGTTTCAATGATCGCTTCATTGATATTCAGTTCATCCAGTATGACTTCATACAGTCCCGGAACAGTCTTCTTGATTCCATATACAGACTGTGTCGCTGTCCCTTGTGGGTCTGCGTCAATCAGAAGTGTCTTTGCTTTCGGGTGTAGTCTTGCGATTCCCTGAGCAAGTGCAGCAGCTGTCGTGGTCTTTGCGACACCGCCTTTATGATCACAGATTGTAATTATCTTCATGTGTCTTGTCCCCTTCTTAGCAGATACCTTTCTCGTGGAATTCATCCAAGACATTGAACTTCTGTCCCAGTGCTTCAAAGGCATTTCCGAAAAAGGCCAAGTCTTCATAAGACATGGACAGTTCACTTGACCTTATTTGATATTCCTTTGCGAATTCGATAAGGTCTTCTTTCGTCAGCTTGTTTTCTTCATCCAGTAATTCATAATACTTCAGATCGAACTTCAATCTGTTCAACGGTGTCAGTTCTTCACGCATTTTCATAAGTTCAGCAGCTGTGATTGTAATTCCTTCAGTCATGGTCTTTTCCCCTTTCTTAAATGTCCATGCAGTCATAAATACAGATTTCTTCTGTCCCGGAAGTGTCCTTGCAGCGATACAAGACTGCTTCAAGGTTTCTTGCTATTTCTATGATTTGACCTTCCTTCAGGGACACTGGTTCTTGATTGTGGTTTTCCATCTGATCAATGTCACACGGTGTCAGATACTTTTCCCCGAAATAACCATCTAAACAGTCAAAGAAGTACATATATGATGAATTGTCGAATAGTTCATCACGATATATTCTCCATTCACGGCCGATAAGTTTTCCCTTGATTGTCTTGTCCCTGAGCCTTGCTTGCAGCGTGTGACGGTGAAGACCTAACAGCTTGGACGCTTCATCAATCGTATAATATCGGTTGTTTTCAGGTGGTGTGGTGGTCTTCTGAATAGCTTTGAACGGTCTTCCCCTTCTTGCGACATATTCTGTCAGTGGTGTAAAGAAATAACGTTCAACGTCTTCAGGTGGAATTTCAAGAAGTTCAATACAAATCTTGATTGTACTTGCTGACAGATCACTTTCTGCGACAGATTCAAGAAACTTGACCGGGTCAAGTCCGGCATGATCACAGAACTTGTTCACGTCTTCAAACTTGCTGTCTATCCTTTGCAATAGCAGCGTGCAGTCATACTGTTGTTTTTTCATGTGGTGGTGTTTCTCCTTTCGTAGTGGTATATCGTCATTTTATATTTATTGTTCTAATCTGTCAAATATCAAATGTATGACATTACATACAATCATTCTTGATGTATAATGATATTAGTCTCCTTCGGTATGTTCTGCATACAAAAATATAAGCGGTCACGTCTTCAGACATGATCGCTTATTATTTGACGATTGATAATAACCTGAGTAGGTGATTCACCGACACAGACAGTGCAGCTGCGGCCGTTGTGGATAGTCCTTCAAGGGTGTCGAGTTTTCCGGCTGCTCTTTACAGATCGATTGACAGTGATTCACCGTCCGGGACTATGTCAAGAAGTGTCTTCGATACTATCTCAGAACACACAGACCGGGAAATATTATATATCTGTGATTTGCAGTAGTGATATTTGTATTCTAAGGCTTCCCACGTGATATTGTTCATATATCGGTCAAGGAAAATACTTCTGTATGTTTCATTGGATATAAGTTCAGACCATGACAAAATGACAGCTGACTTCTTTTCCATCTGTTCAGCTTCCTTCTTGATACGTGCCTGAATGATAGACATTTCCTTTTTGACTGCATAATATTCCTTGTACGGCTTTATGTGGTCATAATGATATTGCAGTGATTCTATCCAGTGTTTCACAGATTGTCTTTCATCCCGAAAGTCTTCAAGATACGTTTTCAATTCCTCAGTAGTCATGTCTGAACACCTCAACTGTACGAATAAATGGACTGAACACTAACACTATCATTTTACCCCTCCGAGCAGACTTTGTGACATCAATTCACCAAAATTCAAGCTATACCGAATTGAACATTTTTCCGAAAGTCAATGATCATAAGGACTTCCGGGAACTTCCGTCTGTCTTATATGGTCAAATCAGGTCAAAAATGAATATTTATACATAAAATCTAATGATTTCATAAGGGTTTCAGGGTCTTTCCCTGACATACATTTTTGCATTGTGGTACACAAATGCGTTGCTTGCTGTTCCGTTCCGAATATCACCACACACGGACACAGTGTCCCTGACGGATGGAATTATGACAGACTTATACCGAATTAGAATTGAATAGTCTTGCATGGACTGAATGACGGATATGTTATCGAGTTTTGTTCTTCAGCATGTCAGCTGTCATTCTGATTGCTATTTCATACGGTGTCAGGTCACTTCCCTTCTGACGCATGGTCAGAAGTATTTCCGTCACCTTGTCGCTGTCCTGAGTTGTGATCATCCGTCTTCACCTTTTCTGCTTCAGCAGCTTCTTTTTCTTTCTTCTGTTCAGATAACATCTTCATAAGTCCTTGCAGTGTGTTTTCTGGTCTTTTGTATAGCTTCCGCATGTATTCACGATGGGCACGCAGCATATAACGTACTTCATCCGTTGTGACCGGGTGATCATTCGATTTCTTCTGTTCTTCAGATTTCTTCATGCGGTTAGCTTGAAAGTTTTTTTTACATATTCGACAGCTGCTGCCCATTCAGCTTCACTGCTGTTCTGTGTCAGCTTGCAAGCCACAAGAACTGCGTTCGGTTCGATCTTATACTTGTGCAGTAAGTCACGCAGAATTGTCCTTGACGGTGTAGGGTCTTCAGGCGGTGTGGTCGGTGTCACTGGTCGACTTTGCTTTATCGGTTTAACTGTCTTCGTGGTCTTTGTTGGTTTCGGTGCAGCTGTCCCGGAAGTGCCGTCTGTTTCATCCGGTAAGTCTTCACCGGCATAGATATACAGTCCCAGTCCGTGACGTGCGACAGCCTTTGTCAATGCACGCTGTATTGACTTGTTGACTTCAAATGAAGTTATGTAGTCAAGAGCAATAGACTTGTTCTTGTAGTCCATAATGGGAAGTTCTTCGACATGTTCAACACCGTTCACAGTCACACTGACTTTGACCCATGCTGTTCGACCGTCTGTGTGATAGTTCCATCCTTGCGAATTCTCATAGATGGTGTATACAGCATCCGGATATCGCTTCTTTAATTCTCCCCAGGCATAAGCCCAGGACAAATAAGACAGACCGTTTTTCTTTTCGATCTTATCATTGACATTGATTGAATTAAGTTCCACGAAGTAATTTTCCGACATGATCAAGTCCCCTTCCGTCTATCAGGTTTCAAGAATTTCGTTAATATCGTTTAATGCTTTACGTTCCCAGTAGTCCTTGTTGTATTGTGTGATCTTTTCTTTGTTCTTTGCCCGGTATCGCTTCATATAGTCCCTTCGGGCCTGAGTAGGACCAGTCTTCTTGCGATATTCAGCATAATACTGTCGCCTGAGTTCAGCTGCTTGTTCACTCAGAACACCTTCCTTGACTGGTGGTATATATTCTTTGTCATACAGCTTCCGTGCTTTGTTTTCCCACACGTGACAGACGTATATCTTATGCTTTGCCTTATCAGTCTTATATCTTTCACGATAATACTTCCGTCTTGCTTCTTTTGCTGCTTCAGTCATTGTCAGTTCCTTTCGTCGCTTCCGCCTTCAAGCTGTTTAAGAAGTTGGTCAAGCGGACTTTGTGACTGATTTTCTATGTCACACTTGATTTTCTTCAGTCCGCCCGGTGTCAGTCCCAGTTCCTTCATGTATGACAATGCAGTGTTGTTAAGTTCTTGCCACTGCTTCAAAAGTGGGTTTGGTCTTCTGTTCTGACTTCCCCGGTCACTTTCATAGTCAATCAGGACTTGTGCCCCTTCATCAATAAACTGCGTATATATGCGGTCACGTTCAAAGAGTATTTCACTCAGAATAACAATCGATCTATCGAAAATAGGCCTGTAGTGACCTTCTTTCTTGATTGCTTTCTTGATGGCGTTTTCCCATTGTTTTATGGTCATTTGTTCATCCTTTCTTTTGTAAATGTGGGACAGATTGAAAGTTCTTTCTGTCCCACACTAAAGGAGAGAAAAACGCTGCTTAGAGCGTCCCTTGCAAAGGCTTGTTATTTGCGGAACATGCACGCCCACACTTCACGCCAGTTCCTTGTTCCCCGTTCCCTTCTGACAGCTTCGAACAGGTAATTATAAATAGTGTCGGCGTGATCAATCGCATTAAACAGACCACGTGCGTCAGGTCTAAAGTGATCAAGTGCAGCTGCTTCTTCGAGCAAGCTGACAGTGTCAGTCATATATTCAAACTTATCAAGATAATCATTGTAAGCATTCTCCAAGATTTCAGCAGCTTCAAAAATCTTTGCTTTAGCTTCATTTTCGATTTTTTGCTGCTCGTCACTGATTGTTTCAAAGCACGCTTCAAAGTCTTCTTTTGGCATGGTTTCAACGGTTTCTTTTCCAAGTTTCACTTTCAGAAAATCAATCGTTTTCTTTGCCTTTTCGATACGTGCAAGGGTGTCTAAATATTCCTTTTCATCATTTGCATTTTCAAGGCTTGCAGCTGCTGTCCTGAGTTCAAGACGTGTCTTCTTGAGTGCTTCACTGGTTTTATTGTTCTTGTTCTTAGCTGCATATCTACGCTGTATAAGAGCGTCCACAGTGCTTCTGATCTTCTCAGTGTTCGGAATAGGTGAAAGTTCGCCTTTTAATACAGTATTATTTTCTGATTTTCTCATAGTAGTATTATCCTTTCACAAGTCAAATATTATATTTCATATTATATCATTTTAGTTTTCATATGAAAAGATTTTCATAATAATTTGTTTTGATATGATTTTCATTTCCGTCATAATGTAATATAATATGTTTGGTGGTACGGTCTTAAACATTTTTCCGTTGATCTTCTGTTTTGAGGCATGCTGCAAGAAACACACAAAAGAAGTCCCTTGTGTTTCGGGGACTTCTTTCTGTTTTCAAATTGAGGTGACCACAATGAATTATTATCTTAATGACAAAGAACAGATACCAGTCAAAAGACCTAAACGCAGACAACCTTGAAACGTCTTCAGATTCAGTGTCCCGGTCAGCTTCCGAAATGATATGATCATATCAGCTGACATTGAACAGTATTGTTATTCACCAAACAGAAGACCGTCCCTGATTCATTCAAGAACGGTCTTATTATTTCAGCTGTGGTCACTGCTTCAGGTCATTCAGGATCTTCAACAGCTTCTATCCAGTACGGATTGTGATACTTGTTATCATCAGGTTCATAATAGAAATATCTTCCGTCAAAAATAAACTTTGCGACACCACGTGACTTGATACTTCTACCCTTGACCACTTTTAATGTCAGCAGTTTTGCGATTATTGGATATTCCTTGTCTTCTTTCACCCTCATAGAATAATCTATGACATAGTTGATGAATTCATTATCAATTTCTTTCGGGATGTCATTTCCGTTCTTGTCATGCTTCCCGGATTTATGCAACCATCCTTCTTCAACAGCTGTATATACAAGCGACAGCATGACGTCCCCTGAGTATTCAATATTAGACGTGTCACGGCCGCTGTCCATGCTTGCTTTACCTTCAGAATTGCTTGCTCGGTTGTTTGCAGTGATCATCAAGACAACTGTATTATGCTTCATAGCAAATTGTTTGAACACTTTCAAAGTCTGCTTGATTGCTTCTGCATTGTCAGGTTTTCTTTGACCATCTTCAAACAAGTCATATTCTATGAATTGCAGATAGTCTATGCACACAATAGGTGCTTCTTTGCCTTTTTCCTTCAATTCAGCAGTGATCTTTTCCAATTTCGACAGAATATCTGATAGTGTATTGTCTATGCTTCCTAAGTTTTCAGGGTTGGTGGTAACATATCGGAAGTTCGGAAGTATACGCTGACTATATGTCTTCGATACCCAGTCCACAATTTTTCTTTGTTCATCCGTCCACTGATAACCACGCTTGACTTGTAGGGCTGTTATGTCTTCAGACAGAATTCCGGTCAGCTTGTACTTGTGGGATATTCTTGAAATACTTCTGGACAGCAGCTGTGATCTGTCCATTTCCAAATTAACATATACAATACTGTGACCATGCCATGCCATGTTTTCAAGAATATATTGAGCAATAGCAGTCTTCCCGGCACCCGGTGCAGCTGCTAAGGTCACAAGTGTTCTTCTTTCAAGACCGCCTTGCAAAGCTGCGTCAAGCTGTGGAATTTCTGTCGAAATAGGCTTGAAACGTTCAGACCTGATTTCAGATAAAAATTCATCAAAGATTTCTTCAGAACTGGGTTCGGGTTTAGGTGGTTCAGGTGGTGTGGTCTGCTGCTTTTCCTTCTGTGGCGGTGCGTCACGGTCGGTCGGTTCAGGGACTTGTTCAGCTTCGATCTGAGACACAGACTGACTATCAGCTGACATTTCCGGGACTTCCCACAAGTCACCGTCCGGGGAACTGGTTTCTGTCGGTTCGGGAACAGCAGTCTTGTTCTGCTTCTTAGGTGAATAAGTGTCACTTGTCAAAGATATTGCCCGGTTCAAAGTAGATTCCCGGTAGTCTTCACGTTCCCACTTTTCCCGGTATAGGCCACTTTTACGGAACAGACTATCTATTGCATTAACGTCCTTCTGACACCAAAAAGCAAGCATGGTACACAGTGCAAGGTCAGCTTCACTTTGTGACGAATAATAACTGTGATAGTTCCCTGAATATAAATCAGCGAATTTCTGTCCTTGCTTTGAGTTGATAGCTTTTGACAAGATTTCTTCTTCAGATAGCGTCAAAGGCTCTGAGACACGCTCAGAAGCGTTCTGAGACTTGCTCTGTGTTCTTATCATATATTTATCAAGAACGGCTTGCAGTGCGTCTGTGCAGTCAATCAGAAGTGGTTCATCAAGAATAGTGTTCCCGGTCACAGTTAGAAAACGGTTTGTATATCCGGGAACATAAATCTCAAGATTTCCCTTCTTGATGTAATATTTTGATTTATCGAACTTCAGTCCGGCTGCTTTGCAGAAGATTCTTAGTCCTTGACCGCTTGGTGAAAGTTCCGTGTATGCTGACAGACTATCCACAATTTCAAGTGGTGTCCCGGTCAGATTTCCTTCTTTGTCGGTGTCATTTTCAATATGATCAATGTCAATTCCGATAAAATCTCCAGTGACCCTGATTCCTATTCCGTCACAGTCGGTCTTCTGAGCAGCTGCGACAGCTTCAGAAAATGTCGAGAACGTTTCAGGTCTGTTCGTTGCAGCTTTGTACTGTGTTTTTTTCGGATTGTAAGGAACTTTGGTCTGTCTTCCGTCTACTGTTTCATATTTCCACAAGCAGAACTGTCCTGTCCTTCTGAGTTCTTCCGGGATGGATGAAACTTGTCTGATTTTTTCTTCATTCATGTTCGATACCTTCTTTCATGGTTTATTTCGTAGTGATCAGCTGTCCAGTGTGGCCAAAATTGATTTAGCAGCTGTATTGTCTTATCATAAATAGTGACCGTCTTTCATTAGATGGTTATTTCGTAGTGGGGCGGTGGCTGTGGTGGCTGCCGCCTTTTTGCTGTCCTTAGTTCCCCTAACATGGGGGAGATTGGCAAAATTTTTCAACCGACTCGGAAATGTCAAGTCGGA
>JAZSHW010000038.1:0-6583 GCA_045533495.1 Ruminiclostridium sp. | reverse complement strand
GGGTGAAATCGTCTTCGACGATGAAATCTCCTGCGGAGATGAAATCCGCCTCGACGGCGGATGGGTGGATTTAATTTCATCTGCGGAGCAGATTTCATCCGAGCAGTGCGAGGATTTCATCGTGCGTAGCACGATTTCATTTGAAACTGCACATGAAAAATAGACAATATGCACGGCTTCGCCGTGATTTATATAGACGGGATATAAATAAAATTAGAGAGTCGCTTTTGCGACTCTCTTTTGCTTTATACAGAAATCAAGTCTGAATATATAAAACCACATTTGTCATTAAAGACAAATGTGGTTCTTTTTTACTTCTTTTCTCTGAGGTTGTATTCCTTATCCTCATCAATTACTTTAAGCATAATTTCTGCAAATACAGGGTCAAACTGTGTTCCCTTGCCCTTTACTATCTCATTTCTTACCACATTCTGAGGCATTACCTCGCGATAGCTTCTGTTTGAAGTCATAGCGTCATAAGCATCAGCAACACCAATTATTCTCGCAACAAGAGGTATATTCTCGCCTGAAAGTCCTTCGGGATAGCCGTTTCCGTCATAACGCTCATGGTGATATTTTGCACCTATCGCTATATCAGGAAGCTCTGACATATTTTCAAGTATCTCTGCTCCTATTATAGGATGGGTTTTGATAACTGCATATTCTTCATCGGTAAGGCGTGAGGTCTTGTTGATGATTTCATCAGGAACACCGATCTTTCCTATATCGTGCAGAAGTCCCATACGATAGATATCATCCTGCTCCTGCCGAGACATATTGAGCATTTTTGCAATAAGCCTTGAATACTCTGCTACACGTACCGAATGACCGTTTGTATACTTATCCTTGGCGTCTATCGTACTTGCAAGAGTGAGCATTACTTCATCCGTCATTCGTTCAAGCTTCTTTGTATGCTTGTGAAGCTTTTCCGTCTTCTTTTCAACCTCTAACTGAAGATCGTGCTGAAGTCTGCTGAGCTCCAGTATACGCTCCACTCTTCTTCGCATTATTTCTGCAATAAAAGGCTTTGTGATAAAATCAAGAGCTCCAAGCTCAAAGCATCTGAGCTCAGAATCGTGATCATCGTCCGCCGTAAGGCAGATTATCGGAATATCCTTATATCTATCATCCTGATTTATTATTTCAAGGAACTGAAATCCGTCGATACCGGGCATATGAAGATCAAGTAAAATCATATCGGGTATGGTTTCTTCTAAGAATATAAGTCCTGCATTTGCCGAAGAAACCACGCTTACGTTATACTCTTCCGATAATATCTTTCTTGCAAGAAGAAGATTCATTTGATTGTCATCTATAATAAGTATCCTTTGCTTGTCATCGTCAATAGCGTCCTCGGATTTTGTATTTAGGCTACGACTAATCGACCTGATAAGCACATCCTTGTTTATCGGCTTTGCAATGTAATCCGCAAATCCCGCATTAAGATAATTGGCTCTTGCCGAGGAAATATTATTACCTGTTACAGCTATTATCGGACTATTATCGCATAAGTGAAGCTCACGAATTCGTTTAAGTACTGTTATACCATCACTTTCCGGCATCATATGATCTATAAGCAAAACATCATATTTGTTTTCCTCAATAAGCTCATAAGCTTCTACAACAGAAGACGTTGTCTGAAGCATTGCACCTGTATCTTTAAGTAATTCAGTTAAAATTCCATTATCAATAGCGTTGTCATCAAGAGAAAGAATTTTCAGTCCCTGTATGCTATTTTTATTGCTTTCCATTTTGCATTACTCCTTTTCTTCAAGATACTCCCTTGCAACAGCTACCGTTTCATTCAGCAGCTCTATAGCATCACCGTGATTTTCCTTTATGAAATTCATTTTTTCGCTAACGTTATCGCCTGCTTTTATTGCTTTACCCGCTTGTTCGAGTCTTAGACAAAGTGCTGAAAGCCGCTTACCACCGATATTAAGAGAGTTGGATTTAAGTCCGTGTATGCTGACTGTGTAGTTGTTCCAGTCCTCATTTTCAACAAATCCGTTAAGCTCTTCAATCTTTTCCTGCTGCATTTCACAAAAGATAGAAAGTATTTCGACGTACATTTCTTCACTATCAGCACAATATTTTATACCGAGTGCTGTATCAAAAAGAGGATGTTCGGCAAGTTCATCTGCCATTTCGTCTTTTTCTTCCTGTGCAACAGGACAAATCGAAGCGTCCTGCAATGCTTCATTAACTACTTCAGTATAGATTACCTTTTCAGGCGGTAAATACTTAGCAAGCAGCTCTTCAAGACGTCTGCTGTCTATTGGCTTGCTCATATAATCATCAAAACCTTCAGAAAGGTACATCTCTTTAACTCCCGAAACAGCATTTGCGGTAAGTGCAATTATTGCCGCTTCTCTGCTCATATTAGCAAGCATTGATTTCATATGCTTCAGAGTCTCGATACCATCCATATGGGGCATCATATGGTCAAGCAGTATAATATCATACTTATTATTCTGTACAAGCTCTAACGCTTCTTCACCACTCATACACGTAGTTAGTTTTACCTTTGTTGTCTTAAGCAGATTTTCCACAACAAGAAGATTCATCTTGTTGTCATCTACTGCAAGCACACGGGCATCGGGAGCGGTAAATACGTTTATGTACCGATATTCTACCTGCTGATCATCGTTGTTCCAGAAGATACTGCCTATTTTTTCTGTATCAATTATTTTCTGGGAAATAGTTACTGTAAATGTAGAACCTTTACCCTTTTTACTTTCGACCTCTATATTGCCGCCCATCAAGGAAACAAGACGCTGTGTAATTGCAAGACCAAGTCCTGTGCCTTCAATATTTCTGTTTGTTGTAAGATCAAATCGACTGAAATTCTGGAACAGCTTTGTCTTATCTTCTTCGCTTATGCCTATACCTGTATCTGAAACAGCTATTTTAAGGTTAAGACTGTCATCAGAAAACTCCTGACTACCGCTTATACTAAGAGTTACTGTGCCTTTATGTGTATACTTTACGGCATTACTGAGCAGATTTATAATCACCTGCCTTATTCTTATATCGTCTCCGCAAAGTCGGTTGGGAAGAGATTCGTCCACATCAATAACAAACTGTAAGCCCTTCTGTTCTGCACGAAGATGCACCATATTGCGAACATCGTGAAGCAGTACGTCAAGCCTGTATTCGTGTTCATCAATATTCAACTTACCCGATTCAATCTTAGAAAAATCAAGTATATCATTTATGATCGACAACAGATTATGGCTGGCACTATCAATATTGGACGCATATTCTAAAACGTGTTTATCTTTACTTTCACGCAGTATCATTTCATTCATACCGATAACTGCATTGATAGGTGTTCTTATTTCGTGCGACATATTGGCAAGAAAGTCACTCTTTGCACGGTTTGCATTTTCAGCCATTATCTTTTCCTGACGGAGTCTGTCGCTCTGCTGTGCCTTATGCTCTGCACCTATAAGATAAATGGTAACAATAACAAGGAGTAACCATAAAAGGCCAAAGGACCAGAGAATCAAGGGTACTATAAGCGAAATATCGCCAGCAGGTGCAACTGATGGTACAAAGCCCAGCACATAAAGTCCTGCGTAGCTTGTTTCTGAAGCAAAAATAACCACATCGTTAGTGTTGTTATAAGACGCCGCAGAAATATTTATGTTCATACTGTTTCTGATATCCTCTATAGCGGAAGAATTTACGGGAGCTAAAAAGTAATCAAGTTCTGTTTTACTTCCTCTTGAACGAAGAATGATCTTTCCGTTGGAGTCAATAAGCATACACTCACCAATACCGCCATAACAGATAATATCCATCTTTTCGCTGAGCACGTTACCATCATAGAGCTTATAAAGCACGTACTTTACATTTGCACCGCTGTAAACAGGAACTGTAAAAAGCACCTTGTCTCCGCTTACACTGACTGCCGAATTTCCGTGAAGCGACTGGAAGAACCCGCTGAACTCAGAAAAGTCAAGCTTTTCTCCGTAGGTGGGTTCACCATTTATACGGACTACACCGTAAGATATGCCCTCCTTATTATCAAAGACATCACTGAATTCTCCGGTTTCTATATCTATGAAATCCGTTATATCAGTAAGGATATCAAGCTCCTCTTTAAAGCTGGAATCAATCATTTTCGACATCATAGTGCTGTAACCTGACACGTGGCTCACTACCTGACTTCTGGTTATCTCCTGTAGCTTTACCCACATTATGCCGCATACGATACCAAGCACGGCAAAGCCTGCCACGATAACAAGGACGGCATTTCTGAGCCGTTTGATTTTATTCTTTTTAATCTTCATAAATAACTACTCCGTCAACATACCAGCTCATTTCTGTGAGCAATGTTTCATCACTGAGTCTTTCTCCGTCACTGCAACGCTTTGTACCGTTATTGTCGTAAATTTCACCTGCGAATATTTCATCGCCTGATGTAAGTAACCTGTTTTTTTCCTCTTCATATACTCTTACCGTATCTTCGTCTGCTAAAGAAGAAAGCTCTGCAATATCTACTGCTCCGCTTTCTATTCCAAGCCATCTTTGTTTTACCGAATTGGGCTTGCCCTGAACGTATTCTCTTATTATCTGATAATAAAGCTCATCCCAGTTCCATACTGCCGCTGTAAGATACTTTTCGGAAAGACCCTCTGTAGCCTGATTGTAACCTATAGAGAATACTCCTGCTTCATCTGCTGCTTTTGCAACGTTATGCTGATTCTGATGGTACGTCATCACGTCAACGTTCTTATTTTCAATAAGCTTTTTTGCAAGGGCTATTTCTTTTTCAGCATCGTCCCAGGAATTTGTCCAGCTTACATAAACCATCGCCTCAGGATTTACACTTTTTACGCCAAGAGCAAACGCATTGATACCTCTGTTTACTTCGCTATTTGGCATTGCCGCTACATAGCCTACAGAATTTGTCTTTGTCTGCATTCCCGCAATAATTCCTGCAAGATATCTTGCTTGATACATTCTGCCAAAATAAGAGGTCATATTTTCCGCACTGTAATCGGAGCTTATTCCGTAAAATGCAATATCGGGATAGCTGCTTATTACTTCCTTAACTTCAGGAGGATAAGCATAGCTTGAAAGGATTATCATCTTAACGCCGCTTTTGGCAAGCTCGTGAATAGCCTTTTCACAATCTCCTGTACCCTCTGCAATATCTTCCTTTACAATAAGCTCTGTTTCAAGCTTTTCACAGGCAGAAACAACTCCGTTATAGTGGCTGCCGTTCCATCCTGTGTCAGTTGTTTTCCCGGTGAGTATAAGACCTACCTTGAAAGTGCTTCTTGTATCAAATCCGGCAAAGATGATCACCGCAAATATCATAACAAGCACAGCAGCAGCCGCTATCAGCAGAATACGCTGTATCAGTTGATTATTCTTCATCTATAACTACTCCCTCGACATACCAATCAAATTCGTTCAGCATAGCCTCATCGGTCATACTTTCGCCCTGTGCTATACGAAGATTACCCATATTATCATATATAGGACCGTAAAAGACATCAAACGTTCCGCTATTCAGTCTTTCAAGCTCCTGCTGTATTTTTTTCTCAATATCACTATGTGCCTTATCAGATAAAGGTGCGATACTTATAATGCCTGTATCTGAGCTTTCCCAGCAGTTTACGCCCTCAAATTTTCCCTGAAGACATTTCTGTATATGTGGTGTATAGTACTTTTCCCAGTCCCATACCGCTGCTGTAAGATAGGTATCAGGATAGAGCGAACTATTATCTATATTATAGCCTATTGACATTACGTTTTTTTCATTCGCAATTCTCAGCGGCTCAACCGAGTCTGTATGCATTGCAAGAACGTCAATATTATAGTCACCAAGCAATTCTTCTGTAACCTTTGCAGTTACGTCATCTGAGTTCCAGGAATTTATCCACCTTACATAAACCTTTGCATCGGGATTTACGCTCTTCACGCCTAAAGTAAAAGCGTTAAGGCCTCTGTTTACTTCCGGTATCGGGAATGCCGCAACATAGCCTATTTCGTTTGTTTTTGTCTGAAGTCCTGCCGCTATACCTGTAAGATAACGCATCTGATACATTCTTCCGAAATAGGATGTCAGATTCTTACCTTCGCCAACGCCTGTAGCGTGGTAAAAATACACTTCGGGATATTTTTTTGCCGCCACTTCTATCATTTCCCCATAAATAGCCGAATTAGCAACAATTATCTTACAGCCGTCTTCAACAAACTGCTGTATCTCTGCCGCTACATTATCTGTTGTTACGTATTCCTTGTATGTAATGTTAAGACCCAGTTTTTCTGCAGTTTTCTGAAGTCCGTCATAATGGGACTGACTCCAGCTCTTATCATCCTTATAGCCATTTAAGACGACGCCGACTTTAACTGCCTCTTCATTTTCCTGAGGCTCAACATTGATTGCAATAAGTCCTACCACGAGCAATGCTAAAATAATTACCGCAATTATAATTATCTTCTTCATATTAATCTCCATAAAATTCCGCAGTCTTTCACTTTTGGACATAATCATACACTATAATTATAACATTTTATCAGAGAAAAAACAACTATATTTAATATATATTTTCCGTTTTCTGTC
>JAZSHW010000018.1:0-3071 GCA_045533495.1 Ruminiclostridium sp. | reverse complement strand
TTGGCTCACAGAACGACATGGCTACGATCCGACTTGATTCTTGTTTTGACGATTGCATGGTATTGTTTTATTTATAAAGGAGATATCAGTATTTCGTTCTTGTTTGTGATATTATATCTTACTATGGCACAGTTTGTACGTTGATACTTGCTTTAATTTTGAAAATGTAGTACAATATATAAGACGGATGTCAAATTTAAAGAACGGAAGAAGAAAATGATAAAAGAAAAACTTGATAAAATTTTACTGAAGGTGCAGAAACCTTCAAGATACATAGGCGGAGAAGTGAACGCTGTTGTAAAGGATAAAAGCAAGGTTGATTTAAGATATGCCTTCTGTTTTCCTGATACTTACGATGTCGGTATGTCACATCTTGGTATGAAGATTCTTTATTCACTTAAGAATAGTAAGCCGAATTACTGGTGTGAAAGAGTGTTTATGCCTCTCCCTGATATGGAAGAGCAGATGAGAAAGAACGATATTCCGCTTTACGGACTCGAAAGTCTTGATCCTATAAAGGATTTTGATTTTATCGGCTTTACTCTTCAGTACGAGCTTTGCTATACAAATGTGCTTTCTATGCTTGATCTTGCGGGATTGCCTGTATACTCAAAGGAAAGAAGCGATTTATTCCCGATAGTAATGGGAGGCGGCCCTTGCGTATGCAATGCAGAGCCGATTGCTGATTTTTTCGATTTATTTGTTATTGGTGAAGGCGAGGAAGTAAACCTTGAGCTTATGGAGCTTGCACTTGTATTCAAGAAAAACGGTGGCACAAAACAGGAATTTTTAGAAAAAGCTGCTCAGATAGAAGGTGTTTACGTTCCTTCTTTATACGATGTTTCTTACAACGATGACGGAACTATCTCAGCTATAACTTCAAAATCAGGTGCACCTGCTAAGGTAAAAAAACGTATCATCAGCGATTTTGACAGCGTTTTTGCTCCGGATAGCTTTGTTGTACCTTTCACACAGATTGTGCATGATCGTTCTGTAGTTGAAGTTCTCAGAGGTTGTATCCGAGGTTGCCGTTTCTGTCAGGCGGGCTTTATTTACAGACCTTTCAGAGAAAAGTCGAAATCAACTATTGTTAATCAGGTGAAAAATCTTACTGAATCTACCGGATATGACGAGGTGTCTTTATGCTCACTTTCTACAAGTGATTATAGCGATATTGAAGGACTGCTTTGCGATATAACCGATTATACAGATGAAAAGGGTGTAAATCTTTCCTTGCCATCACTCAGAATAGATAATTTCAGCGATGAGGTTGTAAAGAAGATAAAGAGTGTAAGACAGAGTGGACTTACTTTTGCACCTGAAGCAGGTTCGCAACGTCTGAGAGATGTTATCAACAAGAACATCACAGAAGATGATATTATGAAAAGCTGTAAAATAGCTTTTGAAGGTGGATATAGTTCAGTAAAGCTATATTTTATGCTGGGACTTCCTACAGAAACTCTTGATGATATAGCCGCAATCAAGACTCTTGCAGATAAAATAGTTGATATTTATTATAACGTAGAAAGACGAAGCAAGAGAGGTATAACTATTTCCATATCCCTTTCAACATTTATTCCCAAGCCGTTTACCCCTTTTGAATTTGAACCTCAGGCAACTAAGGAACAGATAGAGGAAAGACAGAAGTATCTTCTTGATATTGTTCGTTCTAAGGGTGGAAAGAGAATAGATGTCAGCTGGAGTCATTACGAGACCACTATACTCGAAGCAGTGCTTGCAAGAGGTGACAGAAAAGTTTCTGCAGTTATTTATGACGCCTGGAAGAACGGCTGTAAGTTAGACGGCTGGAATGAATATTTTAAACCGGACGTATGGGATCAGGCATTTGCTAACAATGGGGTAGATAAGGCTTTTTATGCAAACAGAACAAGAAGCTTCGAAGAAACAGCACCCTGGGATCATATAGATATGCTGTTTACCAAAGATTTCCTTATAGATGAAAACAAAAAGGCACATAACGAACAAACAACGGCTCATTGCAGGGAAAAATGTGCAGGTTGTGGAATAAATAAGTGTCTTGGAAAGGCTTGTTTTAAATATGAGTGATAATGCAAAGGCAATAAGATTGTTCTTTTCTAAAACAGGACGTGCAAAGTATATTTCTGCTCTTGATCTTACTAACTGTTTTCAAAGAGCGATAAGAAGGACCGATATACCTGTGTGGCATACACAGGGTTTTAACCCACACACTTATGTAAATATCAATCTTCCTTTGGCTCTTGGTACTGAGGGTATAAGAGAGTCAATGGATCTTAAGTTGACAGATGAAATGAGTTATGAAACTGTTAAAGAAAAGTTAAACGAGGTTTTACCTCCTGATATCAGGATAATAGAGGTCAGTGATCCTGAAAAAAAACACACAGAAATAGAAAAGTCGGTTTATGATATTACAATAAGATGTAATGTAGAAAAGCTTAGGGCTTTTTTTGAACTTCCATCTATCGAGGTTGAGAAAAAGACAAAAAGGGGAATGTCTCTTGTAGATTTAAAGCCGCACATCAGAATAGAAAACTTTGAAGGTGATAAATTTACACTTTATTTACCATCAGGATGTGATTTTACAATCAATCCATCGCTTTTGTTTGATGCTTATGAAAAGTTCAGCGGAGAAGAAATCGAAAAAATTGATATCGTAAGAAGTAAGATTTTATGCAAAGACGGCTCTGATTTCATATAAATATTTAAAATTTTGTTAAAAGGGCGTAAAAATGCAAAAATTTAATGAAATTTTAACAAAAAACTATTGCAAATTTCGTTAAAAGGTGCTATAATATTAAAGCATTTGAAATCCGTTGGTGGATTACTGTATTATTGATTACAAAATTTACCAGCGTGTTTAATGCCATTAGTGCATAGCACAAAGACATTAAAACGGATAGTCCGCTGCATTTAACGATAAAAGTTGTCGTTATCCGACCTTAGATAAAAGGCGGAGGAAAGGCCGATGCAAGAATACCCGAAAACCAGGAGGAAAAAATGGACGCATTAAAAATGATTGCACAGGACAGCTTAAAGGAAGCTGCTCCCCAGTTCAACGTAGGTGACACAGT
>JAZSHW010000060.1:0-32524 GCA_045533495.1 Ruminiclostridium sp. | reverse complement strand
CGGACTGTTTGGGGCTACAACGCCTACGGCAACCCTATAAACAACAATTTGAAAAGGATAAACTATGATTGGAAATTTTCTGATTTTCGGCAAAGAAGTCAGCAGCTATGCTGTATGTGCCTTTATCGGTGCAATGCTGACAGGTACTTTTGCCTTTATAATGTCAAAGAAAAAGGGTCTTGATGAAGTTAAAATGACCTTTATGCTGCTTTTTTCGGTAATCGGCGTCTTTATAGGCGGCCATCTGCTTTTCGGCATTACCAACATTGATAAAATGTGGCTGTTCGGAAAAATCAAGAATTTTAACGGCTTCATTACCGTTTTCTCTCTTATATTCGGCGGTCAGGTCTTTTACGGCGGACTTTTCGGAGGAATAGCCGTTGCAGGCATTTTTGCCAAAATTACAAAGCTTGAAAATTTCAGCAGCTATGCTGATATAATGGCGGTGGGTGTTCCCTTTTTTCATTTCTTCGGCAGAATAGGTTGCTTTATGGGTGGTTGCTGTTACGGGATAGAAAGTGACTTCGGCTATACTACCTATAACGGTCTTATATCCTCGGCCAACGGGGTAAATCGTTTTCCCGTCCAGCTTTTTGAAGCAGGCTTTTGTCTGTTACTGGCTCTTTTTATGTTTAAGCTTTTAAACAGCGGAAAGCTGAAAGGCAGACTTTTTTACTTATATCTTTTTATATACGCCATCGGCAGATTTATCCTTGAATTTCTGAGAGGCGACAGCTACAGAGGTTTTCTACTCGGATTATCCACTTCACAGATAATCTCGCTACTTATAATAGTACTGATATCTTTTTATTATTTCACTTCAAGAAGAAAAAAAGAAAATTTCCTATGATCGTTTTTCGAAATATTGCAAAACGCATGGAATTATGTTAAAATAAATAAATGTTAATTTTATCAGCTTTATAAAATTTTCCACACCGGTGCAAAAACAGAATATAGCTACATAGATACACATAATCAACGTAAAATATGCACCCGTGAAATGCCACCGAGAAAGGTACAGAACGAATGAAAAAAATACTTATTGTCGATGACAACAAGCTGAATTTAGTTATAGCAAAAAACGTACTTAAAGATACATATGCGGTAAGCACTGCCACCAGCGGTGACGAGGCATTCAACCTTATAGAAAATGAAACCTACGACCTCATACTCCTTGATATAATCATGCCCAAGATGGATGGCTTTGAGGTTTTTGATAAACTTAAGGAAAATGAAAAAGCGTCTGATATCCCGGTAATCTTTCTTACAGCGGACGATGACGCCTCTACCGAATCAAGATGCTTTAACTCAGGCGCTATAGATTTTATCGCAAAGCCCTTTGTTGCAGAAGTAATGCGTTCGAGAATTGCAAGAGTGCTTGAGCTTGAAGATCTAAGAAAAAACCTTGCTGAGCGACTTGAAAAGAAAACGCAGGAAGTCAGCGATATGAAAAGCAGATCCCAGAAGGACGCTCTTACAGGACTGTGGAACAGAAGCTATACCGAGGAAACAGTAAATACCCTTTTTGCTGAAGGCTGTGAGGGTGCAATACTGATGATAGATATGGATAACTTCAAGGCGATAAACGACAATTACGGACATATCGCAGGCGATAAGGTGCTTACGATGTTTTCGGATACCTTAAGACAATACTGCGATGATGATGACGTACTGTGCCGTATAGGCGGTGACGAATTTGTTGCATTTGTAAGAAGCGTAAAATCAAAGGCTGAAATATCAAACCTTGCGGGAGATATCCTGGCGGATCTTTGCAGAAAGCTTAAAGAATGTAAGTTTGAAACAAACTCATCTGTATCTATTGGTATTTCCCAGTTTCCTGCCGACGGCAAATGCTTTAAGGATCTTTACAACGCCGCTGATAAAGCACTTTACTACGTAAAGCAGAACGGGAAAAATTCCTTCCACTTCTATAGCGACAGAAGTGAGGCTGAAAACATAAGAGCAGGAAAATCCGTTGACCTTAACTACCTCAGAGAAATAATGAGCAGAGCGGACAGCGGAAACGGTGCATATCTTATGGAGTATGACAGCTTCCACCACGTATATAACTTTATTCGTCGCTTTGTGGAAAGAAACAACCACGACGTTTCAACAGTACTTTTTACCGCAGTTTCTGCTACAAACGAAGAGCCGGATGTAACAGAAATCGAGATAGCATTTGATCTTCTCGAAAAGGCTATATACACTTCTCTCAGAAGAGTTGACGTTTCCACAAGATACTCAAGTAAGCAGCTTGTGGTAATATTAATGGACGCCAATGCAGAAAACGCCGTAAAGGTTTCGGAAAGAATAGTAGAAACCTTTAATAAGCTCTATACGGGCGGTAAGGTGAATATGGAATTTGGTATAGCTCAGATGGACAAAAACGGGAAAATATCCGTAAAAAGCGAATAATACCTAATCAGCCCTTGTTAATTCAAGGGCTATTATTGACAAATTGCAACAGATATTATTGTGCATATTGTGTATTGACGGCAACCTTCGATTTATAGTATAATTTCTTCAAATTGATAAAACGGAGGAAAATCCATGAAAAAAATCATACTCAGCATCGCATTACTCATTTTAACAGCATCTATATGTCTTATTTCTGCAGGGGCAGAAACTTTCGGTGATTACGAATACGCCATACTTGATGATGGCACGGTAGAAATCACAAAATACGTCGGAAGTGCCACCGAGCTTGATATACCATCCGAAATTGACAACAAAAAGGTTACAAGCATCGGTAAAAACGCTTTTGAAAACTGTAAAACGATCACCTCGGCTGTTATACCTGACGGCGTTACAAATATAGGACATGCAGCTTTTATGAATTGTCAGTCCCTGGCTTCTGTAACTGTCCCCGACAGTGTTTCAAATATTGATAATGCGGCTTTTTTCACCTGCACAGCTCTTACTTCAGTCAATATTCCTGACAGTGTAACCAAAATAGATTATGACGTTTTCTACGGCTGTGCCGCTCTTAAAACTATTGATATACCTGATACGGTTACAAGTATCAGCGATCGTGCATTCGCCGGATGTGGGGCACTTACTTCAATAGATCTGCCCGACGGCATAAGATACGTAGGAGAAAAAGCTTTTTCAGGCTGTTACTCCGTTACGTCTGTTTTCATACCTGACGATATTAAGACTATAAGTAAGGGTGCATTCGGTTATCAGAACGATTTTTCCGAAGAAAAGATTCCTGATTTTAAAATAATCTGTTCAAAGGATACTGTCGGAGAAAAATACGCTGTCGAAAACGGCTTTATTTACGGAGCAGAGAACGAGGACGTCAACGCAGAAAATTCTGATGTCGCTTCTGACATCGTTGCCTCAGATACCATTGCTTCTGATACTGTTGCCAGCGACAGTGTTAGTGATACGGAAGATATTGCAAGCAGTCAGCAAGGCAACACAGATAAGGACTCAGGTGATAACTCTGCACTTATTATAATTATTATAATTGCAGCAGTAGTTGTTGCAGGCGTTGCAATTGCAGTTATAATCATCAAAAAGAAAAAGTGAAAATAAATGTCCCCCACAATCGTGGGGGATTTTTTTACTCTTCCTCGTCTTCTTCCGTTTCTTTTCTCGTCATTTCAATTTCCAACATATGACGGAGAAGCGAATAACGGAGCATTTTCCTGTCGTTATCCACCATAGTCTTTACAAGCTCCTTAGTGCCTATTATTATAAGCGTCTTTTTGGCTCTTGTAACACCTGTGTATAAAAGATTTCTGTAAAGAAGATTTTTTGTAAAGCCTGTTATCGGAATTATTACTGCATCATATTCACTACCCTGACTTTTATGTATCGTGATAGCATAGGCGTGTTCTAATTTTCTCAGCATTTCGGAGGTGTAGATTGCAATTCTTCCCTCAAAATCTATCGTGATATTACCTGAAAATCTATCCACGTCCCTTATGATACCGATATCTCCGTTAAAGATACCAGAACCCTTTTCGCCCATTCTTATCCACTTTACGTCGTAGTCGTTCTTTATCTGCATCACCTTATCGTTGATACGGAACGTGACGTCAAAGAATTTAAGCTCAGGCTTGTTTTTAGAAGGGGGATTCAGTGCCTCCTGAAGTATTTTATTAAGTTCTCTCGTGCCTGCCGCACCCATTTTGGTAGGACAAAGCACCTGAATATCATCTATCGGAGAATAGCCGTAGCTTTTTGGCAATCTGTCCTTTGTGAGCTGTAATACAAGAGGCGGTATTTCTTCCTCATAAACCTTTGGCATAAAGAAAAAATCCTTCTGCTTGTTGTCAAGCTCAGGGAATTCTCCCTTTACTATTTTATGGGCGTTGGTAACGATAAGACTTTCTGCCGCCTGTCTGAATATTTCTGTCAGCTCTACCGTAGGGATATGGTGAGAGTTTATAAGATCTCTCAGTATATTTCCCGCACCGACTGAGGGCAACTGGTTGGAGTCACCTACCATTATAAATCTTGCGTCATTTCTTATAGCCTTCATAAGTGCACTCATAAGAAGAGCGTCTACCATTGACATTTCGTCTGCAATGACAACATCTGCAGGAAGAGGATTTTTCTCGTTACGCTTGAATTTAAGTTCATCAGTGGAGGTAAAATCCACCTCTAAAAGTCTGTGTATAGTCTTTGCCGGCTCGCCCGTTAAATCGGACATTCTCTTTGCCGCTCGTCCCGTCGGAGCACATAACAAAATACGCTTACCCATACCTTTGAGTATGCGGATAATTGCATTAAGAGTCGTAGTTTTACCCGTACCCGGGCCACCCGTCAGTATAAATACGCTGCCTGTAAGGCTTGCGTTTATAGCAGTACGCTGTAGCTGTTCGTACTGTATATTTTCCGTAAATTCTATAGTGGCTATTTCTTTTGAATAGTCCTTTTCGTATCTTGCCGAGGTCTTCAGCATAAGTGCCATTTTAGATGAGATAACAGTTTCTGCTTCATAATATTCAGGCAGATATATAAACTCCTTGCCGGCTATAGTAACCGATACGGTCACTTCGTTATCAAGGCAGTCATTTAAACAAAGGTTGAACTTTTTAGGTTCTACTCCTAAATTTTCGCATACCGACTCCCTTAATTTTTCTTTTGGTAAGCAGGTGTGTCCTGCATAGGTATTTTCACGGAGTACGTAAACTATACCTGCACATACCCTGTCGGAATTTTCTGCATCAAAGCCTAAGTCCGCCGCTATTCTGTCCGCCTGAGTAAAATCGACCTCTATACCCTGAGTGCAGAGCAGATAGGGGTTCTGCTTTATCTTTTTTATACTTTCATGCTCATATCTTGCCCAGACGCCTATTGCGTGAGTGGGACTTAAATTATATTCGCCGAGGAATTTTATTACCTCATTGACGCCTGTAATCTTTCTATACTCATTTGCTATGTATAATGCCTTATCGGAGGATATTCCCTTCACCGATGTAAGCCTCATATAATCATTATCTATGATATCGAGAGTTTCTGTGCCGAATTCCTTTACTATTCTTTTAGCTATGGCAGGACCGAGTCCTTTTATAATACCGGAGCCAAGATAAGCACTTATTTCTGCTTCGGTTTCGGGACGACTGCGTTCACACACAGCCGCCTTGAACTGTCTGCCGTACTTGGGGCTTGTTATCCAGCCACCCTTTAAATTAAGCCTTTCGCCCTCGCTTATATCGCCTAAATTACCGACTACGGGGATAAGACCGTCTTCACAGCTTAAATTAAGTACAACATAGCCGTTTTCGGCATTTTTATATATAACATCCTCCACAGAGCCGCTAAGCTCAGTGGAGATGTCTATTTTTTCGTATTCCAACTTAACAGCTCCCTTTTTTATGTATATACTTTTTCTTTCTTTTTAAAATCACTCTGCCGTTTTCCTCTGCAAGTCTTTTCGCTATCATAAAGTATTCACTGTTATTGTCTGCACTATCGGGGATAAGTATGATTATATCTCCCTTTGTCGTTTTTAAAAGCATTCTTACCCTGCTTTCAAGCTGAACCTCTCCGCAGTATCTTAAAACTATCGGAGGATAACTGCCGTCACTGCATGTAATTATCTCACCAAGGGCAGTAACACAGCTGACTGTTCCTAAAATCCCTAAAAAGATAAGCGTGAAAATGCAGATATAATTCATAATATCACCCTTTCGGTTTTTTCCTTATTATATGGCGAAAAGGTGATATTTGTGATATTTATTAAATTAAAGTCCGCAGGTGCAGAGGATGGCGTTCCAGCCCTCTTTTTCGTTAGTCTTATCTATGCGGATATTGTTTTCCTTTAAAGCGTCGTATACTTCGGGCAGTCTTTCTGTGATGATACCTGAAATGATAAGCTTGCCGCCCTGCTTTAAAAAGCCTGTAAAAAACGGTGACATTGAAATTATTACATCGGCTACTATATTTGCAGTTATCATATCATAGCCTGTGCCGATTTTTTCTCTCAGCTCTTCGTCACTGGAGATATCGCCGATATATGCGGAAACTCTGTCTTTGCCAAAACCGTTCTTTTCGGTATTTTCTACCGCTGTGTTTACAGAATTTTCAAAGATGTCAACCATTGTGACTTGTTTTGCACCGAGTAAAAGTCCTGCTATAGACAGTATCCCTGAACCTGTGCCGAGGTCAAGCAGTCTGTCTCCCTCGTTCAGTTCCTTTTCGATAAGCTCCATTACAAGTCTTGTGGTGTGGTGCTGACCTGTACCAAAGGAGGAGGCAGGATCTATTTCAAGCACTTTTCTGCCTTCATCGTTGTCTATATCCTCCCAGCTGGGTTTTACAATAAGCTTTTCGCCTACTGAAAAGGGCTTATAGTACTGCTTCCAGTTATTTGCCCAGTCCTCTTCACGCACACAGTCTATTTCTACGTCCAGTGAGCCGTAGAAGTTTTCGGTATCCTTTTCTTTAAGCTCTGTAAGCATACCATTAAGAGCTGACAGCATCTCTGCCCCCTGCTCGTTATCCTGAACATAGCAGGTGATGTGGGTCTTTACTGTTTTAAGCCCCATAAGACTGTCATCCACATAGTCCCAGTTGTACTCCTTGTTTTCAAGAAACTCTTCAAAATCCGCCGCATCGTGAATTATAAAGCCGTTAAAGCCAAGCTCTGATACAAGCATAGTAAGTACCTGCACCGCCTCGCTGTTTGTATAAATATCAAGCTGTCTGAATTGCATATTAAAATCCGTCCTTTTTTATTAATTGCTAATATATATTATCGTACATTTTAAAGAAAAAAGCAAGGGGGAAATGAAAAAACTGTTGAAAGATTTATTTTTTCATCATATCTATTATACTGTGCAAAAATGAACAGAACTCTTCCGCCTGCTTCTGATCCATATTTTTTATAAATTCTATAACCCGTTGTTGTTCCTCGGTAAGATCACTTTTGCTTATTCCCTGCTTACTGTTTGTGATACCTGCGATGTAGTCAAGACTCACATTATAGTATTTAGCAAGCATAATGGCACGCTCAAAGGATATCTCTGCCCCACCCTTTTCATAAACCGCATAGTATTGATAAGGTGTACCTAAATACTCAGCAAGCTCTTTTTGAGTTTTGTCGTTGTCTTCTCTCAGCTCTCTTATCCGTCTGTAATATGCCATGTTTATCCCTCCGTCAGATATTATGTGTTCTTTTTCAAAATCATAACATATTTCTTTAGTGGGGATTGACAAATCCAAGTTATTATGTTAGCATATTATTATCACCCAACAAATTTATTTGGTCATCTCTCAAAGTTAACCGAAAACAATGGATATAGCTAAAAAGAAAAAAACGGCAAGCTATGGCTTACCGTCTATTATGTTTGTCGTATCGTCAATTTTACTCTTTGATTATTTTAGTAAATGCCGCCAGCATTTTTATAGCTTTAGACTTTTCACTATCGGAAAGAGGTGAAAGTAAAGAGCTTATTTCTGCACTACAAGGACTGTTCTCTGTGCCGTTTATAATATAATCTGAGCTTACAGATAAAGCAGAACACAGCTTACGAAGCGTCCCTATCTTCATAGTTTTCTTTCCATGTTCGATCTGTACTAAAAACTGAACCGAAATATCAGCTTGCTCTGCCAATTTTTCTTGTGTTAATCCAAGATTTTTTCTTAATTTTGATATTCTTTCTCCAACAGCAATCCACTGCTCGTCCATTATGCTCATCTCCTTATCGGTTACTAAAATAAAGTATAACCCAAAAGAAACCAAAATTTAATAAACTTCAGTTGTTGTCTTATTAAACTAAAGATGATATAATCAAGCTGTAAGAGTCAAGGCGTAAATCTGTAAAAAAGACGGCAAGCTATGGCTTACCGTCTGTTATATTTTATGAAAGTGTTTTAAGAAAGGCAATCAATGCTTCTGCCTTCTCATCGGACAGATTGCGAAAACATTCTACAAGCATTTTCTCCTTTTCGCTGAGGTATGAAATGCTCCCCGATTCGTTAAGAAGTTCAGAAAGTGATATTCCAAGCGGTACAGCTATCTTGGATAAAGTATCAAGAGAGGGGTTTTTATCTCCTCGCTCTAAATCTCTGATATGTGTTTCAGATACTCCTGAAAGCTGTGATAACTTGTAAACACTTATATCTTTTGCTTTGCGTATATCCTTTAATCGTTTTGAAATATCCACTTAACTCATCTCCTTCCGCCTTTAAAAATATTATATTACAATAAAGTTCAAAAATTAAGATGGTAATAGCGTTGACAATACAAAGCTATAGCGTTATAATAGTGCAGAGGTGATGTTATGAACATATTTACCGTAAGTTTTTTCGGCCATAGAGAAATCAGTAGCAGTATCAAAGCAGAGGAAAAACTGAGTAAACTGATACACGAACTTATTCGAACAAAAGAGTATGTGGAATTTCTTGTTGGAAAAAACGGCGATTTTGATATACTTGTATCATCGGTGATACGCACAGTAACAAGGAACTGCGATTACGGAAATTTTGCACATATTCTTGTCCTTCCGTATCAAACCGCCGAATATCGCAATAATTCAGAAAGCTATAACACTTACTATTCAGAAGTAGAGATATGCGAAAGGTCCTCTTCAGCACATTTCAGAGCGGCTATTCAGATCAGAAACAAATCAATGGTAGATCGTTCAGACCTTATTATCTGCCACATTGAGCGGAAAAGCAGCGGTGCGTATAAAACAATACAATATGCAAATGAACAGAAAAAAAGAGTAATTAATTTAGCTGAATACTTATAAATTATTCTAATGAAACGGGCGACTGATAGTCGCCCCTACGGCTTTTTGTTTAAAACATTCACTTATTCCGATTATAATGGTGTTTGTGTCAATATGCCATTCTGTTTTAATTTATATCTATTATGAAGGGGCGACTATTAGCCGCACCTTAAACTAATAACACACTGCTGAGTTTACATACCGTTAAATATTATCATTCATAAATACATGCATTTTACTATCCCTCTTTATTGCAATTTTAGTTTCATTATGCTACAATGTAACAAAGGAGTGATATTATGTTTGAAAGCTGTTATAAAATATATAAAAACTGTTTTCCCGATTATCCTATAAGCTATGAAAATTTCTGTGAAAGGCTGAACATCAAAAAGTCAAAGCTTTTCTGCGAGACAGATGAAGAAAAAATCGTCGGCTTTGCTGTTTCCGGCGGTGATAATATTGCCGTAGTTGCAGTTGAAAAAGCCTACAGAGGAAAAGGTATCGGCAGAAATCTTGTTGGACTATGCGAAGAATACATAAAGAATAACGGCAAAAAAACCGTAAAGCTTGGCGTTGGTGATGCGAGTCTTTTTCAGGGTGTGCCTGTTGATAACGACGGTGACAGTGGCGTTTATAAATTCTTTGAAAAGTGCGGATATAAGGAAAGTCACCTGACGTACAATATGGATATAGATACGTATTCCTTTGAATACGTTGCTCTTGATATACCAAAGCCCGAAAACGTGACCTACCGCTTAGCAAAGGATTCGGATAAGGAAGAGCTGTTACAAGCGGTTCAGGCAGCAGAACCCGGCTGGACAGATTTATACAGAAACTGCGATGACGATATATTACTTGCAATATGTGATGATAAAATAGTCGCCTTTGAAATGATTAACGAAAATGGCGGTATTTTCACAAAAGAAGATAATATAATACACGGCTGTATCGGATGTGTAGGAACAATCCCTCAGTACAGAAAAAGAGGCATCGGCCTTGATATGACTGCCAATGCAGTTCAGAGACTCAGAGCACTGGGCTGTGATAAGGTACAGCTTTTATATCTTGTCCTTGATAAGTGGTACGGAAAGTTAGGCTTTTATATCACCAGTACTCAGTGGATGGGAGAGAAGGAGATATAAATTCAGCAAGCTGAATTTATAGTGAAGTATCTGCTACGCAGATGTGAAGAAGTGAAGTGTGCCTGAAGCACGTGAAGTCGCTTCGCTAATTGTGGTATCCACCTATGGCGGATAAATTACAAAGAGGAAAAACGCCCGGGATATCCCGGGCAATTTTTTATTCACTGAAATCAGACGCTATAAATTTTGGAGCGTTCTCCGTCGAATACTTCCAGCTTTCAATTCTGCCTTCCTTTATATAATAATCAAAATCCTTTCCTACGCAGGCTTCGGGGCAGGAATTTACTATAATCAGCTTCACCTTCATTTTTTCAGGTATGATAGCCTTGATATAAACACAGGCGTGATCTCCCACCTGCACGCCGTCCTTAAGCTCGGCAAGGCCTGCTAAATTCGGAGCAAGCTCTACAAATATCCCATACTCTTCGATGGAGCGGACTACACCTGATACAGTTTCTCCCACAGAAAAGACTGAGGCGTTTTCCTCCCATGTACCGAGAAGTTCTTTATGGGTAAGACATATCCTGCCTTCTTCCCTGCCTTTTACCACCGCATAGATATCCTGACCTATGTAGAAGCGGTCGGCAGGATGGGTTATTCTTGAAACTGATATAGAATCAATCGGTATCATTGAGGGAATTCCGCACCCTATATCCACAAAGCATCCGAACTGCTCCATGTGTGTCACCCTTGCAGATATGATATCTCCTTTTTTAAGTTTAGAGATATAATTCTGCACAGCACTCAGCTGTGCTTTTTTTCTTGAAAGCATAACAACAGGTGACGCTCCGTTTTTGTCTATTCCTGAAACACAAAAGCAGACAGGCTTACTGACTCTTGATATAAGTGCAATGTCCCTCGTAGTACCTTCCTCAATGCCGATTGCACCCTCGTTTCTTGGTATTATACCTTTTACCGCACCAAGATCGACTATAAGATTATGCTCTGTATCACACATAAGGCAGGGAGCTTCAAGAATAACGCCCTCATTTTTTGCCGCTTCGATATTATGAATACTTGACAGATGATGTTTATTGAGCTTTGTTGCTATCCGTCTGCCCTCAGGTAAATATTCAGTCATTTGACTACCATTCCTTCCTCGGTACTTCCGATTAGTTTTTATTAATATCTATGAAAAAACTTACCCCTTTATACATAGAATTTTTTTGCCAACTTTACATAAAAGGTTAAAAGTTTTGTGAAAATCATCACATTACTGTTGATTTTGCTCTTTCTTTCTGTTAAAATGGTAATAAGTATAATTTTCGGAAAAATTGCAGAAAAAACATCTGCAAATGAATATAACATTATAGGAGAATTTATGGAAACATTATCAAAAAGACTGATATGTCTTGGCGTTGTGGCGGCGATAGGAATAACCTCCGCCATCGGATACAAGGTGTTTTTGGAGAACGAGGACAGTCTCGAGGTACTTGCCCCTTTAAAGCCGCAGACAAGCACAGTTGAAGACGAAACAGTCCCCTTATCTTATGATATATCCTTTTCACACACAAATACCTTTTACGAGAAAAATATTTCTGTAGAACTGAAAGCCGCTGAAAAGGACGCTACCATATACTACACCACAGACGGCTCTGTTCCTACCACAAAATCCCAAAAGTACAGCGAGCCTATTCTTGTAAAATCAGAAGAAAAGGTAAACGCCACCACCATAAAGGCTATTTCGGTAACTGAGGAAAAGACTTCTGAAGTTATAACAAAGAGTTATGTCACAGGTGCGGATGTTTTTGAACGCTTTGACGACAGCACTTATGTATTCGTGCTTTCTGCAGACCCCTATGATTTATACGACTACGAAAATGGCATCTGCATAGAGGGTAAAATAAGAGATGAATGGCTCGAAACTGAACATGACGGCAAGAGGGATCCAACGCCCACCGACCCTGCAAACTGGAATCAGGAGGGTATGGCAGGCGAAAGACCTATGTATGTAGAGGTCTACGACAGCAAAGGAAACACTCTTCTTCAGCAGGCGGCAGGTGCAAGAGTAGCAGGTGCATATTCAAGAAGCGTAAGCCAGAAATCCTTCAAGCTTATTGCACGCACTATGTATACTCCGAATGATGGTATGTTCAAGTTCACCTTCTTTGATGACGCTACAAACGCTGACGGTATGCTGCTGACAAAGTACGACAGAATAACCCTTCGTAACGGTGCAAACGACAGAGAATTTGCAGGTGTCCGTGAAGAGCTTTCTGCAGATTTAGCAAAGCAGTCGGGATATCTTGATGTGCAGTCAACACAGCCTGCGGCAGTATTCTTAAACGGTGAATATTACGGCTTTGCATGGCTTCACCAGAATTTCTGCAAGGGCTATTTAGAGACACGTTACGGCGGTAATAAGGATAATTTCCAGATCGTCGGCAAGGCAGAGGGCGACATTGAAGAAGAAAATGCACCGGGTGCGGCAGAAGACTACAACAAAATGTTAGCTCTTGCCGAAGAGGGACTTACAGACGACAAGAAGTTTGAAGAGCTTTGCTCTATGATGGATATAGATAACTATATGCGTTATCTTGCTATCCAGCTTTTTATCGACAACCGTGACTGGCCCGGCAACAACTACAAGGCATGGAGATATGTTGCAAGTGAGGGAGAAGAAGTAACCAGCGAATATCTTGACGGAAAGTGGCGTTATCTCTTATTTGACGTTGAGTTTGCATGGGGTCTTTACTCTGACGGCTTCAGAAACGCAACCCTTTCAAAAATAATAAAGGGTACTCACCCTGCAGGTGGTTCTGTACTGGTAGCGGCTCTTATGGAAAGACCTGATATGAGAGAAAAGCTTGCTAATAATATATGTGACCTTATCGGCGGTGCTTTTTCACAGGAGAATATTTTAAGCACTCTTGACAGACTGCTTGAAGAAAGCGACAAGGAACAGATGTACGCTCTTGACAACAAGATAATTTCTTCTTGGTCAACCCGTGAAAGCTTTAAAAACAGCCGTGACGAAATAAGAGATTTCGCACAGTTCAGAGCAAAGGTAATAACAAACGATATCTGCAGCGTATGTGACATCAAGAATGAGACCTTTAAAATAAATTTAGTAGGTGCTCCCGGTCTTAAAACTATGCTGAACACACAAAGCTGTATCAATGCTGAAAGCGTCAGCGGAGATTATTTCAGAGTCTTCTCTGTACCCGTAAGTGTATATAGCTACAGCGGCTATGAATTTGACTACTGGGAAGTAAACGGAGAAAAGATTACCGACAAGGAGCTTGTTATCACAAGCGATATGGCAGTGAACGGTGAAGTGAACATCAGAGCCCGTTCAAAGAAAACTGTTGCTGAAGATCTTTTATACATAAGCGAAATTTATACATCCGGTGACGCAGACTGGATCGAATTATACAACCCCAATGAAGCTGCAATATCCACAAAGGATATGTACTTATCCGATGATGAAGCTATTCTCAACAAGTGGAAGATACCTACAGTAAGCGTTCAGCCCGGCGGCGTGCTTACAGTTGTATGCAAGAACAACAAGGATTCGTCCTCTCTGCTTAAGGTCCAGGCAAACTTCAATCTGAAAACAGGCGAGATACTCACTCTCTCCGATAGCTCAGGCAAGATAATAGCAAAGGCGGCTATTATGGATTGTGACAGTGATAAATCCCAGTTAAGACAGCCTGACGGAAGCTATAAGGAGACTGTTCCTACAATGGACAGTCATAAGGAATGATATGCTGAAAAGAATTACCGAAGCGGATTTTGATTCTGTTTACAGCATACTTTCCGACAGCTTTCCAAAAAACGAGTTAAGACCTGAAGGAAATATGAAAAGGACTATGGAAAATAAAAAATACATAGTCTATAAATACGGCAATGATGACATAAAAGGCACTACTGCCGTATGGGAGCTTGACAGCTTTTTGTTCGTAGAATACCTTGCGGTAAACGAAAAATTCAGAAATAACGGGATAGGTTCTGAAATTCTGAAAGAGCTTTTCGACAAGTACAAACGTCCCTTATGCCTTGAGGTTGAACCTCCTGAAAGTGATATTACAAAACGCAGAATAGAATTTTATAAGCGTAACAACTTTTACCTGAACCACTATCCTTATGAACAACCCGCTTATTCCCAAAAGCAGGCGGCAGTACCTCTTATGATAATGACTTCAGGCGGTACTATAACAAAAGAGCAGTTTTTAAAATTGCGAAAAGAGATATACAAAGAAGTATATAACAAAACAATATAAATAAAGCCGTCGTAAATCGACGGCTTCAGCGTGTAGACAAAATCATTGTCTACACGCTGACAGACGAAGAAAAACGCACGCAGAGGAGGAAACCGCCCCGACAGGCGTACGACGGTATGTTGAGGGGCGGGTGACGAACTAAGCAAAAATGCTTTTAGAGAGCCGTTTGCGGCTCTCCAAAACTTTTGTATTGTTATTTTTGTACATCTGCAAGTTTATTGTGATTTTTCGCATTTTTGTGGTGCGTGAGTTTGTCTTCAGCCTGAAGCCGTCGTAAATCGACGGCTTTATAAATTGAGGTAATATGATAAGAACACTTGATGTAAACAACAGAAAAATACAGTATAAAATAACAAGAAAAAAGGTTAAAAATATAAATATGCGGATAAGTGCCGATTCTGTTGTAAAGGTGTCAGCAAGTAATCGTGTAACCATTGCAGAAATTGAAAGGGCAATTATAAAAAATGCAGAGTTTATTTTTAAGGCTCAGGACAAATACCGCAAAGCAATGGAAAATGCTCCCGCTCCGTTAAAATATGAGAATGGAGAAACGATAAAAATATTCGATAAGGAATATACGCTGAATGTCAGTGAGGGCAAAAACAACGCTTTTATATCAGGCGATACCTTTTATCTGATCACTATTGATACCGACAATTTTATGCTGAAAGAAAAGCTTACCGACTCATTTTTAAGACAGCTTAACGCTGAAAAGATCACACAGTGGCTTGACGAAATACATCCCGATTTTAAAAAATTCAATATTCCCTACCCTGAAATAAGCTTCAGAAAAATGAAATCAAGATGGGGCAGCTGTCACATACAAAAGAAAAAAATAGTCTTTAACACAGAGCTTGTGCATAAGAGTGAGGAATTTTGCAGATATGTGATCATCCACGAGCTGACTCACTTTATACATCCTGATCATTCAAAGGAGTTTTATAATACAGTAAAGCTTTTTATGAGTAACTACAAGGAAATTATAAAAAAAGAAAAACAGGTATAAAAAGATCCGATTCCGCATTTGCAGGATCGGATCAGTTTTTTATTGTACGGGATTTGCAGGATGATCAATAGCATTCATAATAAAGTTGTCGCTGTTGACCATCTGAAGATTGATAAGTGAATTTGTTACCTTTACACCCTTTTCGGTTATACCCATACATAATGAATGAGGACCTGCAAGAGAGTCAATATAGATCTCGCTATCGCTTATCTCGGCTGTTCCGCCGCCCTCGGCACTGCCTATACCTGCGACGACATCGCCTTCAAAATAAATCTTTGCCTTGCAATCGGAAACGCTGATGCGACTTTCCTGCTTCATACAACCTATACCTGTACCGTACTGACACTTTGTAGTAAGCGAGAGCAATGATTTTGCCGCATTGAATACCGCCTGCTCTTCAGTGTTGTTGACAGGAGATAATGTACCTATGCAGGTTGCGTTAACGCCAAGAGTTTCAAGCTTTATGCTGCTGTCAACTATATTTACATTCGGAATTCCGCAAAGCGAACCTACGCATACCGAGTTATCTCCCGATGAATATACGTGAAGCTGACAGCCTGTGATATTGATATCACAGCTACCATCGTAGCAACCCACCGCTACACAATCCTTTGCCTTGCAGTTTATTATTACCCTGCCGCTGACAAGATTTATAGCCTCCTCAGCTGAAGTTATACCGCCGCCGAGACACATAGCATGGTCTCCGTTTGCAGTAAGCTCAAGCTTACTGTTCTTATCCATATCAACTGTAATCTTACCAAAGGGCTCATTATATGACGCACCGATGCAACAGCCGTTATTTCGTGAGGAATCTATCTCTAAATCGCCGTCACCTGTTATAACAAGTTCGGATGCATCGCTGACATATATACCATCGTAATTGAAGCTGTTTTTGCCCTTGATCTCCATTGTTACTTTAGATTTTTCGTTTATGATGACGCAGGGTCTTATGTCTGTCTTAAGACAGACATTTTCAAATATGATGTTAGTGTCCACATAGGAATTTACCTTTATTGAAAGGCTCAGCTTTTCTGACTGACTTCCTTTAAAATGTACAAAGGTGGAATTCACATTGATATTTGTATAATTATCCTTTTCAAGAGCAACAAGGTCTATAGGCTCATAACTGTTCTCGTTGATATCAAAGGATTTTGAATGCTTTATTGCAGGCTTGTTTATGTTGATTGCACGTATATTTTCTGCTATTTGGCTGGATATTTCGTTTGCAATCTCTGTATCGGGTCTTGCTGTATAGAAGCCCTGAACGAAGTCTACGCCTCTGCGGATAACTATTGCCAGTTCTTCTTTCGTTTCAACACCTTCAGCCAGCACCTTGATGCCGTTGAGCTTTGCAAAATCCACAATACCTGACAGGAAATGTTGCTTTCTTACATTCTGATTGATGTTTGTAATAAGAGTACGGTCAATCTTTATAATATCAGGAGAAAGCTCAATCAGTGCCGCACTGTTGGAATATCCGCTGCCATAATCGTCTATAGCTATAGTACAACCCATTGCGGTGTACATTTCGCATTGCTGGGCTATCTCTTCTGTAGTAAGGTCGGACTGCTCGGTAAGTTCAATAACTACCTGGGGCATAATATCCTTATAAAGCTCACACAGATCCTTGAACTCCTGCTCCTTTATCATATAATCGGGTACTGAATTTATAAATACCTTCTTACCTGCGAACTTAGCCATATTCTGCTTTACCTTTGACAGAACATTTCTGAAGGTAAGCAGCTCTATTTCGTAAAGCTTGCCGTTTTCACGTGCAATACGAAGTACTTCAAGAGGGGTCGTCTTGTTGGGACGCATAAGAGCTTCATATCCGTAAATCGTTCCGTCTATGGCAGATACTATAGGCTGGAATTTATAATCGAACCTGTTTTCGTCAATGAGCCCTGACAAAAGCCTGGAGTTTGAATAGCTGTTCTGTTCAGCAATGAATTCTTCTGCATCAAACTCTCTGTCTGTATTACCTGATGACATTGCTTTAAACAGGGCAAAGTCGGCATAGGTTATCATCGTATCTATAGTAAATGCCTGTTCGGGATACCAGCAGTAGCCTATGGTAGCAGAGAAAGAACCGCTTCTTGTCTGTATCTCGTTGCCGAATTCATCGGCAATACGGCATTTACGTACCTCATCGGATATCTTTTTGAAAAGGTCGGTTACTTCACTCTTTGCAAGCTGTCTGAAAAACACAAAGAACTCCTTATAGCTCTTTACTCCGACTAAGACATATTCACTTGCAAACTGCTTTACCGCCTGGGCGATAGACTTTAAACAGATGGCAGTCTTGTCGTAGTTCAGCTCGTAGTCGATCTTCTCTACTCCGTTTATATGTACAACCGCCATACAGCAATGAGCGTTGCCTGCAATTTCTGCCAAATCACCTCTCATTTTTCTGATAAAGCCTGTTCTGTTATAAAGACCTGTAAGCTCATCCTTTTCATCTTCAGCCTTTTTATTCAGTCTGTCCTGAATTCTTCTTGTGACGTCCTGAACGAAGCCTAAAAGATAATCCTGCTCATAAATAATTTTCATATTTATGTAGGTTGTAATGCCGTCTACAGAAAGCTTATATATGTTTCTGCTTTCTGAATACGGCTTTTCATTAAGCTTGTCAATAAGGCCGAAAAGCTCGGATTTTTCTATCTCGCCTTCAGAAATATGCAATATGTATGCGGCATTCTTATCCACAAAAGCCACATTGCTGTCGTGGAACAGCTTGAATGCACCAAGGGATGGAAAGCTGTCTATAAACAGTTTCCAGTCGGCAGAGCATAAGCCCTCTCTGTCAAAAATACTCATATTACCTCCAGGGTGTATCTATGAAAAAAACATAGATCTTTCCCGATTATACAAATTCATCCATATTTTTATTATACTGTTTTTGGAAACGTTAGTCAATGATTTTATGCAATAATAAACAAAAGCAACAAAATAAATTGTTGCTTTTTGTTGATATTAACTACGATTTTTTTGCATATTCAGATACATCCACAATATCAAATGTGATATTTACACGGCCTTTATCCTTGAATTTTGCGAATTTATCCAATATTCTTTTCTTTACAACGCTGACATCCGCTATAGGTGTGCCGGGTAACAGTAAAATGTACTGACTGCGGCTGTATCTTGTGTAAACATCACGCTTACGCAATGAGGTGCTTATAGCGTCTGACATTTTCTGCATTGCTTTGATAAGCGTTTTATCCGAAAGTTCCTTTTCCTCTGCCCCTGACAGAGATATGAGCAGGATAGGCAGTTCGCTTTTAATTCGTGTATTTTCTCTGCAGTAAAGGCGGAATATGTATCTGAATATCTCATACTCGCAATAATAGCCGCCGCAGGTAAGCTCGTCCTCCCATAAGTCGCCAAGTACAATGTCAAGATTGTGGTGCGTATCGTTTCTCGGCTTTATCGTAAGCTCATACATCTCAGTAAGTCGTGGAGACGGTGCTGCTCCGAACTGGTCAGAAAGTAATTTTTTAAGATACTGATACTGATTTGCAGCAAGAGTATATTCGCCTAATGCGGTCATGGCCTTTATCAGATGCTCGTGGATCATCTCGTCATAGGGATTTATAACCATTGCTTTTTCGCATATCATTACTATTTCAGTGAATTTTCCCATAGGATAAAGAAGCTTTACACATTTTTCGATTATAGAAGCATGAAGGGTACGGAAATACACATTTATAGGCATTACCCAGCTCTCCTCCGAAAAAGAGCTAAGATAATTCCCCTTATATAAATCAAGGGCCTTTTTATATATATTTACCCTTCTTGTTCTTGTCAGAAGCTCGTTATTACCCTCTTTACAAAGCCGCTCAAACTCGCCTGAATCTATAGAGAAATCAAGCTCTGTGTTAAAGCTGTAGGTATTATGTTCTGACAGGATAAACTCAGTACCCTGGGGAAGATAATTTTTCAGCATCTCTCTTGTGCGGTGGACAAGGGTTTTTAACGCGGATACGGGATTATCGCTATTGTCCCATAAAAGCTCTATTATTTCACTCTGAGGAATCTTTCTTCCTCTGTGAGCTATAAGATACTGAAGCATTTTTCTCATTTTGTTGCCTCTGATATCATTTTCACTGAATACCCTGTTCCCGCTTGAAATAGTAAATTCGCCAAGCATTGTTATGTTTACGAGTGCCAATTTTTACTTCCCTCCTTCAGATGTTGTTATTTTTTTGTCTCAAATTCAAAAAAATTTTTGAAATCTTTTCATAAAAAGGAGATATTTTCACTTTTTATGAAAACAAAATGTTATCAATTCCTTGTTTATGGTAAATGTTCAAAAATAATTTGTTCAATATAGCAAATAAATATGCTTATTTTCACTTTATTTTTGTGCAGAAAATAGAATAACAGTTTAAACTTATGTAAACAAACAAATGTAACCGAAATGTAACTTTTGTGTGCGATAATATAGGCGTAGATTCGAGATGATGTCTACCTTACGATTTTTTACTTTTCTTTCCGTCATGAAAAACAGCACTTTGAATTCCGTCAGAGTTGCTGTTTTTCTATTTTTACAAGAGTTTATTTCATAAGCTCCTTTGCCGCTTTGCCGCTTATATGCTCTATATCAAAGCAAAGTACGCAGACATTATTTATAAACTTATCAATTTCAGCAGTACGCTCATTTATATGTCCCGGATGATATTTTTCTCCGAGTATATGAAGGGCGTTTATTATTTCCTCTTTTTTCTCTGCGATATGAATCTTACCAAAAGCGATAACACTTTTAAAATACGTGGTATATTCCGATGGTACTATGTCGTCCTTTGCTATAACACAGAAGGATGCTTTATCACAACTTTTTACAGCGTCTATCTTGTGACCGCTTTTAGCACTGTGAAAATATATTCTCCCATCATTATAGACATAACTCATAGGTACTGAATAGGGATAGCCGTTATCCCCAAGTAATGCGAGTACACCTGAGGTGTTATCTTTCAGTATTTTTATAGTTTCATCAGCTGATAAAAGCTGATTTTTTCTTCTCATATCCCTGAACATATTGTATCCTTTCATAAAAGTACCGTAAACCCGTAAGGGATTTATGGTGCTTGCGTTTATTTAAAAAGCTTTGCTGTGTAAGAGTCTATCATATCAGAAAGCTCCTTTGCACTCTTTTTATCAAGCTGCATACTGCGAAGCTTTTCTATAAGCGGACTCATATAAGAGATATCGGGCTGTCTGCCGTTTCTTATACTTTTCAGCATTCTTTCCTCATAACCGAAGGAGAGTATACCGTCAACGGGTACGCTTCTGTGAGGTACTATCTGATACAGACGAAGAGCGTCCGTTTCCGAATCGCTGGGCTTACCGAATACAAGCACATAGAGTGCGTGACATCTGCAAAGAGCCATTACCGCCTCCTGAGAAGGCATAACTCCGTATATGTTGGAGAAATTGAGCATATAGTCCTGTAGCTCTGCAAATTTTGCACTGCTTCCATATCTCATAGTTACACTGTCTGCATGGGCGAACATTGCGGAAAACACCGCCGCCAAAGCATTGGCATTCTTGTTAAGCGGGCAGATATCAACAGGCCATATATACTTATCCTGAAATTTCTTTATCAGCTTTTTCATCGCTTCTCCGTCGTCATCGAAGTTGTCCACCAGCCTTATCATAGCCACATTTGAAAGATCAAAGCTCTTTTTGAACATTTTTACGACTGTAAAAGGATTACTTCCTCTTAAATATATCTCAGATATTATCGGACACTTTATACGGGGAGCAAGCTGTGTAAGATTTGCAGGCAATGTCACATAGGCAAAATTGAAGGAGTTGACATAATAAAGGTCATCTTCGTTTGTAATTCTCAGTATCACCTTTGAAAAATCGTGTCCGGGCGGTATACGGAGAAATACATCGGTAGTCATTTCGGCGTATTTTACCCCCATCTCAAAAAGACTCTGCAGATAGGCTATTATTTCAACCGACTTTACATCTTCGTCAAGTGTTCTTTTGCTTAAGCTGTTATCAATTATCATAGTTTTCATACCTGCACCTCCTTGTAACCATAATGTAACTTTATTGTTTTCAGTATACCATAACCGCAAGGTTATGGTGTACTCGTCCGACCTGCAGGGAGCAAATCTCTGATTTGCGTACGGCTCAGGACAATTAAAATAAATATATAATAACCGTCAGCGGTTATTATATCACATATTTTATTTCTTTTCAATAGTGCAATATGATGAATATTCCCTTTTTCAATTGACAAAATTATCCCGTTATGGTATAGTAAATTTATAAATTTCAAAACAAACGGAGGTTATTATGAACAGACGCGATAAGATCAATTATTATCTTGACATTGCAGAAACCGTATGCGAAAGAGGCACCTGCCTCAGAAGAAACTTCGGTGCCATCATCGTACATAATGATGAGATTGTTTCCACAGGTTATACAGGTGCTCCGAGAGGCCTTAAAAACTGCTGTGACGTAGGTCAGTGTACAAGAGAAAAGCTCAGCGTACCTAAAGGTCAGAGATATGAGCTTTGCCGCAGTGTTCACGCAGAGGCAAACTGCATAATCTCCGCATCAAGAAGAGATATGATAGGTGCTACTCTTTACCTTGCCTGCCACGACGCAAATACAGGCGAGCTTTTCGGAGATGTAGAGCCCTGCTCTATGTGTAAGCGTCTTATCATCAACGCAGGTATAAAGGAAGTTATCGTCCGCACTGCAAGAGATGAATACAAGACAATAGTTGTTGAAAGCTGGATCGAAAACGATGAAAGTTTGAAGGGTTCTGAAGGTTATTAATCTGATTTCTGAAATTAAAACGGAGGTGCTATCTTGCTTACAAAGAAGATGAAAAAGGGAATTATTGCAGGCTGTGCCTTAACGGCAGGTATTGTCCTTTCTGTGGTTGCCTGCGATATGAGTATGACTACCGCAACCTATCGCTTAAGCACAAGCAAGCTGCAGACTCCTGTAAGGATAGTATTTATTTCTGACCTGCATAACACTCTTTACGGAAACAATCAGTCAGAGCTGATTGCCGAAGTTGAAAAGGCAAACCCCGATATTATAGTTATCGGCGGAGATATTGCGGATAAGACCCAGGATTACTATCCCGAAAATTCATATATATTAGCCCGTTATTTAGGGGAGAAATACCCCTGCTATTATTCGATGGGCAACCACGAATACGCAAGGGGTGACAGCTCTCTTATAAAGCAGAGACTTGAAAACTACGGCATAAAGGTTCTTCAGGGCAGCGGCGAAGTGCTGACTGTAAACAATGAAGAGATAGAAATCTGCGGTATATTTGACGCTGACGCCTATTTTGAAAAGGACGGCGAATACGTAAACGAGCTTCAGGCTGTAACAGCCGAAGAAGGAACAGGCCGCTACCGTGTGCTTATCGCTCATTTTCCTGAAGATGTGGAAGATTATTTAAAGGGCAACTTTGATCTTATATTATCAGGTCACGCCCATGGCGGTCAGTGGCGTATCCCCGGCATACTGAACGGACTTTACGCTCCCGGACAGGGCTTTTTCCCGAAATATGCAGGCGGACTTTATCAGCACGGCGACACCTGGCAGATTGTAAGCAGAGGTCTGTGGAAGCCCTCAACTATTATAGCAATTCCCCGTGTATTCAACCGTCCTGAATTTGTTATAGCAGATATAGTACCCGAAGGATATAAGGAATGAAAGACATAAAAGCAATAATATTCGACCTTGACGGAACTCTTCTTGATTCTATGTATGTATGGCATTACGTAGATGAAAAGTTTCTGGAAAAAAGAGGTCTTAAAGCTCCCGATGACTACGCTAAACAGTGCAGTCATCGTTCCTTTTACGAAACAGCATTATATACAATAGACCTTTTCGGCTTCACCTGCACTCCCGAAGAATTAATGCGGGAATGGACAGAGCTTGCAATAGAAGAATACAAAAATAACGTGCCCTTAAAGAAAAATGCAAAGGAAACCTTACTCCTTGCAAAAAAGCTTGGCTATAAGTTAGCGATATGCACCTCTCTTACAAGAGAGCTTTTTCTCCCTGCACTTGAAAGGCACGGGATAACCGATATGTTTGATCTGCTCATATCCTCGGCCGAATTTGGTAAGGGTAAGCAATATCCCGATGTATATAAGGCTATTGCGGACAGTTTCGGTCTTTTACCCTGCGAGTGTGTTATGTGTGATGATGTTTCGGCATCTCTTATGGGAGCAAAAACAGCAGGACTTACTACAATAGGGATTATAGATAAAGACTCCGCTCAGGATATGGCGGAGATGAAAAAATACAGCGACAAGCTGATATACGAATTTGATGAAGCGGTATTTCAGTTCTGATACAAAATCCAAAATCGGACATCTGACGATGTCCGATTTTTTGTTTTTTCTTTATGCACTATGCATAATGTATGAAAGAAAAACCTGTTAAAGCCTTTAAAATATGCAAAAATTCATATTTACTTTTTTACAGAAAAATGATATAATTACATTTGAATTATTATCAGCTGATTTAAACAAAAATCAGTGCTAATGAAATAAGAAAGGAAACAGAAAAATGGAAATCAGAATTGAAAGAACAACCACACCCAAGGCAAAACCCGCCGACGAATCACAGCTCGGTTTTGGTAAGATCTTTACAGATCATATGTTCATTATGGAATATGATACAGGTAAGGGCTGGCACGATGCAAGAGTCGTACCCTATGGCGATATCTCCTTATCTCCTGCAGCAATGGTACTTCACTACGGTCAGGAAATCTTTGAAGGTATGAAGGCATACAGAACTCCCGACGGCGAGATCCAGTTCTTCCGTCCCGAAGAAAACTTCAAGAGATTAAACTCCTCCGCTGAACGTCTTATTATCCCTGAGATCCCCGTTGAAGACGCTTTACAGGCTCTTCACGCATTAGTAGAAGTAGATAAGGACTGGGTTCCTCACACAGACGGTGCATCCCTTTACATCCGTCCCTTTGTAATTGCGGTTGACCCCTTCTTAGGCGTTCGCCCCGGTGATAAGTATTACTTCATCATCATCTGCTCACCCTCAGGTGCATACTATGCATCAGGCTTAAACCCCGTAAGCATCTATGTAGAAACAAACTACGTAAGAGCTGTAAAGGGCGGTATGGGTTACACAAAGACAGGCGGCAACTACGCAGCATCCTTAGCAGGTCAGGACGAGGCTCACAAGCAGAACTACTCACAGGTACTCTGGCTTGACGGTGTAGAAAGAAAGTACATCGAAGAAGTTGGTGCTATGAACATTATGTTCGTAATCGACGGCGAACTCGTAACTCCCGAGCTTCAGGGTTCTATCCTCCCCGGTATCACAAGAAAGTCCGTTTTAGAGCTTTGCAGAAAATGGGGCATGAAGGTTTCTGAACGCAGAATTACAATCCAGGAAGTTGCAGACGCTTACGATGCAGGCAAGCTCCAGGAAGTATTCGGTACAGGCACAGCAGCAGTTATCTCTCCTGTAGGTCACTTAAAGTGGGGCGACAAGGTTATGGAGATAAACGGTAACAAGATCGGCGATATCTCTCAGAAGATATACGATACAATGACAGGTATGCAGTACGGCAAGTTAGCTGACGAAATGGGCTGGATCGTACCCCTTAAAAAGTAATCAGTACATCAAACACAACTGAACAGTAAAGGACAATATTATGAAAAAACACGTCTCACTTATCCTCGCAACACTAATTATGTCAACTTTTTTAGCAGGCTGTAACAGTAGTAATAAAAACAGCGGTAACAACAGCAGTACAGAGCAGGTATCATCTGAAGGCGTTGACGAATTTGCTGAAATATTCTATTACGAAACTTATATCGATGAGCTTGATTCATATATGAACCGGTATATTGAAAACAAGACAGCAGTTCAGGACGGTTTTAAACAGCAGGAAGTCAATGCCGTAGACACCGGTCTTAGTAAGGCTAAAAATGCTCTTGACAAGCTTGTAGGTATATCCTGCCCACAGGCTATCAGGGACGAACACGATAAGCTGCTCAGTGCTGTTGAACGTGAAAAACAGATAGTTCAGTGCAACGTAGAACTCAGCGACTATATAGGAAAGATGGATTCTCTCACTCCTGATGAGCAAGACTCACTTCAGGAGCTTAATCAAAAAGCAAACGATATTCTCGTAGAAATTGAAGAAGTCGGCTCCATCCAGAAACACTGGCGTGAGGTCAGAGCCGCTGCTTGCTCTCATCTGCCAAAGGGAGAGTATAACACCTATCATTTTACCCTTGAGCTATTATGGAGTAATTATTTGACTGATTGCGAAAATCTTTTTGCTACGTTCTTTGGAGGTGAAGCAGGTAATATTTATCAGTCTGTGGATGATTGCACAGCAAGATTATCCGATATTGAAAATATGGAAGCTCCTGAACGTTTAAAGTCATATCACGATGATATAGTTGACGCCATTCCGACAGAGCAGGGGTTTATAGATCTTATCAAGGAATATGAAGATATCCGCAGAGAGTATGCCGGTGTAGAATTTGCTGATCTTCCTGATGATGTAAAGAAAAAGGTAACCGATATCGAGCAGAAGATCGATACTTTTTTAGAAGATGAAACCCTATACAACGCTTTGTACAATGCAGTGGATGCCGCAAGCAAATATGCCTTGCAGCAAATAGGCAAATAGTTAAAAATGTTCCCTCAAGCCACGAGGGACAATGAAAGGAATATATTAAAATGAAAAACACAGAAAAAACCATGGACAAGCTTGTTGCTCTTTGCAAGGGCAGAGGCTTTATCTACCCCGGCAGTGAAATCTACGGTGGTCTTGCAAACACCTGGGACTACGGCCCCTTGGGTGTTGAGCTCAAGACTAACATCAAGGATGCCTGGAGAAAGAAATTCATTCAGGAATGCAAGTACAATGTAGGACTCGACTCCGCTATCCTTATGAACCCTCAAGCCTGGGTTGCATCAGGTCACATCGGCGGCTTCTCCGATCCTCTTATGGACTGCAAGGCTTGTAAGACACGTCACAGAGCAGATAACCTTATCGAAGATTTCGACGGTACAAACTGTGCAGGCTGGTCAAATGAGCAGATGACAGAGTTCATCAAGGAAAAAGGTATCGTATGCCCCAACTGCGGTAAGGCTGACTTTACAGATATCAGACAGTTCAACCTTATGTTCAAGACCTTCCAGGGTGTAACTGAAGACAGTAAGAGCGAATTATATCTCCGTCCCGAAACAGCACAGGGTATCTTTGTAAACTTTGCAAATATCCAGCGTACAACCCGTAAAAAAGTTCCCTTCGGTGTAGCTCAGATAGGTAAATCCTTCAGAAACGAAATCACACCCGGTAACTTTATTTTCCGTGTAAGAGAATTTGAACAGATGGAGCTTGAATTCTTCTGCAAGCCCGGTACAGACCTTGACTGGTTCTACTTCTGGAAGGATTATTGCAAGAACTGGCTCTTATCTCCCGGCATAAAGGAAAAAAACTTAAGACTTCGTGCCCACGACCCCGAAGAGCTTTGCTTCTACTCAAAGGCTACAACAGACTTTGAATACCTCTTCCCCTTCGGCTGGGGCGAATTATGGGGCATCGCAGACAGAACAGACTACGACCTCACCCAGCATATCAAGACAAGCGGTCAGAAGCTTGAATACTTTGATCCCGAAACAAACGAAAAGTACGTTCCTTACGTTGTTGAGCCTTCTCTCGGTGTTGAAAGATTATTCCTTACAATCATCACAGAAGCTTATGACGAGGAAACACTTGAAGACGGTACAACACGTACAGTTATGCACTTCCATCCCTATCTTGCTCCTATCAAGGCGGCAGTTCTCCCCTTATCAAAGAAGCTTTCTGAAAAGGCAGGAGAAATACAGGCTGAACTCAGCAAGTATTTTGTTGTCGACTTTGATGACGCAGGTGCTATCGGTAAGAGATACAGAAGACAGGATGAAATCGGTACTCCCTTCTGCATTACTTACGACTTTGAGAGCGAAGAGGACGGTTGCGTAACAGTCCGTGAGCGTGACAGCATGAAGCAGGAAAGAATCCCGATTGCTGACGTAAAGAAGTACATCGAGGAAAGAATTCAGTTCTGATAAAATTAACATATTTAAAGCCTTAGAGAAAACATTCTCTGAGGCTTTTATTTTATTATAAAAAATATCACAAAATACATTGGCAAGTATTGTATTGTGTATTATAATAAAAAAGAAAGGATGTGTTTTTATGAACAGAAAATCTGCTAAAAAATTTTTAAAATCAGTTGCAGTATTATCGTGTGTCGTTACTCTTTTTGCGTCTTGCAGCAGCACTCAGAACGTCAGCTCTTCTGATCTCGAATCAAACAGCAACCAAACCAGTCAGATATCAGAAAGCTCTGTCTCTCAGACTGAAGAATCTGTTCAGGATAAGAATAGCTCCGATTCAGTAAAAGATGGTAAAGACAAGACTGATAAATATTCATCCCAAAAAATACATACCCTGACGCTTAAAAACAAATCCGCAGATATACATATATCTGACCACAATAACAATTCAGACGAAGACAGCTATACAGGTATATTACTTATTAAAACTGCAACGGACAGCAAGGAGCTTACCTCACCTGCTATATCAAATGACGGCGTTTCTATAAGTAAGGCAGATATCAGCTCTCATTTCGTAACTGCCACAACAGAAATAAACGGCTCAGAATGTGATATTATATGCTTTCTTTCAAACATTGACAAGAACGAAAAATTCTGCACAGTATATGTCATAGACGGTGACGGTAAAATTTATCTTCTTGACTATCCGCAGTACAGCGAAAGTGTTGCCATTAACGGAAATATAATCAAGATGGACGATAAAAGCTACACTGTTGACACAGCAACGATGAAGCTTGTTAAAAATTAAAAAGAATTCAGTTCTGATTATATATGTTACGGGAACTTGTTCCCGTAAAGCAACCGATAGGTCGCAAGTGCGAAGTACAAACATATATAACAAGGTTCACTCAGCCGTCGAAATCTATGATTTCGGGAACGGCGTGTGGTTCTAATAATATAAGTAATAAGCCCCTGAGAAATTTTCTCAGGGGCTTTATGTATAATAACTTTCAGTACTTGCCATTTAACAATTTTCAGAGCAGAACATTGCAATAAGTGTACTCTTCTTACTGACTTCTGAGATCCAACACTCTCTTTGCTTTACCCTGAAATCTTTCAAGGCTCTTGGGCTCAACAAGTGTTACCTTTGTGTCAATACCGAGGACTGTCTGTAGGTTGTGGTGGATAGTCTTCTGAAGATTTGCAAGTGCACCGAGACTTTCAAGTACAGCCGCATCCACAAGTTCGCACTTTACTTCAAGTCTGTCGCTTGTACCTGCTCTTGTAACTACGAGCTGATAGTGAGGAGCAATCTGAGGAATGTTCATAATAACGCTTTCGATCTGTGAGGGGAATACGTTTACGCCACGGATCTTAAGCATATCGTCGCTTCTGCCTGTGGGCTTTGCCATACGGCAGTGAGTTCTGCCACATTCGCACTTTTCGTAAGTTAAGGAAGTGATATCCTTAGTTCTGTAGCGGAGAACGGGTAATGCTTCCTTAGAAAGTGTGGTTATAACAAGCTCACCCTTTTCGCCCTCAGGGAGAACCTCTCCTGTTTCGGGGTTGATGATTTCAGGTAAGAAGTGGTCTTCATTGAAGTGCATACCGTTTCTGTAGGTACACTCACCTGATACACCGGGTCCTATAAGCTCACTCATACCATAGTTATCGGTAGCCATTACGCCGAGGTAATCTTCTACCTGACGTCTCATTTCTGCAGTGCAGCCTTCTGAACCGAAAAGACCGAGTCTGAGCTTTAATTCATCTCTTGATACGCCCATTTCCTGAGCTACTTCACCAATACGCAGAGCATAAGAAGGAGTTGAAACAAGGGCAGTAGTACCAAAGTCCTTCATCAGCATTACCTGCTTTTCTGTGTTACCTGATGAACAAGGAACAACTGTAGCACCAATCTTTTCAAGGCCGTAATGAAGACCTAACGCACCTGTGAAAAGTCCGTAGCCGAAGGAGATCTGTACGATATCCTCATCACTTGCACCTGCGGCAACTACAAGTCTTGCCATACAGTCAGACCACATATCAATATCGTTCTTTGTGTAGCCTACTACTGTGGGCTTGCCTGTAGTACCTGAGGAAGCGTGAAGTCTTACTACATCCTTTACGGGTACTGCAAACATACCGAAGGGGTAATTATCTCTGAAATCCGCCTTTGTGGTATAGGGGATATACTGAATATCAGATAAGGTCTTTATCTTTGAGGGGTCAAAACCTGCCTCGTCAAACTTACGCTTATATAATGCCACATTATCGTAGCAGTATTTTGCTATGTATTTAAGTTTTTCCAGCTGGAGTTTTTTTAGCTCCTCTCTGGGCATTGTTTCTATATCTTTCTGAAAGAACATTTTTATCTTTCCTTTCTGTTTTTATTTTAAGACCTCTCCCATTATATCACTTTAAAGCAGAAAATTCAAGAAGTATTTGTATATTTTAAAGTTTTTTGTTATCTCCCGTCTTATTGACAAAAAATATATGATATGATAAATTAAAAATACAAAAAAATTTCGTAACGAAATCAAAAAGATTTCGTCTTATAGGGCGAAGGGAGTGGAAAACTTGGAAGATATAAGAATAATTACACTTTACAATGACAGAAACGAAACAGCAATAACCGAGACCGGCGAAAAATACGGAAAGCTTGTTAAGAAGATATCCTACGAAATTTTAAGAAATGATGAGGATACCGAGGAGTGCGTAAACACTACATACCTTAACACCTGGAACGCTATTCCACCCGCTATGCCGAAATCCTTATGTGCATTTATCTGCAAAATTGCAAGAAATACCGCAATTGATATGCTCAGAAAGCTTTGTCGACGCAGAGCAGAAAACATCTATGACGAGCTTGAAGAGATAATCGGGGATAACAGCGACCCGCAGGATATTCTTGAAGCAAATCAGCTCACGACCTTTATCGACAGATATCTCAGCACTATTAAAAGTCGTAACCGTCAGATATTTTTAATGAGATACTATTGTAATATGTCAATGCAGACTATAGGCGATTGCTTTAATCTGAGCGAAAATGCGGTGCGTGCCCAGCTTTTAAGAACAAGAGAAGGTCTTCGTGCCTACTTCAAAGAAAACGGCATAGATGTGTAAGGAGGCTACTATGAATGATAAGAAAAAGAGATTATGGGATGAGTCTCTTAACAATATAAGCGATGTACATATAACAGAAATGGCACAGACGCTGTATAAAAAATCCCTTACAGAAACAGATTCTGAAGAGTTTGTTATCATAGAAAGCGATAATAACAACGAGGAGGAGAAGAAGGAGAAGAAGAAGAAAACATTCCCCGTATTTGCGGCAGCGGCGTCTATCGCTGCTATTATAGGAGTTGCTGTAATAACAGGCATTATAATTTCAAACAGTGGTATTTACACTTTGTCTTCAGATTCTGAAAGTGATAGCAGTATTGTTTCGGAAGATGACACATCAACCTATAGCGATTTCAGTTACACAGAGGATAACGGAACTATCACTATTACACAGTACAACGGAAGCGACAGCGAGGTCGTTATCCCGGAGGAAATAAACGAAAAAAAGGTTACAAAAATAGATGATTACGCTTTCTCCGGATGTGAATCTCTTACCTCTGTAACCATACCCGATAGCGTTACAAGTATAGGCAATTCTGCTTTCTCTGAATGTAAATCCCTTACTTCTGTAACCATACCCGACAGCGTTACAAGTATAGGCAATTCTGCTTTCTCTGAATGCAAATCCCTTACTTCAGTAACCATACCCGACAGCGTTACAAGTATAGGCAATTCTGTTTTCGATTATTGCAGATCCCTTACAGCTATAAATGTAGATACTGATAACAAAAACTATTGCTCTGTAGATGGGGTGGTTTTCAGTAAGGATATGTCTGAAATAATATTATACCCCAACGGTAAAACTGACACTTCATACACTATTCCTGATGGTGTTACAAGTATAGGCGAAAACCCTTTCTCTGAATGCAAATCCCTTACTTCAGTAACCATACCCGATAGTGTTACAAGTATAGGCGAAAACGCTTTCTATAGATGTACAGCCCTTGCTTCAGTAACCATACCCGATAGTGTTACAAGTATAGGTGAAAACGCTTTCTATAAATGTGTAGCCCTTTCTTCTGTAATCATACCCGATGGTGTTATAAGTATAGGCAATTCTGCTTTCTCTGATTGCACATCTCTTACTTCCATAAGCATACCCGATAGCGTTACAAGTATAGACGATAAAGCTTTTTCCGGCTGCACATCTCTTACTTCCATAAGCATACCCGATGGCGTTACAAGCATAGGCAATTCTGCTTTCTCTGACTGCAAATCCCTTACTTCCGTTACCATACCCGATAGCGTTACGAGTATAGGTGAAAACGCTTTCTATAAATGTACAGCCCTTTCTTCTGTAATCATACCCGATGGTGTTATAAGTATAGGGAATTCTGCTTTCTCTAATTGCACATCTCTTACTTCCATAAGCATTCCCGATAGCGTTACAAGTATAGACGATAAAGCTTTTTCCGGCTGCACATCTCTTACTTCCATAAGCATACCCGATGGCGTTACAAGCATAGGCAATTCTGCTTTCTCTAAATGCAAATCCCTTACTTTAGTAACCATATCCAATGGTGTTACAAGTATAGGCGAAAACGCTTTCTATAAATGTACAGCCCTTTCTTCTGTAACCATACCCGACAGCGTTACAAGTATAGGGATTCCTGCTTTCTCTGAATGCACATCCCTTACTTCTGTAACCATACCCGATAGTGTTACAAGTATAGGTGAAAACGCTTTCTATAAATGTGTAGCCCTTTCTTCTGTAATCATACCCGATGGTGTTATAAGTATAGGCAATTCTGCTTTCTCTGA
>JAZSHW010000076.1:0-8442 GCA_045533495.1 Ruminiclostridium sp. | reverse complement strand
TCCTTGGCTCACAGAACGACATGGCTACGATCCGACTTCACTGGTATTTCGGAAAATTGCATCTTAATAAGCTCATTCCACCAAGATACAGCTGTGTATTTGACAATGTGGTGGTAGCAGACAGTACAAAGCTTCCTAAGACAAAAAAGGTCAAGGGAGTAAAATAAATAAAACAAAAAGGAGAAAAAATAAAATGGCAGAATTCAAGTATGAAATAACAAAGGAACTCGGTGTTATCAGCGAAGGTAAGTACAACATCGAGCTTAATATGGTAAGCTGGAACGATCGTGAACCTAAGTATGATATCCGTTCCTGGTCACCTGACCACAGCAGAATGGGCAAGGGCATTTCTCTTACAGAAGAGGAAATGGAACGCCTTGTTGAGCTCTGGAACGCAAGAGACGAAGAAGACGAATTCTAAGGCACGTCCCCTCGGGTATTTCTGCATTTTAAAAGCCAGTCGGATGGCTTAACAGATGGGATGGCGGGGATAATAAAGACAGGCGACCAAAGGTCGCCTGTCTTTTACTTTCTGTTATAGATCTGTAATACTCTTTGAATAGTCATATCCAGCATCACAGGATTTGATAAGCGAGGGTCAAGTAATTCGCAAAGCGTTCTTTTCTGGTTCTGCAACATCCTTGCTTCAAATTCGGGATCGTTCTTCATCTTATCCACAATAAATTTTGCTGCAACTTCCATTTCCTGAACACTATTTATTGATGGTATCATCTTCTCTTACCCTCTCAAAATATATAGATTTACGGCAACATATACTTTTCGCTGTATGCCTTGAACTTGCTTGTAAATTCTTCATTGCTTGCGGCCTTAAGATCATTCAGATAGCCGTGCATGTCAAAGTTGTTGTTATCGTGTACCTGAATCATACAAACTGCGATATTTGAGCAGTGGTCTGCTACACGCTCGTAGTTTGTGATAAGGTCTGTCAGCACAAAGCCCATCTCAATAGTGCATTTGCCCTTGCGAAGACGCTTGATGTGACGTGCTCTTACCTCTGTACGGATATGATCGATAACCTCTTCTAAAGGTTCTACCGCCTTTGCGGTATCAACGTCATCATGTTCAAAGGCTATCATAGCAGTGTCGAGTATTTCATTTATAGCGTTGCTGAAAATACTTATTTCTTCCGTAGCCTTCTTTGAGAACTGCAGTCCCTTTTCGTGCATTTCTCTTGCACATTCCATAATATTTACGGCGTGGTCGGAAATACGCTCAAAGTCACCTATGCAGTGAAGCAGCTTGTTTACAGTCTGGCTGTCGTTTACCGTAAGGTTTTTGGAACCGAGCTGTAACAGATAGCTGCCGAGTTTATCCTCATAGCTATCTATAACGTCTTCGTTTTCAACGATTATTTCCGCATCTCTGTCATTGTATCTTGAAAGCAGGGCGATAGAAAGCTTAAGTGTATCTCTTGAGCATTCTGCCATCTTTACTGCAACTGACTTACACTGTTCAAGAGCTACTGAAGGTGTAGCAAGAAGTCTTGCTTCAAGAGCACTGAACTGATCCTCTGCCGCTGCGGCTTCGTTCTTATCATCACGGATAGTCATTGTTGCAAGCTTTACAAGAAGCTTGTCGAAGGGGAGCAGGAGTGCTGTTGCAAAGACGTTGAATACGGTATGCACTATCGCAATACCTGTTTCGGTAACAGGGCCGTTAAGCATCTCAATTTCCACAAAGGCGGTCACGACATAGAAGACCACCATAAATATTATCGTACCTATAAGGTTGAAGTAAAGGTGGATAACAGCCGCACGCTTTGCGTTCTTATTAGCACCTACTGAGGATAAAAGTGCTGTTATACAGGTACCGATGTTCTGACCCATAAGAATGGGGATTGCCGCATTGAAGTTTATAGCACCCGTGGACGCCACCGCCTGCAGTATGCCGACAGAAGCCGAGGAGCTTTGGATAATCGCTGTAAGCACCGCACCTGCCATTATACCCAGTATGGGGTTTGAGAACATTGTGAGGATGCTCTGGAATTCAGGGTTGGTCTGAAGGGGCTTTACTGCCGCACTCATAAGGTTCATACCTGTCATAAGTATTGCAAAGCCCATAAGGATTGTGCCTATATCCTTCTTCCTTGCTGATTTGAACATCATTATCAGTATCATACCGATAATTGCTAAAACAGGAGTAAAGGAGCTGGGCTTGAAGAACATCATAATGCCTTCACCCTCAACGCCTGTAAGGGATAATATCCATGCGGTCATTGTAGTACCGATATTTGCACCCATAATTACGCCTACCGCCTGGGACAGCTTCATAATGCCTGAGTTTACAAAGCCGACCACCATTACGGTTGTTGCCGAGGAGGACTGGATTACTGCAGTGACAAGGGCACCGAGTAATACTGATTTTATCGGGTTTGATGTGAGTCTTTCAAGTATTCTTTCAAGACTTGAGCCTGACAGCTTTTCAAGACCCTGTCCCATGGAGTTCATACCAAACAGGAAGAGGGCGAGACCGCCGATAAGCGTCAGAATACAGATGATGTCAAAGCTCTGGAATGTCTGAATTGCCATTGATTGTACCTCTCGTATAATCTTACAATTTTTTGTTCTACTTTTCTTTTTTATCTTAGTACAGATCTATTGATTGTACCTTAATTTTTTATTTCTATACATAATTATAACCGAGCAAGTGATAAAAATTACCTGCCCGGTCATAGGGGCTTTAATTAAAGCACTGCGATAGTGAAGATAACAGCACCAAAGGAGAATTCTACAGGGATCTTAAGTGTGAACTTTGCAGTAACTGAATTAAGATCAGCCGCTGTGATATGCTCCTGGGGCTTAAGGCTTAATTCCTTACCTGTGGAATTGGAAATGTTTACTGTATAAAGGCCGTTGCTTAAGTTAAGGAATTCGCTTATAACGTCCTTTGTGTATTCATCGTTTTCTGTAATTTCTTCTTCGCTGAAGCGTGAAGCAAAGGTGATAGCCGCCTTATCGCCTGCACTGATTGCAGTAAGGGCAGAGAAGTCACCTGCGATGTTCTGCTTTACAACTGTGTCACCGCTTTTTATTTCAGCGTTTGCAAGAGGTGTAAAGTCATCGCCTACAAAACGAATAAGGTTCTTGAAAAGAATATTTATGTATTCGGAGCAGTACATTGCGTATTCGCCTTCAATATTGTAGAAAGCGGAAATAACGCTTGCAGTCTTTTCGTTATCGTCTGCTGTAAAGTCCTTGTCTGTAAGGTTGTTTTCCTTTTTGTAGTTTGAAAGAACTGTTTCAAATTCTTCATTTGTAAGGCAACCCATATCAACAAGAGCCTGACCGAGTAACAGACAGCCTGTCTTCTGTGAAGATAAAAGCTCTTCAACCTGTGCTTCTGTCAGATATCCCATTTCAACTGCGATATCGCCTATTCTCTTGTCTACTGTCTGCTGCTTTCTGTGAACTGCGTCAACCTGCTTTGCAGTCATATAGCCTGCATTGATAGCGAGGACACCAAGCTTTACTCTTGTGCTGTCCTTCTTTTCCATAGCAACCTTTAAGTTGTCAGCGGAGATTATCTTGTGGTTTAAAAGATAGCTTCCGAAAAATTGAGTAAACACTTTTTATGCCTCCTTGAAGTAATTGTCAAGCAGCTTTCTGAGCTGTTCTTCGTCAACGGGCTTCTGAAGAAAATCATTGGCACCGTACTTTATAGCCTCAGAGAGATTACCCTCTGTACCTATTGATGTTGCCATAACTATTTTTGCATTGGGAGCAGAAGCCTTGATCATTTTTAAAGCTTCTACGCCTGTCATTTCAGGCATTACGATATCCATAAAGGTGATATCGGGAATTATTTCTACGTACTTTTCAACAGCTTCTCTGCCGTTTGTAGCTTCGTATAGCTCTGTGATACCGTAATCTGATAAAAGGGCCTTCATCTTTTTTCTGATCATCATTGAGTCGTCACAGATGAGAACCTTTGCCTTTGAAATTTCTGTTGCCATGTTAATCATTCCTTTCATTAATACGGGAATTTCCCATACCCGAATTTTAATTGCGGATAGTCGCAAATTTGCATCATAATAACACTACTACAAGTATAACATTTCGTTGTAATTTTTGCAATAGAAAAATGCTTTCATACTGTACAAAAATAACTGCAATATTTTTGTCAAATCAACCAAAAACGAACTCGAAACTGAGGGCAAACCATTCTCTTACCCAGTAGGAGGGGAGCAGATAAAGGGGCGTTTCAGAGCTTAAATTTCTGATATCGTAATCAAGAGAGCCTGCCTGAAGTGACGCTCTGTACTGGTGAAAGCCGTCTGTCACAAGTATGACATTATTATCTTTACCGAGTTTTTTTAGTATCTCCCCGGAGAATTTAAGGTTTTCAAGTGTGCTTGTAGACTTGTCCTCTTTTATAATGCGATCCTTTTCGATACCCTTTTCTGTAAGCCAGTCGTACATTGCCTGAGCCTCGCTTATATGCTCGTCATCACCCTGACCGCCTGAAACGATACATAAAGTATCGGGATTTTCCTCAAGGTAGCTTAAAGCGGTTTCAAGTCTTTTTCTGAGCATCAGACTCGGTCCGCTTTCCTTCACCTGACAACCAAGCACTATCATTGTTCGGTTGTTATCCTTTTCGGGTGCGTGATTCATAGAAAATATCATAAGAGCTGACAGTACGGCAGCATAAACGCCGAGTAGGGCAAAGACTGATAAAAAGCCTCTGTAAAGGTATTTTATCAGCTTTTTTCTGTGATTTACGGCTATCGGCATAAAAATTCCTAAAGCAAAGGTGAAAAGCCCTATGGCATAGCCGAAATATGTGCCTGTGTTTAAAACTCTTATAAATGTGGCAGGGATAAAAAGCAAAGTAAAGACAATACCGCATATTATGAATATAAGGGAGGTTATCTTTACCGCCTTACTGCAGTCCTTATACAGCTTCATCTTATTTCTTTATAAGCTTCTTGAAGCGTTCCATAGCTTCTACCGTATTTTCGAGTGTGTTGAAGGCTGTAAGTCTGAACCAGCCGTCACCGTTCTTACCAAAGCCCTCGCCGGGAGTACCTACTACCTCGGCTTCGTTTAAAAGCTTGTCGAAGAAGCTCCAGCTGTCCATATTGTCAGGACACTTGAACCAGATGTAAGGAGAGTTCTTACCGCCTGTATAGGTGATACCGAGTTCGTCGAAGGTATCAGCCATAATCTTTGCATTCTGCATATATAATGCTATTGTAGCCTTTGTCTGCTTTAAGCCTTCTTTTGAGAATACAGCCTCTGCCGCACGCTGAACAGGGTAGCTTACGCCGTTGAACTTACTGCCCTGACGTCTGCACCATAACTGCATAAAGCTGATTTCGCCGCCGTCGGGAGTTTCAAGCATAAGCTCCTTAGGTACTACTGTGTAACCGCATCTTGTACCTGTAAAGCCTGCAGTCTTGGAAAGTGAGCAGATTTCAACCGCACACTGTCTTGCACCCTCAATGCAGAAGATACTGCGGGGGAGTGTTTCATCGGAGATAAACGCTTCATAAGCGGCGTCAAATACGATGATAGCCTTATTTTTTATAGCGTAGTCAACCCATTCTTTAAGCTGCTGCTTTGTGTAAACAGAGCCTGTGGGGTTGTTGGGTGAGCAAAGGTAGATAAGTCCGCCCTTGATATTTTCATCAGGCATAGCGGCAAAGCCGTTTGCTTCGTTTGAGTTTACATAGTGTACCTTCTTACCGCTCATTACGTTTGAGTCAACATATACGGGGTATGCAGGGTCTGTAACGATAACATCGTTATCTGCACTTAAAATATCACCGATATTGCCACAGTCTGTCTTTGCACCGTCGCTTATAAGGATTTCTTCAGGGTCGATATCAACGCCGAAGCCCTTGTAGTAGCCTGATACGGCTTCTCTTAAGAAGTCGTAACCTCTGCCGCTGTCTTCATAGCCTCTGAAGGTTTCCTTTACGCCCATTTCGTCAGCGGCCTTCTTCATAGCCTCAACTACTACGGGTGCTAAGGGCTGTGTAACATCGCCGATACCCATTCTGATAACCTTGTTGTCAGGGTGAGCTTCAATATATTCTCTTACTCTTTTGCCGATTTCAATAAAAAGATAGCTTTTCTTGAGATTTAAAAAGCCTTCGTTCATCTTTGCCATAATTTTTCTTGTCCTTTCGGTTTTCGTCTTTATATGTATTTACATACATCATTTATTATAGCTCTATTTTAGTAGGTTGTCAACAAATTTTGGTGAGAAAAGGGCATATATCAGTCTGATAAAAGTAAAAGACATCCCGAGATTATCTCGGGATGTCTGAATTTTACTTTGCGTAGTCAATTGCACGGCTTTCTCTGATGAGATGAACCTTTATCTGACCGGGATATTCCATTTCGTTTTCGATACGCTGTGAAATTTCTCTTGCTAAAACTATCATCTTGTCGTCGTTTACCTGTTCGGGCTTGATCATAATTCTGACTTCTCTACCTGCCTGAATAGCAAAGGACTTATCAACACCTGTGTAGGAGCTGCAGATTTCTTCAAGCTTCTGCAGTCTCTTGATGTAGTTTTCGTAGTTTTCGCTTCTTGCCGCAGGTCTTGCCCCCCTGATTGCGTCAGCCACTTGCCCAAGAGCAGCGATAACAGAGTGAATTTCAACGTCGCCGTGGTGTGCTTCAATTGCGTGGATAACTTCAGCGTTTTCCTTGTACTTACGGCATACATCCACACCGATCTGTACGTGTGAGCCTTCGATCTCGTGGTTAAGTGCTTTACCGATATCGTGGAGCAGACCTGCACGTCTTGCTAAAGTAGCGTCAACACCAAGCTCGCTTGCCATAATACCTGCTAAATGAGCAACCTCTATAGAGTGATTTAATACGTTCTGTCTGTATGAGGTACGGTAGTAAAGACGGCCGATAAGCTTTACAAGCTCGGGGTGCAGACCGTTTACGTTGGTATCCATTGCGGCTCTTTCGCCTTCCTGCTTTATCTTCTGCTCAATCTCACGGCGAGCCTTGTCTACTGTTTCCTCAATTCTTGTGGGATGGATACGGCCATCCTGGATAAGTCTTTCAAGGGATATTCTTGCGATCTCTCTTCTCACGTGGTCGTGGCAGGAGAGAGTGATAGCTTCGGGTGTATCGTCAATGATAAGGTCAACACCTGTAAGCTGTTCTAAGGTACGGATATTTCTACCCTCTCTACCGATGATTCTGCCCTTCATTTCGTCATTGGGAAGGGGAACTACCGATACAGCCGCCTCTGATACAGTATCAGCGGCAAGTCTTGAAATAGCAAGAGATATGTACTGTCTTGCCTTTTCATCACATTCATCCTTAAGCTTCTGCTCGTAGGATGTGATCTTTAACGCCTTTTCGTGAGATAATTCACTGTCAAGCATTGCAAGAAGATGATCCTTAGCCTGTTCTAAGGTAAAGCCTGATATCTTTTCTAAGATATCCATCTGGCTCTTTTTGATAGCCTCAGCTTCTGCAAGCTTTTCTTCTGCCTTCTTGTTCTTGCTCTGAAGAGATTCTTCAAGTCTTTCGATCTTGTCGTTCTTCTTGTCTAAATTCTCTTCCTTCTGCTGAAGTCTGCGTTCTGAACGGGAAAGCTCTGCTCTGCGTTCCTTCAGCTCTTTTTCTGTTTCGGTCTTTAATTTCTGGATTTCTTTTTCATTATTTTCTTTTAACTTGAAAATTTCATCCTTTGCTTCCACCAGTGCGGTCTTCTTTGTTGACTGGGCTTTTTCATTTGCCTCAGATACTATTCTCTGAGCCTCTTTTTCCGCTGACTCAATCTGAGCCTCTGCGGTCTTTTTTCTATGCGAAATGCCTGCCTTGAACATAACAAAGCCGAATATCGCTGCACCTACAACAAACGCTACCGCAATGAGTGTGACAGATAGCCACAGATCCATTGTAGCGTCCTCCTTAGTAATAATTGCTCGCATCATAATAAAGATACGGCGGATTTTACATTTTAACATTAAATTGTGTATATGTAAAATGCAGGTTATTTTCTTGTCACAGAGTATAAAAATACCGTTATTATGCGGTTTTCCGTGGCAAAAAAATAAACCCCGAGTTTAAATTGAAAATTACTCTATTTAATTTTACGGTATTTTAACCAAATTGTCAAGAGTTTTTTATAAATTTGTACTGAAAAATTTTGAAAGTTTAAAGAAATCTATTGACAATGCCGAAAAGCTGTGCTATAATAATCAAATCGTAAACCGCTGTAAAGCAAAATTAGTTGACAGGAAAGAGCAACGCCGATCAACAGCGAAACTGAATATCTGCCGACATGATGGAATGGCAGACGTGGCGGGCTCAAAATCCGCTGGTAGCAATACCGTGTGGGCGCAAGTCCCACTGCCGGCACCAGAAAAAATCCTCACCTCCTTAAGTACGGTCAGCACAGCTAATCTACTAATTACGGACGGAATAAATCCCACTATAGTGG
>JAZSHW010000110.1:0-52504 GCA_045533495.1 Ruminiclostridium sp. | reverse complement strand
TATAGAGCTTTTCTTCGATATTGCTGTTTCTGAAAAGCATTTCGCTGTGCTCCTGCTTTTCTCTCTGCTCAAATTTAAAGCGTGTGTTTCTCTGGGGCATTATACCGCAGCCGCAACTTATACCAAGGGACAGTATGGGCTGAGGAGGTCTCTTTTCAGGGGCAGTAAGCCCGGTTATTTTATTATACAGCATAGCCATTGTATCATAGCCGTCCATCTCGCCGTCAACAACAGCCGTTGAAATAGAAAGTATGTTGCCAAGCTTTTCGGGGGACTTTGAAACACACATTACCTTGATGTCATCGGGTATACGGTAATTGTACTGATACATACATTTAATAAAGGTCCTTGCAATAGGCTCATTTATACATACAACTGCATCAGGTACGGGTAATACTTCGCTTGCGATGTCGTTTGCCAGTCTTTCCGCACAGTCTATCCAGAAGCCACCGTAAAATATATCGTGCTCACTTAAGGTCATTCCGTGCTTTTCAAAGGAGGCTTTTGCACCATTGACACGAGATTCTGCCGTATATTTTGTTCCGCCAAGCAGATAAATATTGCGGCAATTATGCTCATCTATAAGATGATCGACCGCCATTTCCATTGACTTGCCTGTATCACGGCTCTTTACGTGGTCAACATCCTCGAACTTTCCTATAGCCACCACCGGCACCTTACACTCTTCTTTTATTCTGGTGTGTATATTCATCAGAATATCGGTATGAGCACCAAAGCTGGAGGCGATAACTATCACACCATCATATTCGTTGAAATTTACAAGGTCGAATACCTTTTCCTCACCGCCTGTAATAAGCTCGCAAAGCTGTAACATAGAAAAGGCTGTAGTTGAAAAGCCAAGTGCATTAGCCGCCTTTTCAATTCCCATCATGTAGGATACGGTGTTACTTTCTCTTATATCTGACATCAGTACACATATTTTGTATTTAAGCATTATCTTACCTCCGTTTGAAATAGAATTCCAATTTCTTCTTTAGTTATAGTATAAATAAATTTGTAATTAAAGTCAAATATATTCCGACCAGATGCACAAAATAAGGATAAAATGCCGAAATGCCACATTTTTAGCCTTAGTTTCCACGACAAGTTGCCAACTGTGACAACTTGCCACACAGCAAATACAATAAGCAAAGTTACACCTTGTCAATTCAAGATGCCGAAAAACAGGCTGTGCAGGTTGCCCTTTTGTTCCGTTTGTCGCTCCCAACCTGCCGACCGCTTGTCCGAAGTGGCAAAGCCTTTATTTAAAAGGGATTTTTAAACAATGTACCGCTTATCTCACTGATGAGCGGTACGTTTTTCCGTTTAAGATGTAATTTTCGTCAGAAATTATTGTCTTTTCTGCAAAGAATAAGCGGTCATTTTTCTATGTACCGCTTATCCGCCCATACCCCTTAAACACGCTATATAGAGCGGAATTTCAGCTTTATGTAAACTTCACAAATCCGTTTCACAAAATATAAAAAAATCAGATTTTTTGCCCAAAAAAGTAAAAACGGCAACTTAATTCAAATTTTGCTGTTTGTAATCGTTTACAAAATACAAGTTGCCACAAATTCAGGGATAATAAAGCAAAAGTGTTGCCAAAATGCCGAATATGGGATATACTTTAGTCAGACGAGGGAAACCGAGGTGCACATCGGGAGTAGCTCAGACGGAAAGAGAATAAAAAATACAAGCACAGTATTTAAAACGTCACAGCACTACATCACACCAACATCTTTATAAAAAACAAAACCTTTTATTCGCAAACTACTAAAACGCAAAAGTAAAAACCTTAAAAGAAAACAAAAAATTCAAACACAACATTTTAACTAAAAAGGAGTATTTATCATGAACAAGTTCAAGAAAATTGTAGCATCTGTCCTTGCAACAGCTACAATGGTTACTGCATTTACATTAACCGCAAGTGCAAATAGCTCTTCGAAGTCTTTAACTTTTAACTACAAAGTAACCTCCAGCAACTCTCAGCAACTTAAGCCTTCAGGTACTTATAACTGGGTCTCAACACTCAGTACCTCTCTTCAGGTGAAAAACACCTCATATTATCTCAATAACACACCTGAGCTTACCTGGAACTTCCTCAACAGTCAGAGAAATGCAAACAATGGTTATGTATATTTATCTTACTCAAATTTACTTGCAGATGGTCATACTGGCGGTACAATACTTGCAGTATTGTATGAAGGATGTACAGCTACTGATGCTTATATCTGGACAGAAGGTATGGTCATAACAACCAACAAGGGTTCTAGAATAATTCCCGAACTTCGTTATGACAAGGAAACAAACAGATTCTTTATTGTATCACTCGGCACATTTGAAAGCACATTTAAGAAAAGCGAAGCTGAACTGATTAAGTACTTTATCAACACAGGTATTATGCAAATCCGACTTGCTAAGACACAGAGTGACGGTACATTTACAGGAAACTGGTTCGATGATAAGTACGTATCTGCAAGCGATATAAAGGCAAATAGCAGTTCCTACAGCTACTGTGGTGCAAACTTCAGCAAAGGCGTCTATGAAACTGCAAAATATGCAAACTACGTTACATTTAACAGAAGAATCTGCGGTGCATTTGTAAACAACAGCTTAACAGAGATCAACGGTGGCAAGACAACAGTTAAGTACGGCCTTAAGACTCTTCCCAGAGGTCATGTTGAATTAAAGGACAACGGCGACGTATATGTATGCCACGCTGATACGCTCAATCTTAGCTCCTACGTAAGAAACAAGCAGGAAATCTTAATCGGATTTAACTCAGGCAAATATTCTCCTATAGCATATCGCATTTATCACGAAGCAAGTGCTAGTCCCAAGCTAATCGAAAAAGTATGGTATGAAACTGAATACGGCAGAGTAAATTCCTTAAACGAACTCGACTACGGTAATGTATCATGGACAGTAACAGAAATAATGAATAATAAATCTTATACAAGAACCTATTACGGTACTAAGATGGACCGTGTTTTAGCAGTTGGTACTTACAAAAAGTATGAAGTAGACGGCAATATGATTTACTTAACAATTGGTAATGCATATACAAAAACAAAAGCAGATTTACGTAATGCGGGTGCCTACATCAACTCATCCTACACACCTGAATTCTCATCAATGAGAACAGAAGTAAAGGATACATACGGCAGCTACAGTATATCTGTAAGAGATGCTAATGGCTTTGTAGGTTCTATGAATTATTAATAACTAATTATATTCCCCAAATGATAAAATGATAAAAACGGAGTCCCTCAGAGAAATCTGAGGGTTTTCGTTTTTTTGCAGGCTTTTTTCAATATACTTTCGGCAGCTTAGAGCATTGCACAAAAAATCCTTGTCCTATTGCATAAAAAGAGTTAGTTTTTACAATTTTGATACATTTAAGGATAAATTGAAATTTTCTATTGACAGTATCTTTTTCTTGTGTTAAAATAGCTGAGCGAATAAAGAAACCGAGACAAAAAAGGACGGAATAAAATAGATTTTTACAATTTATTTTCTTTTTTGTACAATTACCCCTGATCGTTTTTTGAAAACGTAAAAATCAGCTTTTTAGCTTTAAGGAAAGGAAGGATAAAATGTTCCAGTTAAAATGGCTCTGGGAAAATTTAAAGGGCTATCGACCCGTGTATGCGGTGGCGCTTACTATGTCTATTATCAATATGTCGTTTTTCCTTGTAGGCCCTATCATTACGGAAAAAATAATATCTATCTTCATCACCTCCCCTGACGCTCTGTCAAATATCGAAAATCAGAGAGATCTTTTAATAACACTCTGCGTTGCGATGATACTTTTCGTATTTGTCCGCACCTGCTTACAGTTTGTTGCAAAGACCCTTTACGAAATAGTATCTCAGGGTGTATTACAGAAGGTAAGAAACGAGCTTTTCCGCCGTATTCAAAATCAGGATATGCACTTTTATGATACACATACGAGAGGCGACCTGGTTACCCGTCTTACAGGTGACTTAGAGCTTATCCGTCATTCGCTTGCGTGGATCATTATGATGGTGGTAGAAAGCCTTGCACTGTTTATCTACACTATCATTTATTTCTTCATTGTTGACTGGCTGATGACGTTATGCATCCTTTCCCTTGCTCCTATACTCTGCATCGTATCGAGAATGTTCTCAAAGAGAGTAAGACAAAGATACGTGGTACTTCGTGAAAAGCTGTCAAAGCTCAATACAAAGGCACAGGAGAACATTGCCGCTAACCGTGTGGTAAAGGCATTTGCAAGAGAAGAGTATGAAATGGAGGACTTTGACAAGTTCAACAAGGACTACTGCGAACATAACCAGAAGGCGGCTATGGTATGGCTCACCTTCCAGCCTTACATAGAAACACTGGCTCAGGGCTTATGGGTAGTACAGATGTTAGCGGGCGGTATCTTCGTTATAAACGGAAGAATAACCCTTTCTGAATACACAGTCTTTTCAGGTCTGCTGTGGACTATCTCCAACACTATGAGAAATATCGGTATGCTTATTAACGATATGCAGAGATTCTTTGCAAGCGTTACAAAGATAATCGAAGTATATTACACAAAGCCTGATATCGTAAATGAACATAACTGCGATGAAAGACCCAAGATAAAGGGCGATATCCGCTTTGAAAACGTTTCTTTAAAATTCGGCGAAACTACGGTTCTCCGTGACATAAATCTTGATATAAAGGACGGCGAAACTGTCGTTATAATGGGTGCAACAGGCTCAGGCAAGACAACGCTTATGAATCTTATTGCAAGATTTTACGATACCACAGAGGGTAACGTTTTTGTCGGCGGTAAGAACGTAAAGGATTATGAGCTGGATATTCTCCGTTCAAACATCGGTATGACAACTCAGGAGGTACTGCTCTTCTCGGATACCGTTGACGGTAATATCGCTTATGGTGATTCTGATCTGCCTTTTGAAGAGGTTGAGCAGTATGCACATCTTGCGTCCGCTCACTTTATAGAAAAGATGCCCGAACAGTATGATACAATTATCGGTGAAAGAGGCGTAGGTCTTTCAGGCGGTCAGAAGCAGAGAATTGCTCTTGCCCGTGCTATGGCGATAAAGCCTGCTATTCTCATTTTAGACGATACCACTTCCGCTGTTGATATGGAAACTGAGATCGAAATTCAGGAAAATCTCACAAACTTAGGTTACTCTTGTACAAAGCTTATTATTGCACAGCGTACCTCCTCTGCCCGTCATGCTGACAGAATTATCATCTTAGAGGACGGTAAGATAAAGGAATGCGGTACTCACGATGAGCTTATGGCATTAAAGGGCTATTATCACGAGATTTATACTCTCCAGAACGGCATAGAAGAGGAGGCGGTTTAAATGGCAAGAAATAAATTTGATATTGACGAAACTCTTGAAACCCCATTTAATTTAGCCCACTTCAAGCGTGCTCTTGTATATGTAAAGCGTTATAAGTGGAAGATGATAATTGCCTTTACCCTGTCGGCAATTTCTGCTGTGGTAGCTTTATTTGCTCCCCTTATCACAAAGGAGGTGGTTGACAACGCAATCCCTATGGGTCAGAGGGGCGAGGAAAATGCTATCCCCTATATTATTCTCTTAGCGGTTCTCTTTTTACTTACTATAGTTGTCAGCGTAATACTCGGCAACATCCGTCAGAGAATAATGACAAAAGCGGGTCAGATGATGATCTATGATATAAGAAAGGATCTGTTCAAGCATCTGCAGGAGCTTCCTTTCCAGTATTATGATGACAGACCTCAGGGTAAGATACTTGTAAGAGTTGTAAACTATGTAAACAATGTTTCGGATATGCTGACAAACGGCATTATAAACTTTGTACTGGAAATCTTCAACCTTATATTCATCACAATCTTTATGTTTATGGTGGATGTAAGACTTGCACTTGTAATTTTTGCAGGCGTGCCTGTGTTCATTCTTGTTATGGTCATCTTAAAGAACAAGCAAAGAAGAGCGTGGCAGCAGGTATCTAACAAGAACTCAAATCAGACGGCTTATCTTGCAGAAAGTATAAACTGTATCAGAGTAACACAGAGCTTTGCAAGAGAAAACGAGAATCTCGGTATCTTCCGCAGACTTTCAACTGCTTACCGCAAGGTATGGATGAAGGCGGTTACTATCAACCACTGCATTCCTTTTGCGGTTGATAATATAAGAGCTACAGTTGACTCAGGTCTTTACTTTGTGGGTCTGCTGGTTATCGGCTTCCCTGCCGTTTCCCTCGGTAGTATACTTGCTATGAGCAACTATTCTTCACGCTTCTGGCAGCCTATTATCAATATTGCAAACCTCTATAATAACTTCATAAACGCTATTGCTTACCTTGAAAGAATTTTCGAGACTATGGATGAGCCTGTGCCTGTAAAGAATGCAGATGACGCTTATGAGCTTCCTAAAATCACAGGTAAGGTTGAATTCAAAAATGTAACCTTTGCTTATGAAGAAGGTAAGAACATTTTAGAAAATGTAAGCTTTACAGTAAACCCCGGCGAAAGCATCGCTCTTGTAGGACCTACAGGTGCAGGTAAGACAACTATTATAAATCTGATTTCAAGATTTTATAATATCAACGACGGTGCTGTTTACATAGACGGTCACGATATCAGCAAGGTGACATTACACTCCCTTCGTGAGCAGATGGGTATAATGCTTCAGGACAGCTTTATATTCTCAGGCAGTATCGAAAACAACATCCGCTACGGTAAATTAGACGCTACTGAAGAAGAGATTATAAACGCATCCAAAACAGTATGTGCCCACGACTTTATAGCAGGACTTGAGGACGGCTATCAGACAGAAATGTTTGAAGGCGGCTCACAACTTTCAGGCGGTCAGAGACAGCTGGTTTCCTTTGCAAGAACGCTTATCTCTGATCCTAAGATACTTATTCTTGATGAAGCGACATCTTCTATCGACGCAAAGACGGAAAAGGAACTGCAGAAGGGTCTTAACGAGTTGTTAAAGGGCAGAACAAGCTTTATCATAGCTCACAGACTTTCTACTATCAGAAACTGTGATAAGATAATGTTTATCAATAATAAGGGTATCACAGAGGCGGGTACTCACGAAGAGCTGCTCAGCAAAAAGGGAGATTATTATAATCTTTATATGGCACAGAAGTAAGCGTTTTCCAAAATGCATATAAAATTACCCCTCGGATTTTTAGCGATCCGAGGGGTAGTCTTATATTTACTTTTTATCATCGGGGAATTTATTAAACCACGCTCTGTCATCAAAGGACATCTTTTTTGGTGCTTTTACTTCTTCCTCAGCAATTCCTACAGGTAAAAAGCAGATTAGCTCATATTCATCAGGTACACCGAGAATCTGTGCCATTTTATAGCCTATTCTGTCCTCATCGGTGATGTGACCCTCATACCAGCAGCTCTGATAACCAAGCTCTGTTATCGCAAGCAGCATATTTTCTATCGCCGCTGAATAATCCTGCACCGCAAAGCATTTATCTCTGTAGGCGTTTATCCTTCTTGTTAAAACGCATATCATCGCAGGAGCAGTCTCTCCCACGGGAGGAACAATAACGCTGTGTAATTTTTTCATTACCTCTTTGTCATCCACTGCTATAAAACTTGTAGTCTGCTTATTACAGCCTGAGGGGGCGTCAAGGCCAGCTTTCATTATGGTGATAAGGTCTTCTCTTGGTACAGGGTCGGATTTATATTTTCCTCTGTAGCTGTGTCGGTTGCTTATAGTATTTATTATGCTCATTTTACACCTTTATTTTCCCGAAATCCTTTGCAAACTGTGGCTTTGGAGCAGTAAATTCCTTTTTATCAAGGTAAGAAAGTATTCCCGCATCCGTACTGAACTGAAAGATAAGCTTATAACTGCAAAGTGCCTGATATTTAAAGCCGTACTGTTTATTAAGCTTATTACTGCCGTACTTTCCGTCACCTAAAAGCGGATGACCGATATAAGCCAAATGTGCCCTTATCTGATGTGTTCTGCCTGTCAGTAAATCCACTTCCAAAAGCGAATTATTTCCGTCAAACTGAAGCACCTTATATTTTGTTTTGATTGTCAGATTATCCTTTGTTTTTCTGTCGGAAACCTTTACGGTATTTGTGTTGCTGTCCTTTTGCAGATAGGCTGTAAGCGTTGCCGATTTCGGCTCTACCTTACCTGACGCTATGCAAAGATACAGTTTTTTAAGCTCTCTGTCTCTTATCTTCTGACTCATAATGCGGAGAGCCTCGGCGTTTTTTGCCGCTATTACTATTCCGCAGGTGTTGCGGTCTATTCTGTTACAAAGGGACGGAACAAAGGTATTTTCCTTTTCGGGAAGATACTCACCCTTTTTATAAAGATAGCTTTTTATTCTGTTTATAAGTGTGTCGGGGTCTTTTGACTCGTCCTCGTGGACTACCATACCCTGAGGCTTATTTATAAGCAGGATGTTTTCATCCTCATAAACTATGTCAAGCTCAGAAGAAACAGCAGTAAAATCATTGTCTGTCTGCTTTAGTTCTAAAAGCTCATCCTTTATAAACAGCTTTATAATATCGTTTTGTGCTATATGAGTCTTTGGGTCACATTTTTTGCCGTTGAGCTTAATGCAGTTCTTTCGTGACAGCTTGCAGATATTACCCATAGTAAGAGCGGGAAAACATTTTATCAGAAATCTGTCAAGTCTTTGTCCGCTGTCGTTTTTAGATACTATTATCTCTCTCATTTTTGTATTCTGTCAAAGCCGAAGGCGGCGAAATGCTCTATAGCTTTAGTAAAGAAATCAGAACTGTTCTGGCTGCTTTCTGCCACTTCGGACAGTCCCTTTTTTGCCTTTTCAAAGGCAAGCTTCATTGCAGGAGTGTCCTGTGCCTCAAGCCAGAGCTGATTTTCCCATATTCCGTATTTAAGATTTATTATATAAGCCTTTGTTTTTATATTCTCCATAATCTTTCCTCAGAAATTACAGCTTACTTCCCTTTGCACCGCCGAGCTTTCCGCCTGTAAATCCGTCCAAGATATTACTTTCAAAGCTGAAGGTCAGTGCCTTTATTTCTCTTTCTCTTTTAAGTGCCAAGGATATCATCTCGCTAAGAAGCTCTGAATACTTCACTCCCACAGGCTCCCATAAATAGAAGGATAAACTGCCCGGGATAGTGTTTATTTCATTAAGATAAACATTGCCGTTTGACTTATCAATCATAAAGTCGATACGGGAAACGCCGCTGCAGCCAAGACATCTGAATGCCTTTACCGCAAGCGTTCTTATCTTCTCTCTTGTTTCATCATCTATATCAGCAGGTATCTTTCTTTTAAGTGTTGCCATACCTGAAGATTTTCCGCCCTTGTCTCCTGAAATATACTTATCCTCAAAGGAAAGTATATCGTCGCTGTTTACAGGCTCTTCACATTCAGAAGCACGGGCCGTTGCATAGTCACCGCATACAGAGCAGTTTATCTCCTTAAGCTCTGTGATAGCGTGCTCTATAAGAAGTCTTGAAGCGTAAGTAAAGGCGTTATCCAAGGCTTCGTCAAGCTCTTCTTCGTTTCTTGCAAGCTCGATACCAACGCTGGAGCCTAAGTTTACAGGCTTTACAATAAGGGGAAAGCCTATCTTTTCTTTAATTTTTGCCTTTATTCCCTCTTCATCTCTTGCGTAATCGCTGATGTGGGCTACCATACAGTCAAGTACAGGGATATCGTTATCCTTGAAAACAGTCTTCATAACATACTTATCCATACCGACTGCTGAGGATAATACATCACAGCCTACATAAGGTACACCGAGGGTCTGTAAATAACCCTGTAATGCACCGTCCTCTACATTTGTACCGTGTACTATGGGGAAAGCGACATCAATATAATCAATAGTATTATTACCGAATTTCTTTGCGGGATAACGGGATAAAATTACCTTGTTCCCATCATTTATAAGTATAACTCTTGTGCTTTCCTTAAGCAATGTGGGAATATTCTTATATGCCGCTATGTTGCCTATCTTTTCACCGACATACATTTCGCTGTTTTTGGTAATGTATATCGGGATAACATCGTACTTTTTCTTGTCTATGGAATTTATAGCCTGGATAGCGGAGATTATTGATACCTCGTGTTCTACACTCTTTCCGCCGAAGAAAACACCTACTTTTATCTTCATAGTGTCTTGTTCCTTTCTTTACGTCTTTATTAATAATTGTCGGGCAGATCGTTTTCAAGAAGGATTATCTTCTTTTTACCGCCTGTTTTCAGGGTATCTGCCTTTGCAAGAGCATCCTTAAGATCCTTTGCAACATATATCTTATCTTCAGGATAACCTGCCTTTAAAAGTCCTGCCTTTATCGGTACTGCCTGACGCTCGCCTACCGCTATACAGAAGTCGCATACTTCTGCCGCCTGCATACCGAACTTTTCGTTAAGCTCGTATTCCTTTTCGCCAAGCTCGACCATACCGGGAGATACCAATACCTTGTAGCCATCAAATACGGCAAGGGTATCAAGTGCCGCCTTTGCACCGTTCGGATTTGAATTGAAGGCATCGTCTATAATGGTGGAATTTGTTCCCTTTATTATCTGTAATCTGTGGGGTACACACTCAAGTCTTTTTACGGGTAATGCAAGCTCGTCAAAGGATACGCCAAGTCGGTGAGAGATTGCGATTGCACCCACAATGTTCTGTACATTATTTTCGCCGATAAGCTTTGTGGTAAATTCACGGCTTTCGTCACCGTGACGGACAATAAACTGTGTTCCCTTTTCGCTGACTGAAAGGACTTGTGCCGTATAATCAGCGTCACTCTTAAGTCCGTAAGTCACCTTTATCTTATTACAGGGGTTATTTCTGATATAGTCATTATCGTAGTTCAGTACTATCATACCATCATCTGGCAGACTGTCAGCAAGCTCGAACTTTGTCTTTACGATGTTTTCCATAGACTTGAACATTTCAAGATGTGCAGGACCTATGGAAGTAATGATACCGTGCTTAGGATGTACGATATCGCATATTTCCTTTATCTCGCCTACGCCCTTTGCACCCATTTCGCAAAGGAATATTTCGTGGGTGGCATTAAGACTGCCTCTTACCACCTTTACAACGCCCATTGTTGTATTATAGCTTTCGGGAGTCATAAGCACACGATATTTTGCAGAAAGAAGCTTTTCAAGATAGAACTTTGTGCTGGTTTTACCGTAGCTACCCGTAAGACCTACTACAGTAAGGTCGGGCAGTTCATTTATAATTCTCTTTGCGTCATTTATATAGTGACGATTTACTCCTGCTTCAATCGGTTTATTGATAACATTTGCAATGATTGTGCCGAAAAGGTTTACTATCTGCATAAGGCAGAGAATTGTCATCGACAGGGGTGTAAAACCCATAAAGAGCGGTACAAGCACCATAACTGCGATATATATTACCGCCCACGTAACACACATACGGATAACTCGTGGTGTGAAAACCAGTTTTTTCTTAGCTTTTTTTGTTTTTATAAAAGCAGAGTTAAAGCACATAATTCCTGATGCGATAAGAAGCGTAGACGCCTTTACATCGTTGCAGATAAGAAGTACCGCTACTGATATCACCGTAAAGATGTGACGGAAAATAACACTGCCGAGGTTTATTCCCATCCACTTTAACTGCTCGTTTGCATGGTAGGAATTAAGCTGGAACATGTGCATATAATGCTTGAAATTAATAACACATACTGCTGTAAGAATAATATAGAAAATCACAATTGATATAATATCCAACATATCAGAAAACTCTCTTTTCTTTGTTTATTTTATCTCTAAGAACGAGGCAAGCACCCGGGAAAAGGTATACCAGCCCTCTAAAAATGCGTAATGACCTGCACCCTCGATAACAACTAAGCCGCTGTCGGAAATAAGCTTTTCCATAAGCTGACCGTCTGATAAGGGCGTTGCATCGTCCTTGTCGCCCCATACCAAAAGGGTAGATTGCTTTATTTCTGACAGAAGATGTGTCAGATCCTCGTTTACCACATTTACAAGGGTTGCTCTCATTACAGGAGAAGCGGCACGATAATCGGCGCTGCCTCTTTTGTTTCTCATATTTTCAACAGCATCGGGGAACAGCTTTTTCATAGGAGCTGTACTCATAACCGATCTGCCCATCTTATACATTTTGGTATTTACCTTTGATTTAAGACTCTGTTTCGGCTTTATGCCTGCACTGTCTGTAAGAATAATTTTGGGCGGATTCATCGTGGGGTTTTCACCTGTTACCGACTTTATAATAATTCTGCCTCCAAAGCTATGACCCAGCACTATCGGGTCTTTTAGCTCCACTTCCTTACAGAATTTTGCTATAAATGAAACATAATCGTCAACACACCAGGGCTCTTTCGGCTCGTCACTCTCACCAAAGCCCGGCATATCAGGTGCCACTACTCTCATTGAGGGACTTACCATATCAATTATTTTCTGAAAAAGAGTGATATTTGACCCCCAGCCATGAAGCAGTAAAATCGCATTTTCGCTGTTTTTTTCGCCACTGTCAACGTAGTTTATATTTAAACCGTCTATATTTATAAACAAGGCTTTTCTCCTTACCTTTCGTTTTTGAGCATACATTTATATTATATAATTTCTATGCACTGATGTCAAGAAAAAGAGCGTAAAATATGACGATTTCTGAAGACAAAAAATGATTTTCCGACAGTTTTTTCGTGACAGAAAAATGTAAATGTATTAAGATATTAAAAAGGCTGTAACAGTCATAAACCATTACAGCCGTATTTTTATTTTGTGAGCTTGCCAAGTACTCCTGTTTTTGCTACTGCGGTAGACATTATCACTCCGCTTATCACGCCGAATATACCCTGAACGAGATTTCCCGGTATCGTGAGAAAAGCACCACTTATATTTCCGCTGAGTAAAATTATACTGTAGCAGAAATATCCGAAAGCCATTACAAATTCTGCCGCAAAAGCTCCTGTTACCCTGCCCGCAAACCTTGCATTCGGCTTTGCCTTTACGACAGCCTTATAGCAATAAAATGCCGCTACCGCCATAAGTCCCTTGATAATAAAGGTGCCGGGAACATATATCGCATAGCCTGTAAGCAGATCTGCAAGAGCAGAACCTACCGCCCCCGCTATTGCCGCATAGGGCATACCAAGCATAAATGTACCTGCTACTATAAAGCCGTCGCCTAAATTTACATATCCGCCCGTTACAGGTACGGGGATCTGTATAAGCATTGTTGCTACACAGATAAGTGCAGTAAGTGCTGCAGTCATAACAATGTTTCTGATTCTTTTGTCGTTGTTCATAATCTTTTGTCCTTTCTTACATTCAGATGTTTATTTATATTTTAAAAGGTCATACCTTGCCTTTTTTCATATCGTTTGCGGAATATACCACCTCAGCATAGATTGCCGCAATGACCTTGTAAAGCTCTACAGGTATACACTCACCGCTGTTAAGCATGACAAGAAGGGCGGCTGTACTGTCGTCACGGTATACAGGAACGCCGTTTTCGTCCGCTATGTTTATTATCTTCTTGGCAAGCTCGCCAAGTCCTGACGCTACTACAACGGGAGCATAACTCATTTCAGGATTGTATTTAAGAGCCGCTGCTGCCTGCTGACCGAAATTTCTGCTACGCTTGGACATTTAAGCCTTTCCTCCTGTCTACTATTTTCGGGAATACCTCAGTAAGATTATGAGGCTTTCTAAGTACTGCCGTTTCCATTTTTACAGGCTTATAGCCTATATTTCTTATGATAAGATCAATCTTGTCGGTAAAACGCTTTACCCTGTAGTCAAAGCCTTCGGGATAAAGGAAAGAAAGACTGATATTTTCGCCTAATGCGTACATATCCACTTCAAATCTGCCGACAGACTCTATATCAAAAGTCAAGAAAAGATGATAATTCTTCTGTCCTACAGGTGTGTTGTTGGGATTGTTTTCATCGTTATCCACCCATAGCTCACCGAATGCCTTTGTATCCTCAAACTGTAAAGGCAGTACATAATGCGCAAGAGGCGTGAATACACCCGGAGCATTTAAAAGACTCTGCAGAAGGTTTGACGCATTGAAGTTATCAAGGGACTGTATAGCCTCGTGATTTATATTCTTTGCAATAAAATCAGTCAGCTTGTCAAGAGTTGAGGGTGATGAAGGAATGTTACTGGTGGCAGGAAGCTCTTTACGCTGTGCCATTGTATTTACGATTTCGGTAAAGGTTCTGAATACATCCTCACGCTGATCTATATCGGGCATCTCCTTTAAAATATTGTTAAGATACTCAACAAGGGTCGTCATATCAGCGATACCCTGAATTTCCTTATGTATAACGGGTATCATCTGACGGGACTCGGTGCCGCCAAGCATAGACATCAGGATGTTCTTGATGGTCTGAAGACCTGATTGTTCTCCGTCCATAAACGGATTTGACAGAAATTCCAGCTTTTCAGGGGATAAATCTATGCCTTCAAGATATTCTTCACTGCTTAAATGTGTCTTTATGAACAAAGAAAGGGAAGAATTTTCGTCTTTATTGTCAAAAATGCTAAAAAACTCTTGATTTTCATTTTGATTTAGTGTATTATTATAAGTATCAGAATTATCTTCCATTTCACTGAGCTGCTTTGGACTGAAAAGTTTCTGAAGCAGATTGTTGAATGCAGTGGATAATTCCTTTCGCATCTCGTTTGACGGTATGTAAGTCAGCAGATTTGCGAAGCTTTCCTTCAGCATATACCTGTTGGTGTTGTATCGGGAAAGGTTGTGTACTATAAGAGGAATAAATGTCTGGGTTCTCTCATCGTTGAGAAGGCTTGCCGATACATCCTTTAAAAGTGCAAGCGTTTCACCCTTCAGCGGTTCAAACATGTGCTCCGCATCCTCAGCACCCCACTGGGCAGAAAGCTTTGTAAGCTTTGCAGAAAGAGATGCATTGGGAGAAAAGTATTCAGACAGGAATTTGAGATTTGCACTGAGTGCATTAAGTATCTCTTCCTTGTTGCTCGAAAAGTTAAGAGCCTTTAAAAGATTTCCTATATTGTCCTTTATTTCAGGACTTGTGGTGGTCTTTAAAATTCCGTGGAGGAGCTTATAGAACTCATCTCCGCTGAACATAGTGTTCTGCTTTTCCTGATTGCGTATCTCCTCAACGAGTTTATCGGGACTTAAGTAAAAGCTTTTGATAAGCTCATCCATATCACCGTAGAGTTCGGTGTATCCGCTTATCATAGTCTGCTCTAAAATATCAGAGCTTAAGAGGTTTTTAAGCGTTTCGACTGCCATCGTGGGATCTTTGATCTGTACCGTAAGCGGTGCAAGATTCTTTCTTCCCATCATCATAGCGGCGGCTGATCCACTATCCTCCTGAGATGTACCTGCAGCCTTTAAGGGCTGGGTAAGCTCGACCATATCAAAGGGTTCTATATTACCATCATACTGACGATTTGTAAAAGAATAACTTTTGTTATTCGATACAGGAGATGTCAGCTGTGGGATATTAGGCATAAGGTTCATTCCTTTCATACAGATTATGCAAAGGGAAACCACTAAAAGTGGCTATACATATAGTTTAGCACACTTTTTCGAATTTATCAATATCAATCTTCAGAGATTGTACAAAAAACAAGAAATTTTCAGAAAGGCGGTTTTCTATATGGCAAAGGTTGAAGCAGGCATGGAATCCATGCTCGAGGCGTACATATTTGAAACCAACTCGCTGCTTGAGCAGCTCGACGAAATTTTACTGAGAACGGAGGACGCAGGCTTCTTTGTAGAAGAGGACATTAACGAGATTTTCCGTATAATGCACACCATCAAGGGTTCTTCTGCAATGATGGGGTTTGAAAACCTTCAGAATCTTGCTCACAAGGGCGAGGATATGTTCTTCGTAATCAGAGAAAAACCTGAAATTGCAAAGGATGCCCCCTTTGTATACGAACTGATATTCGAAGTTTCAGACTTATACAAGGCGGAGATCGAGTATATCCAGACCAGTGATGATGACGATTTCACTCCTACTGATTTCTCTGAGAACTACACAAAGCTTATGGATGCCACTAAAAAGCTCAAAGCTATGGCGGCAGGCGAAGCAGTTCCTGCTGATGCTCCTGCGGCAAGCACAGGATCAGCTGCCAAGGATGCACCTGTTATCGTAGGCGGTGGCGAAGGCTCAATGACAGTAAGAGTATTCTTTGAAGAAGGCTGCGGAATGGAAAATCTCCGTGCATTCCTCTTACTCACAAAGATAAAGGAAGAGGGACAGATAATCTCTCACATTCCTTCAGATGTAGAAACCAACGCTGAGGCTGCAAAGACGATCGTTGAAAGCGGCTTTGTCATTACCTTTATGGGATTTGACGGCAACAACGACGCAGTTATAAAGGCTATCGAAACAGCACTCAATGTAGCTTCCTATGAAATAGTTGAAACAGTAAGCGAAGAAGAAGCAAAGAAGGAAGAAAAGAAGAAGGAAGCTTCTTCAGGTGCGGCTGCTCCTAAGAGTGGTGCAAAGGCCGATGACGCTAAGAAGTCCAGTGGCGGCGGACAGAAGCAGAGCCTTATCAGTGTAAACCTTGCTAAGCTTGACCAGCTTCACGATATCGTTGGCGAAATCATCACAACAGAATCAATGGTTATCGCTAACCCTGACCTTGAAGGTCTTCGTCTTGAAAGCTTCTCCAAGGCTGCAAGACAGCTCAGAAAGCTCACTGATGAGCTTCAGGATATTGTAATGTCTATCCGAATGGTACCTCTTGCAGGTGTATTCCAAAAGATGGGTAGAATTGTCCGTGATATGAAGATTAAGCTGAATAAGGATGCAGAGCTTATTCTCGAAGGTGAAACAACAGAAGTTGACAAGAGCATCGTTGACAGCTTGAACGATCCTCTTATGCACCTTGTAAGAAACTGTATGGACCACGGTATTGAAACCGATGTAAACGAAAGAATTGCAGCAGGTAAGCCCGCAAAAGCTACTGTAAAGCTTGCCGCAAAGCATTCTTCAAACGAAGTTATCATCACAGTATCCGATGATGGTAAGGGTATCAACTGTGAAAAGGTACTCGCAAAGGCTATTAAGAACGGTATGCTCACAAAGCCTGAAAGCGAATACACAAGCAAGGAAATCCAGAATATGATCCTTCTCCCCGGCTTCTCCACAAACGAGCAGGTTACAGAATACAGTGGCCGTGGCGTTGGTATGGACGTTGTTAAGTCCAGTATCGAACAGGTCGGCGGTACACTTACTGTTGACAGTGAAGAAGGCAAGGGTACAAACTTTATCATCAAGATTCCTCTGACACTTGCAATCGTTGAAGGTATGAAGCTTAAGGTTGGTACTACAATATTTACAGTTCCGATTTCCTCCATAAGAGAAAGCCTTATGGTAGGCAACAACAAGCTTATCAACGACACTCAGCAGGGCGAAATGATAATGATCAGAGGTATCTGCTATCCTATTTTAAGACTCCACGAAAAGTTCAAGATGCCTACAGATGTTACAGATCTTAACGAAGGTATTCTCCTTCTTGTTGATGTTGACGGCAAGTCAGTATGCTTATTCGCAGACAGACTTATCGGCGAACAGCCTGTAGTAGTTAAGCCCTTCCCCAAGTATTTAAGCCAGTACAATATCAAGGCAGAGGGTCTGTCAGGATGTACTGTTATGGGTGATGGTACAATTTCACTTATTATAGATGTAAACACACTTATAAACGGCTGATAAACGGCTTATCACAAAATCTAAGATCGGGAGGATAATACTGTGGCAACAGTAAACTATAACGAAAAACTTCAGGCACTTTTAAGCAGCCAGGCTGAAATTGAGGCTGCCAAGAAGGACGCCTCAAATCAGGAGATAACCAAGGTACTCACTTTTAATATAGGTGAACAGGTATATGGTATAGAGATTCCCTATGTTGTTGAAATCATAGAGGTTTCTCCCATTACAGCAGTACCAGGCGTTCCTGAATATATAAAGGGTATCATCAACGTACGAAGCAAAATCGTTCCTGTAGTAAATATCAGAAGCAGATTCGGCAAGCCCGAAATCCCCTTCACAGAACGTACCTGCGTAATTCATGTATCAACAGGTGATACATCCGTAGGTCTTATCGTTGACAGTGTCGCTGATGTAATTTCTGTTTCAGAAAAACACATCTCAAGAACACCAGAATTGAACAATATAAACCAGAGCAAGTTTATCAAGTTCATTCTTGAAATGAACGATGGTATCAAGCTTGTTCTTGATGTATCAAAGCTTATAGACGATCAGATCCGTGAGGACATCTGATTCAAGGAAAGACGGTGCTTAATTGTTAAAGATAAACGATAAGGAATTCGAGCGTCTTGTATCCTATATGCGTGATAATTACGGTATAAACCTTACTCATAAAAGAGCACTCATCGAGGGCAGACTCAGCAATGCACTCATTGAGCGTGGGTTTAAAAACTATAACGACTATATGGATATGTGTTTTTCCGATAAAACGGGAAAGGAAATCGACAAGCTGATAATAAAGCTCACCACCAATCATACTTATTTTATGAGAGAGCCTGAGCATTACAGCTTTCTTACTTCAACCGTCCTTCCCTTTATAAAGGAAACCAACAAGACGAAATCCATGAGAATATGGAGTGCCGGCTGTTCAAGCGGCGAAGAAGCCTACACAACAGCAATGCACATAAACGAATTTTTAGGAATCGAAAAAAGAAACTGGGACACCAGAATTCTTGCAACAGATATTTCCCTGAAAATACTTTCAAGTGCTCAGGAGGGTAAATATGCAGCCGCAGGTATGCAGGATCTGCCTGACGCATGGAAGACAAAGTATTTTGATAAATGCGAAGATGACAAATATAAGGTTAAACAGGCTCTTCGTGACGAGGTAATCTTCCGTACCTTCAACCTTATGGAAGAGATACCTTTCAGAAAAGCTCCATTTGATCTTATCTTCTGTCGTAATGTTATGATCTACTTTGAGATGGAAACCAAGATTGAGCTTGTAAAACGCTTTTACGATGTACTCCGTCCAGGCGGATATCTCTTTATAGGTCACGCAGAAAGTATTCCGAGAGATACCACAAACTACGAATACATAAAACCTGCAATCTACAGAAAACCGCTATAATCTGAAATAATATTTCCGCCACGGTTGTGGCGGAAATATGTATATACTAAGGAAAAACTCACTATGAACAAAAAGAATGTCCCGCTTAATGTTGTTGTAACAGGCTCAAGTCCTGCAATCAATCACATAATAACAGACATTATAAACCGCAGTAATATGGATTTCACAGCCGTTATTTCTGACACGGCTGATATTGCTATGTCAGAATGTGGTTGCGTGGTAATAAGTGAATATATTCTGAGCAGTGATTTTGCAGTACCTGATGCCATAAAGAATAAGCCTGTGATACTTGTAACAGGCAATAAAGATGCTTTAGAAAAGTCCTCTGACTTTGGTGTGTACAGGGTAATCAAAAACGCCGATGGCGGTGTCGAGGGTCTTGATCGCTTTAAAAAAGCTCTGCTCTCCTGCCTTGACGAGATAAGAACGAAGCCTCAGAAAAGTCACGAAAAGCCGAAAGCGGTAATGCCTGCAAAAAATCAGGAAGCCCCGCCACAGTCTGAAACGACCGAAAAGTCGGAAGCAGTAAAAAAAGCTGTTCAGGCGTCAACACCCAAAAATATAAAGACGAAAATTCCCGCCGATATAAAGGGAAGAGATATAAAGCTCATTGCTATCGGGGCAAGTACTGGTGGTACAGATGCTATAATTGAGGTTGTTCAGAAACTCCCTGCTGACACTCCCCCTGTAGTTATCGTTCAGCATATGCCTGAGGGCTTTACCAAAATGTACTCAGAACGACTGAACCGCATCTGCATAATGGACGCTAAGGAAGCCGAAGACGGCGACAGACTCCGCAAGGGGCTTATTATCCTTGCCCATGGTGCAAAACAGATGAGAGTGTATAAAGACGCTCGTGGCTATTACATAAAGAGTGAATTCGGTGAGAAGGTATCGGGACATTGTCCGTCGGTGGATGTGCTTTTTGATTCTGTATCAAAAATTGCCGGTGAAGAGGCTCTCGGTGTTATTCTTACAGGAATGGGCAGAGATGGTGCACGTGGTATGAAAGCTATGCACGATGCCGGCTCATTCACAATAGGTCAGAATAAGGAGACCTGTGTTGTGTACGGTATGCCCGCCGTGGCATACGATGAAGGTGGTGTATCAGTACAAGCACCCCTTGATGAAATCGGAGATATTATAATTCAGATAACAAAGTAACAGAAAGGAAATTTTTATGACAAAGGCAAAAAAATCGCTTTCCGTAATTTCTGCTTTAATTGCGGTATTTTTCGCATTACTTTTTGTATGTAGTATGCAGATTCCCGCTTCAGCAGCGGTTAACGGAAAAACTGCAAATCAGATTGTAGCAGAAATGGGTGCGGGTTGGAACTTAGGTAATACCCTTGACGCAACAGGCGGCAACGGACTTTCATCTGAAACCTCCTGGGGCAATCCCAAAACTACAAAGGCAATGATCGACGCTGTAAAGGCTCAGGGCTTTAATACAGTGCGTGTTCCTGTTTCCTGGGGCAGACATATGTCCTCAGATCTCACAATCGACTCTGCCTGGATGGCAAGAGTAAAGGAAATTGTTGATTACTGCATAGATAACGATATGTATGTAATTTTAAACATTCATCACGATAATGAAATCAGCAACAAAAATCCCTTCTTCTATCCCAACAGCACACACAAAGAAAAGTCAATAGCATTTGTCAAGGCTGTATGGACTCAGGTTTCTGAAGTCTTCAAGAACTACGATCAGCATCTGATATTTGAAGCCCTCAACGAACCCAGACTTATCGGCACAAACGACGAATGGTGGTTCCCTGTAAACAGCCCCAATGCAAATGTAACAACTGCTATTCAGATTATCAACGAAATGAACCAGCAGGCAGTGAATGTTATCAGAGCATCAGGCGGTAACAATGCAGACAGATGCATTATGATCCCCGGCTACGGTGCATCCATAGACGGATGTACAACCCCCGGCTATAAGCTCCCCACTGATACAGTCGCAAACAGGCTTATAGTATCAGTACACGCATACACACCTTATAACTTTGCACTCAATGCAAGTGGCACATCCATGTTTACAAGCAGTGGCAAAAATGAAATCAACAGTCTTTTCAACACATTAAAGTCAAAATTCATAAACAATGGCATCCCTGTTGTAATCGGTGAAACAAGTGCATCCAACAAAAAGAATTCTGCTGAAAGAATAAAGTGGGCAGAATACTATATGGGTATGGCTGCCGAAGCAGGTATTCCTTGCATGCTCTGGGATAACAATGTAGAATACAGCACAGGAAATCTCGGTGAAAATCACGGTCATCTCAACCGCTCTACTCTCAAATGGACAGACCAGGCTTTTGTTGACGCTGTAGTAGAACCATTCTACAAGGATACAGTAGGACAGGTACCTGATTTCAGAATCAGCGGAAGAGCTACAAACGCATTACGTGTAAGCTGGAGCAAAAACAGCAATGCCGATGGTTATATCCTTGAACAGAAGGTTAATAACAGCTGGAAACAGATTGCAAAAATCACAAGCAATTCTACACTTACATATCGCATTGCCGATCTCACCGCCGCAACAAAATATGATTTCAGAATCAGGGCGTACAAGGGCGACGAATACGGCAAATATACTGAACTTTCAGCAATAACAAATCCCTCCGGAGTTACAGGATTCAAGCTTGCAGGCAGAGCCTCGACAGTATTAAGACTTGGCTGGACAAAAAACACCGATGCAGACGGATACATTATTGAACAGTACAAAAACGGCGAATGGGTAAGAATCGCAAAGATTGCCGATAACAATACCACTTATTACCGTGTAACAGGTCTTAACCCTTCCACAACATACAAATTCAGAATGAAAGCGTATAAAATGGACGGCAAAGTAGGTCTGCACAGCGTATATACCGGCACTCTGACCTCTACTACCAACCCTTCTCCTGTTTCTGATTTCAGACTTGGCGGCAGATCTGCAAGTGTAATTCGTCTTAACTGGACAAAGAACACATCTGCAGACGGCTATATTATTGAACAATACAAAAATGGTGAATGGGTAAGAATTGCAAAAATTACAAATAACAGTACAACCACATATCGTGTAACGGGACTCAACCCCTCAACAACCTACAAATTCAGAATGAAAGCATACAATATGGTGGGTAAGGTTGGTCTCCACGGTGGATATACTGAGGTCCTGGCACTTACAACAAGCCCGTCAAACATAACGGGACTTAAGATCGGCGGTAAGACAAGTAGTGTAATTCGTCTCGAGTGGAATAAGAATACTACAGGAGATGGCTACATTGTAGAACAGTATATCAACGGCGAATGGGTACGTATATCAAAGCTTACAAGCAACGCTACCACTTTATACCGTGTGACAGGACTTAAAAAAGCAACCACATATAAATTCAGAGTAAAAGCCTATAATATGGAAGGTAGTGTAGGTCTTCACGGTGCATATACAGAAATAAGCGGTAAAACAACAGGATAAAATATAAGACGCCTTTGCTATAACAAGCAAAGGCGTTAATTTTATTTTCTTAGCATAATTTTATACACGAGACCAGTTATACAGCTTGGAGTTATAAAAAGCATAAACTGTCCTATACAAGGCAGAATGTAATCCCAGAAGCTTGAAAATCCCATTTTATATATCTTTTTTCTTACCGCAAAGAAGCTTTTTGTATTCTTCCAGTTGCGTCTTCTTTTAAGATTATCCTTATTTACTCTGTAACGTACCAGCACTTCGGGAATGTTCGCCGATTTAGCTCCTGCCATCAGCATACGTACCATAAAGTCGTAATCCTCGCAACGAAGAAGATCATTTGAATATCCGCCTATCTTTTCGGCAATGGATTTTCTGTATACAAGCGTCTGATTGTTAAAGGGCGCTCTTCTCTTTGCAAATTTGACTATATCCTCGTGAATTGTGGGTGTCTGTCTTATTCCTATTGTCGAGTTATCAGCACTCTTGAATTCCTCAATATAGCTGCCTAAAATATCAATATCAGGGTTATCTGATAGAAAGCCCATCTGTTTTTCGGCTCTGTTATCAGCACATACATCATCAGAGTCCATTTTCATAATAAACTCATTTTTGCAGTGCTTTAAGCCCTCGTTTGCACAATAGGCAGTTCCCTTGTTTTCGGGGAGCTGTATTACCTTCAGCACGTCACCAAGTTTTTCTTTATATTCTGATATGGATTTGTCAAGCTCTTCAGTGAGCGGTCCATCGCAGACAAGCACTATCTCATCTGCGGGATAAGTCTGATTGCACAGGCTGTCCATACTCGCCTTAAAGTATTCGTTATTCTCGCCCTTATACACAGACATAAGGACGCTGTACGGTTTTAATATTCTGTTTTCCATACTGTTCCTTCCGTCTGTTGTGATTATAAAGCAGATATAGGTTATTTTATCATATTTCTGTATTATTGTCAACCCGCAGAAAGTTTGTTATTCGCTTTTGTTATCAAGCTGTAATCGTTTTTCAACATAAAGTAATCCCCTGCTGATTTGTAGCAGGGGAAAATATATTCAGATATCAGTTTTAAAAGTTTTCTCCGCATTTACTGCAGAACATCTGATCATCAGGTACAGACGCACCGCAATGGGGACATATATCAATATTGCCTATATCTTCAGGGCTTACCACATCATAATCAATTACTTCATCAAAAACATCGCTTCTTCTTCTGAAATAGATAAAATTGATAACAAAGTAAATACCAACCTGAATAAAGGTAACGATTGATGATACAATTACTGTCTCCTGATTTATGCCGTACGCCTCCAGTGCCATTACGTCTTTTATGTACGCCGATAAAGCAGAGCTTGCAACATTAACTGCATAAGCTAACACAAAACCGATAATCAGTTGCTTGTAGCCGCTTTTCGGAAGATAGGTCATTACTATATATCGCCATGCACAAATACCGATGTCAATCAGGATAAGAATTACAGTTATAACGCAATATATTGTGAATGTATTGCGAAGATTTTCTGATATTTTTTCAGCGAAATTCGAATCGCCTAAAACAGAAGAGACGTTCATCATAACGTAAAGCAATCCGAATGTACTTATAGCGGCAAGTACCAAAGAAGCGTATTTTACAAGTTTAAACCACGTGAGCGGAAGCGGGCAATTAATTTCCTTTCGCTTTGCGACCGCAAGCATCTTTTCCCTTTTTTCTTTTAGTGTTTTACGACCAGACATATCTGCACCTCTAATTTAATTTGATATATCAAGTATAACATTGCTCAAAATATTTGTCAATAGTAATTTAACAGAGTATACATTTTTCCTGATAATTTGAGTAAATAAAAAATCTCCCGGAAAACATTTCGGGAGATATATTCTTATTCTTCATCCATATCAGGTGCAAAGCTGTAATCATCAGGTTCTTCGTCTGTTGCTACAAGTCTGTTTGCACAGCTACGGCAATAGGTATCGGAGAACTTATTCTTTGTGCCGCATACAGGGCAGGTAAGAATTTTCTTTGCTTTTTCAATTTCTGCATAAACCTTACGCATTTTAGCATAGAGAGCTTCTATCTCCATAACTGATTCGGATATCTTTGCAGAGTCTGCACTGTCGTGCTTTACCATACCATAAACTGTCTTTCCAAGCTCGGTATACTTTGCCTTTATCTGATTGTCAAGCTGAACACACTTTAATTTGAGCTTAGAAATCTGATAGATCTCATCAGCCTTTTTAAGTCCGGCGTCAGCAATATCCTTTGCCTTGTTCTTTAAATCGTCCTTAAATTCCATTTACGGTAAGTCCTTTCAGTTAAATTTTCATAATATCATTGTATCATAATCTGTAACTTTTTTCAAGTATGATAGCCGTTATTTCAGAACATATCATACATATTACTGCTACCAAGATACATATTATACTTTTTTTCGTCCTCTAAGGTGGTTGCACCGCCGTGTCCCGGATAAAGAGTATAGTTTTCTCTGAGAGCAGAAATTCTCCTAAGAGTTTCTCGCTGAGCCTTTATGTCACCTGAGTAGAAATCTGTTCTTCCTACCGAGCCTTCAAAAATAGTGTCACCTGTAAAAATGCTGTTATTTACAAAGTACATAACACTTCCCTTTGTATGTCCGGGAGTATGCATAACCGATATTTCAAGCTCGTCAAGGAATATCATATCCCCTCCTGAAAGCAGTACGTCTGCTTCAAAAGGTTTATAGGTGTAACCCGGAACTAAGTAAGCCACATTCTTTATGGTGTCATTTAACATACATTCATCGTCAGCGTGGATATATACCTTTGCTCCCGTTATTTCTTTAAGCTCTGCCACAGCTCCCGTATGGTCAAAATGACCGTGAGTAAGCAGTATCTTTGTCAGCACGAGAGAGTTTTTTGAAAGCTCTTCAATTATTCTGTCACATTCTCCTGCAGGGTCTATCATAGCCGCATTACCTTCATCGGATACTAAAAGATAGCAGGATGTATCAAGCTCGCCTAAATTCAATGTGATGATCTGCATTATAATTTACCTGCTCTTTCTGCACTTATTACGCCTGCGACCTTTTCAATTCTTAAGATTATATTCTTAAGCTGTTCTGCACCGCTGACTTCAACCGTTACTGTAATATTGGCATTACCGTTTTTCAGCTTATGGGCATTTATTTCATAAATAGGCAGACGGTTTGCGGCAATAAGGGTGGTAACATCGGCAATGAGTGCAGTTCTGTCTTCGGCAATTATATCAATGGTCGCTCTGAAAAAGCTACTCATACCGCCTGCCCACTGTGCCTTTATCCATCTGTCCTTGTTTTCGCTTTCAAGACCGATAGATACATTCTTACAGTCGCATTTGTGTATCTTTACACCATAGCCTCTTGTGATGAAGCCGATAATTTCGTCTCCGGGGAGAGGTGTACAGCATTGTGCAAAGTTTACTACACAGTCATCTATTCCGTCAAGGACAACTCCGCCCTTCTGTGCCTTTTTATTATAGTGGGAGATTGTTTCCTCCACATCAACAGGCTGAGATAACTGCATTAATTTCTGCTGCTTTATCTGTTCTTCTTTAAGTCTTGTGATAATTTTTGAAAGCTGAACACCGCCATAGCCGATAGCCGCATACAGATCTTCCACTGTATTAAGGCGCTGGCGATGTGCTATCTGAAGCAGTAAATCATCATCGTGTGTAAGTCCGTTGCGACGAAGCTCCTTCTCAAGAAGAAGAGTACCGCATTCGATATTTTCTTCTCTTCTTTCACGCTTGAACCAGGCTCTTATCTTCGCCTTTGCTTCGTTGGTTCTTGCGATATCGCCCCAGTTTCTGTTAGGGCCGTAATTTTCGCTGTTTGTGGTAATAATTTCTACAATTTCACCTGTAACAAGCTTATGGTCAAGGGGTACCATTCTGCCGCCCACCTTAGCACCTGTCATGTGATTTCCGACCTGGGTGTGTATTGCATAGGCAAAGTCGATTATATTTGCACCTACGGGGAGTGTTATTACATCGCCCTTTGGAGTAAACACATATACATCATCGGGGGCAAGGTCAATCTTGATAGCCTCGGAAAGCTGTTCTACATCGTCCGCTTCCTGCTGCTGCTCAAGTAACTGTCTTATCCAGTCAAAACGCTTTTCACCTGCTACGCTGCCGTTTATACCCGCCTTGTACTTCCAGTGAGCCGCAATGCCGTACTGAGCGGTATTGTGCATTTCTACAGTTCTTATCTGTACTTCAAAGGGTATACCCTCTCTGCCAATAACGGTAGTATGCAATGACTGATAGCGGTTGGGCTTGGGCATTGCTATATAGTCCTTGAAGCGATATGGCATAGGTCTGAATATATCGTGGATTATACCAAGCACGTTATAGCATTCGATAACTGACTGTAAAATTACTCTTACCGCATAGATATCGTATATCTCGGAGAAATTCTTTCCCTTTACATATACCTTTTTATAGATACTGTAGATACTCTTTACTCTGCCTTCAATAATCGGCGGGGGCTGAATATCAGAGATACGGTCTGTAATCATTGTCTTTATCTTATTTATGAATGCGTCACGCTCATCCTTGTGAAGTGCTAACTGTTCTTCGATATCCTTGAAACCAAAGGGATCGAGATAACGGAGTGATAAGTCCTCCATCTCCTCCTTGACATCGCTGATACCGAGTCTGTGAGCTATGGGAGCATAGAAGTTCATAGTTTCAAGAGAGGTCTTGCACTGCTTTTCGGGGGGGCGGCTCTCAAGCGTACGCATATTGTGAAGTCTGTCCGCAAGCTTTATGATGATTACACGAAGGTCCTTTGACATTGCAATAAGGATCTTTCTGATGTTCTCCGCCTGCTGTTCTTCCCTTGTGTTAAGAGGTACCTTACCAATCTTTGTAACGCCGTCTACAAGGCGTGCTACGTCCTCACCGAACTTTTTCTGAAGCACATCAAGTCCTATGTCGGTATCTTCAACCACATCGTGTAAAAGTGCTGCACAGATAGTATCGGTATCCATACTGAATTTATCAACAAGAATATAGGCTACTGCCACGGGATGTGAAATATAAGGGTCGCCTGAGCTTCTTTTTACTCCCTCGTGAGCCTTGTCAGCAAGCTCATAAGCGGCTTTTATTTTAGGAATATCATAACTTTTATCAAGACTTTCAATCTTTTCTATAAGCATTTCTATAGTGTAAACCATATAAAAGCCTCCTTTTCTTTCAAATTAATCGGTGCAGGATTTCTTTATCTTTTTTACCACTGCACTTTGCTCGGGATCTATCTTTTTATCTCCCTTTATAAAGGTCATTCTGCCATTTACTCTGTCTAACTCAAGATAGCCGAATTCAGAGAATATATGCAGACACATCATAAACAGGCAATAATTTACGCCCTTCGAAAGTGCCATCTGTACCGCACTGTTTATATCCTTTGTTTTTCTTATTATATCAAAGGGTATCTTCATATTCTGAGGCGTGGGGACAATTCGGTCATAAAGCTTTTTCTCCACCTTTTCGCCTCGTAAAATCTTTTCATAGATGTTTTTTGCCGCTAAATACTTATCCTGACTGAAATCGGATAATCGTATATCCTTTACTCTGACGCTTATGTTCTTTGTGTTATTATATTCATTCACCTCTAAATTTGCAAGCACATCCACCTTATCACCGATATGATAAGAGAATTTGTCGTATGATAAAGTAAAACAGAGGAATTTTAACTGCTTACCCTTATATTCCGCTGTAAAAGAAGTATATTTTCCGTCCTTTAAAGGTCTTGATGAAGTAATAACACACTCTTTCATAAGGAATAAGGGGGCTGTATTCTGCTCGCCGAAGGGCTGCATATACTGAAGATTTTCTATCTCGCTTACAGAAATATGCTCTGCCTCAGGCTCGATGTCCGCTTCAATAGTCATTGCAGGCATTGACGGGAATTTTTCTGCCGCATATATGTACATTCTCTGTCTGAATTCTTCGATAAACTCTTTCTTTATAGAAAAGCCTGCCGCCTTTACATGACCGCCGAATTTTGTCAGCAGATTGCTACAGCTTTCAAGAGCGGAATAAATAGAAAATCCCTCTATGCTTCTTGCTGATCCTCTTGCTTCGTTACCCTCAATACCTATGACTATGCAGGGCTTTTCGTAAAGCTCTAAAAGTCTTGCACTGACAATACCGATTATTCCGTGATTCCAGCCTTCACCACAGACTATAAGCACCCGCTCATTAAAAATGCGGGGGTTTTCCTGAAGACCTGCTATCGCCTTTTCGAGTATTTCATTCTCCGTTGTCTTTCGGCTTGTATTAAGGTCACAAAGCTGTGTTGCAAGCATATCTGCGGTTTTTCTGTTCTGAGCAAGCAAAAGCTGTGCCGCCGCTTCAGGACTACCGTATCTGCCTGCGGCATTAATTCTCGGACAAAGTCCGAAGGCAATACCTGTAGACGTCATATCCTCAGGATCAAGTCCTGCCGCTGATATAAGGGATAAAAGGCCCTCATTCTCGCTGTATTGCATTTCAGAAAGACCTCTGCGGACGATTATCCTGTTCTCACCGGTAAGAGGCACTACATCTCCTATTGTACCTATTGACGCTAAATCGGCATACTGTTCAAGCATACCATCTATATCCTGCTCCATCGCCATAATGAGCTTTAAAGCTACTGCACAACCTGCAAGATGCTTATAGGGTGAAGTGTCATCCTGTCTGTGAGGGTCAACAACCGCCTCTGCTTTTGGCAGTTCCTCAGGTGGCTGATGGTGGTCGGTGACAACAAGCTTCATACCGAGCTCGTAGATAAGCGATGCTTCTTCTACCGCAGAAACGCCGTTATCCACAGTTATAATAAGACTTGTCCCTCTGTCTGCAAGCTTTCTTACGCTATCACAGCTAAGTCCGTAGCCCTCGTCACGAGTGGGGATATACCAGTCCACATCAGCACCGAGTGCGTCGAGATAACTGTATAGCATTACTGTTGCGGTAATGCCGTCGCAGTCATAGTCGCCGTATACGGTTATCTTTTCTTCATTTTGTATAGCATCATCTATAGCCGCTACCGCCTTGTCCATATCCTTTATAAGCAAAGGATCAGAAAGCGTATCACCGTTGAAATATTCCTGTGCCATAGCTGATGTTTGTATACCACGGGATACCAGCAGGTCGCAGATAACAGCAGGAAGCTTTGTTTCCAGCATAAGGCGGTTTGATATTTGTTTGTCTATGCTTTTTACAAGCCACTTTTTCATTAGTTCTATCCACGCTTTCACTTAAATCCTTAAAGGTGTTTATATCTGGTCTATAAGCTCCTTCAGTTCTTCTCTTGTAAACTTATATTTCTTGTCGCAGAAATGACAGCATACTTCAGTCTCAGGCTCTTCCTCTGCAAGCTTTGAAAGCTCTTTCTTGCCGAGTGCAACAAGCACCTTTTCGGTTCTTTCTCTTGAGCAGTCGCAACCGTAAACTGCATCCCAACTGTCAAGTATCTCGCCACCAAGACCGTGAAGACCTTTAAGTGCTATTTCATCAGGGGTCATACCCGCTTCAAGCATATTGGTAACTGACTGCATATCCTTGATATTTTCTTCGATAAAATCTATTGCCGCTTCATTTACGGGAGGTACAAGCTGAATTATATATCCGCCTGCCCTCTTTATTGTAAGGTCTGTATCCACAAGCACACCTAAAGCACATACTGTAGGTATCTGCTCGCTTACAGCGTAATACTGTGTTATATCAAGTGCGATTTCACCGCTTACTATCGGTATCTGTCCCATATAAGGCTCTTTAAGTCCCAAGTCCTTGATTACTGCCAAGTAACCATCTCTGCCGACGATACCGCCTACATTCAGCTTGCCGTTTGCCTCATTTAAAGGCAGGTCTGCAAAGGGGTTATCCATACAGCATTTTACATTGCCCCAGCAGTCTGAAACTGTGGTTATAGTACCGATACAGCCTCCACCGTTTATTCGGAGCGTCAGTCTGTCGCCTTCGTTTTTCATTAAGGCACCCATCATACACGCCGCAGTCGCAAGTCTGCCTGCCGCCGCTGAGGCTGTGGCTGATGTGCCGTGTATTCTGTGTAATTCGTTTACTATATCAGTTGTATCTATAGCTGTACATAAAGCACTTCCGTCATCGGATAATGCTCTTACTATTCTTCCCATATCGTTGTCCTTCTTTTATTTTTTCTTTCTGCAGCAGAAAAGCACCTTTTCGCTGTTTTCATCGCCCTTTTTTTCTGTCAGATATTCATACCTGTCCATAACCTCAAAGCCTGACCGCAATAAAAGCTCCTCTATTTCTGACAACGGCAGAGCTATCTCCGAAAAATCCTCTGCAAAACGGATATAGCTTCCGTCCTCCTGCTCGGTAAATATATCAAGACAGATAACCACTCTGTCCTGCTCTTCTTTCGATGTGTAATAGTTCTGCCATACACAGTAGACCTTTTCCATATCGTAGACATAGGTATTTTCCGAAAGTATCTCCCTGTGCTTTTTTACAGTATTCACATCAAACAAAAAAAGTCCGTCAGGATCTGTAAAAAGCGAAACGGATTTAAAACAATCAAGTATATCTTCCTTGCTGTCAAGGTGATTTATGCTGTCCAGCACGCATATAGTGGTATCTATCGTACCGTACATATCAAGACTGCACATATCCTGGCAAAGATACTCTATGCCATCGTGATCTTTCTCCTTGGCAACGGACAGCATATCAACGCTTAAATCAACGCCGATAACATCATAGCCGAGCTTTTTCATCTCACGGCTGACACTGCCCGTACCGCAGGCTAAATCAAGTAATATCCCACGCTTACCGCCGTGGGATATATTAACTCTGTCATAATATGCTGCAAGCTCTTTATAGTCTATATTTTCAGTAAGTGCGTCATAAACTGACGCAAACTGTCCATAGGCCGCCATTATTCCTCTTCCTTCATTCTGTCAAAGACGATGGAATATCCGTCATTGCCACCCTGAAGCGAGCGGTTTACACGGCTTATTGTTGCGGTGCTTGCACCTGTGATATCTACGATATCGCTGTACACATTGCCGTTTATAAGAAGCTTTGCAACGTGTAATCTCTGTGCCATTGATTCAAGCTCTCTTATTGTGCAGAGGTCCTCGAAAAAATCATAACACTCTTCGACAGTCTGAAGCTGTAATATAGCCTTGAAAAGCTCGTCCTTATCCTTTGAAATAAGCTTTGTATTCATAGTGTGTTTCCTTTCGTGAAAAACATTTTATGATTAAGGTTATCGCTATATCTATTTTACCACTCTAAAGTATAAAAGTCAAGGGTATTCTATCTTTTTCTGGCAATTTCAGAAAGTACCGTATTATGTAGAGAAGTTATTCCTTTACCGCCTTGTTATCATTAAATATATCAAATACTCTTTTGTGGGTCTTACTTACTCTTATAGGCTTTAAATCGGGTGTGACAAAAAAGTGTCTTGTCTTGCCCACAGCCTTAAGCTGTCCATCCTCCTTACCTGTTACGGTATAGGTGATAGTCATCTTAAAGCCGTTGAATTCTGTTATTTCAAGGTCGATAAGTACGGTTTCATCAAACCTCACCGCATTCTTATATTCACATTCTGCTGATAAAACAGGTATCATAACGCCGTCAGCTTCCATTTCAGAATAGGAATAGCCTGCCTTTTCAAGAAAATAAATTCTTGATTCTTCAAACCAGCGGATATAATTGGAATGGTGAATTATGCCCATTCTGTCGGTTTCATAATAATGAGCGGTACGCTCATAGGGTGGTATCTTGCTTTTTACTTCGGACATTTTATTTTTCCTCCATTTTCAGTATATCAAGTAACAATTCTTTTCCTATAGAAGTGTTCTTAAGCTTTTCGAGTGCAGTATCCTTATCAAACCAGTGAGCCTCGACAAGTTCGCCTGAAATATCGAAATCGGTCTGCTCTACATCTGCACAGAAGCCTAACATCAGCATCTTTTTCTTTTCATAAACATAGGAAGATACAAAGGTTACCTTTAATGCATCAAAGCCCAGCTCTTCCTTTATCTCACGGATAGTTGCCGCTTCTGCACTTTCACACACTCCGATGTAACCCGAAACGCAGATAAATTTTTCGGTATTTGTTTCGCTGTCATCGTTTTTCTGACGGATGAGGGCATATTTATCTTTGAATCTTGCAATAGCGATTATGCAGGTATAAAAGGTATCGAAAAAGGGGCGGTTACAATCATCGCACCAGGGGACATTCTTTTCATCTCCTAAATCACGATGTGACAAAAGCTTTCCGCAGTCGGGACAATAGGTAAATCTCATTTTATTTCCTTTCTTTTTCACAATAATTTCAAAAAGCTTTAGCAATAATTTCAAAAAGCCATAGCAAGCATGCTACGGCTTTTCACATTTATGTGTTATTCTTTATATAATTCCAACTGTCACGGCACATCTGCTCGATGCCTCTTTCAGCACTCCAGCCAAGCTTTTTCTTAGCAAGGGCAGGGTTTGAATAGCATTCTGCCGCATCGCCGGGGCGTCTTGCCGCAATTACATAGGGAATTTTGACGTCATTCACCTTTTCAAAGGCGTTGATTATATCAAGCACGGAATATCCCTTACCTGTACCGAGGTTATAAGCGGGACAGCCTGTTTCTTTTCTTACAGACTTGATTGCCGCTACGTGACCTAAGGCTAAATCCACAACGTGAATATAGTCACGCACGCAAGTACCGTCGGGGGTGGGATAGTCGTTACCGAATACACTGAGTGTTGCCATCTTGCCTGATGCCGCACGGAGAATGAGAGGCATAAGGTTATTCGGGATACCGTTGGGATCCTCGCCTATCTTACCGCTTTCGTGAGCACCGATGGGATTGAAGTATCTGAGTAATGCAATGCTCCACTCGTTATCGGATGCATAAAGCTCTCTGCACATATTTTCAATGATAAGCTTTGTACTACCGTAAGGATTGATAGCTGAAAGCTTCATCTTTTCTGTTACGGGAACCTTTGCAGGAATTCCGTATACCGTTGCACTGGAGCTGAATACAAGCTTTTTACAGCCGTACTTCTGCATAGTTTTAAGAAGTGCTATTGTGGACTGAAGATTGTTTTCGTAATACATAACGGGCTTTAAGCAGCTTTCACCAACTGCCTTGTAGCCTGCAAAATGGATAACCTCTGTAATGAAGTTTTCGGCAAAAATTCTGTCAAGTGCCGCTTCATCACAGCAGTCATTTTCATAAAAAGCAAAATCTCTGCCTGTGATTTCTTTAATAAGCTCTATCGCTTTAGGCTTTGAGTTATAGAAGTTATCTATTACTACTATATCCTCACCTGCATTTAAAAGCTCTATACATGTATGAGAGCCGATATATCCTGCACCGCCTGTTACAAGTACTGCCATTTCTTTTTTCCTTTCCTTATAAGAGGAGGAAAACTCCTCATATTCTTTATGTTCAACATTTATTATTATATAACTTCAGCGATTTATTGTCAATATTTTTTTGTTTTTCAGACAAATAGTATAATTCCGAGCGGCAAAAAGTCTGTTACAACCCCCTGAAATTTGACAAAAACAGCTATCCGTGATATACTTATTATGTATATCTATATGTAAAATCAAAAACAGAAAATAAAAATCTAATTCCAAGGAGGTCAATATGTCAAAATTACTTACAGCAACAGAATGGTCAAATGAAATTTACCGCAACAGAATGCTTTTCACAGAACTTTTTGACGGATTTTTTATCTTTGTGGCAATTGTAATTATTATGCTGGTATTGGCATTCAATATTCCGAAATATAAGAAAACACCGACTGCTAAAAAAAGAGGAACTGTCAAGGGTCTTACAATAGCACTGACTACTATCAGTGCCTTTTTCCTGCTTATAAAGATAGACATACTCGCCTTTTTATTTAACCCCTTCACATATCTTACCACAACACATTTTGGTGTCGGCAACATAAGTGATCCGAATGCAAAGCAGTTCTATCTTATTGTTTACGCTGTCTACTTTGCAGTACTTATCATTGCAGTAACAATCTGCGTTTTAGGATACCGTGCTTTATGCAATAAAAAGCTTACACAGCAGGCCTTCAGACAGAATAATATAATCGCCCCGCAAAATCCCAATTTCAAGGCTTGTGCTATATGCGGTGTAACTATCAGCAACCACTCCAATCAGTGTCCCAGATGTCAGTCGACAGACTTTATTTCATCAGCAGACCAGCAGACTTCAACCGAAACTGCAAACACCTGTTCTTCCTGTAATACCGCAAATCCCAAGGGTGCTGTTTTCTGTTATCGTTGTGGGAATAAGCTGAACAACAATTAAGTAATATAACGTTCATAGTATCAACACAGATTTTAAGCTGTGTTTTGAGCACCTTAGAATTATACAGAAGTGATTATGTCGTTAATACTCCATAAAAGAAGTTTATGTTGCTGACACTGTAATACCAAAAGAATATCAAAAGACTTTTACAAAAGCTTAGTAGAATAAAATAACAATCAAGTAAATTTCAAGGAGGGCACTATGAATCTGGTGCAGATACTTACAATCATAGCCATTGCTCTTGAAGGCATCGTTCTGATAGGGACAGTAACTGTTTTTCTTCTAACTAAAATCACAAGAAAAACAGCAAGCCCCGTCAACGCAAATATATTATCAGCTTCAGGGAAGATCACTATAATTATACAAATCCTTGCCCTTAATGTAGTTGTTGTTCTTATCACTCAGATATTGAAATCCATATACAGCATCTCACTAACCATTGCTGTAATACATATTCTGGCCCTGTTACTATCGTCCATAGCCTTGAGCATACTATCCTTTTCAGCTACCGCAAGGGGCATCAGTGTTTCGTCGGGAATAAAAGGCGAGAACTATAGCTGTTATATCAGACCTCATAATCAGTCCGATGAACAAAAGGCAGGTGATACGAAATGGCTCTGATATTTATGATACCTTTTATAATCATGGAATTTTTATTGGATGTTTTCAATGAAATTGCTTTATATTCTTTAGGAATCATGCTCACTATCCCCACAATAATATTCACAGACTCTATAAAAGAAAAGCTTACATACTATGCCACAGAAAAAAACAGAACAAACCCGTCAGCCCTTAAAAAAGCAGTATATACAGGTATTTTCATAAGCCTGTTGTCCTTCCCGCTGTATATTTTCCGTTGGGGACAAGTATTTGGTTCATCCGGTTTATTTGAACAGATTGAATGGATTACAACAGCAATGACAACTATAGCGATCACCTTTGACATTTTTGTAAAAGTAAAATTTTACTATTACGCTATAAAGGCGTTTAAAGTAGCCAACAGCACAGTAATTATTACAATTCCACAGGCACTGCCTGAAAAGCCGCCTAAAAAAACAGCCATTACAAACACAACAAAAGTTTGTCCTACCTGTAACGCTCAGCTTATAAACGGTGCTGTTTTCTGTCATCGTTGTGGGAATAGAATATCCCCTCAACAATAAATCAAACTCAAAACACACCATAATTTCTTTGTCAAAACAAGCATTAACAAATCTTTACATAACAGATAAAAAAGGAAAGGTGATACGTAATGGGATTAGTGTTATTATTAATGGTTATGATACTGGCCGCCCTGTTTTTGAATGCTATTGGATTAACATTCACCGGTCTTACAGGAGTTGTAGCATATCATTTGCGCATTAATCTGAAAAATGCTGCCAATTTAAAAAAACGTGCGATTTCTGATCTCAGATTTGTAGCATTAATCGGATTTATTATTACGTTTATTTCAATTCCGGCATATCATACAGCGACCTTTCTTCTGACCGATGCTTTAACATATATCCGTGCTCACGCTCTTGTAAATTTCGTTACAATAGCACAGACTGCGATCTGTATTATCGATGCGGTATTAAAGCTGATCTGCCTTTTTTACGCTATAAAGACTATAGTGTATGCACCAAGAATGATAAAAGCTGCTACACCTGAAAATCCTGTTTTTAAAAAAGAACCTGTAGCTAAAACCGCTTTAAAAACAGCGTCAGAAGGTCTCGAAGTATCAAACGGTGCATTACCGACCTACGCTGATAACCGCTGTCCTCACTGTAATGCACAGCTTATAAACGATGCGGATTTCTGTCATCGTTGTGGGAATAAGCTGGGATAAAAAAACGATTAACAGGAGATATAATTAATGGTTTTATTTTCAATTTTTACTTCGCTATCGTTCCTGATCCTGTCTCTAATTTTCACAATATCGTTACGCAATACAATAAAGGGTAAAAAATATACCAGTCACTCAACTCTTAAAACAATGGGTGTTACCACTATCGTTATGGACTGCTTTTCTGTGGCTTTTCATATTTTTGCTACCTGCATAGCAAACTCTGTATTGAATGCTTTCGGTGGAGCCGACAAAGATCAGGCCATAGCAAGAATAACGCTGTTTTCTATTGCGATATTCGTACTACTATTGCCGCAGAAGATATTCTGCTATTACTATTCTATCAAGGCAATCCATTCAAGGAAAGTCATAGCTACAGACAATTCTTCAAGCCTTCAGGAACAGGAATTTATGCATTTTACTTCTGTCTGCTGTCCCAAATGTGATACAACGCTTATAAACAATGCAAGCTTTTGTCATAACTGCGGACGGAAAACTAATTCCGGCGACAACTCTTAATCAAATTAAATTAAAAGGAACTTATTATGACTTCTTCTTTTCCTACCTACGCCGCTGTCTTTTTAGGAATACTGATATTAGTAAGAATAGCCCGTTATAAAAAAAGCGGAGAATTACAGGGAATATATAACATACATACTATTTGCATATTCAACATAATAATAACCACTATTGCAGATATAGAACTTTTGTACTATGCTTTAAACCATAATGCCTATTTTTCATTTTACGGTATCAAAATTTCACCTACCTGCAGAACAATAGTGTTACTTGCTACAGCTTTGACACTTACCGTTTTCTGCATAGTCACTTCAACAAAGGGATTCTTATTACACAAAAAGCTAAGTGGCAAAGACGGCCCGTTGAATGAGCTGACTAAAATCAAACAGCAACAACCGATTGCAGATGCACATAAGGTAAGATGTCCCTCCTGCCTTAAGCTGACAGTTGATACCGCAAAATTCTGTCATCATTGCGGATATAACAGGGAAACTCAGTCTCTTATTGCAAGATGTCCATCCTGTCAGAATCCGATCGTAGATGACGCAAAGTTCTGTCACCACTGCGGATATGAAATAGATATGACAGATAACAACTGACGACACTAAAGGAGATAACAATGGAGCAAAACCAGATATTTTATAACATACTCGTCGCTATTGAAATCTTTTCACTGGTACTTACCGGAATTACCGTAATTCTGGCAATTATTACAAAGCTGTCAAAAAACCAAGGTTGTGGCAATGTACTATCCGTTCTCTGTGTGATATGCCTTATTCTTGTTCCTGTAATTATGCATCTGATTGCAATTTATATAACGCAGACAGACGAAACATTGGAAGGTCTGGTTCTTATTTTTAAAGAAAACGCTATACATCACCTTGCCTTCATTCCAATTATTTGTGTTCTGATCCCCTTTATAATAATAAAATGTATCGGTATAGCGGTACAGATAAAAGGAAAAACCTACAATTGCTACCTGCCACAGAACAGTCAGTTCATCCGTTCCAAAACCGCGAACAGGGAGGATAATGTGCAATGATAGTACTTGTTATAATGCTTTTATTTATCGGTTTGATGATCTATTCTATAGGAATAGCACTCACTATCGTAACATTTTTACTTGGACATTGGCTGAGAAATACATTGCGCAACTACGACAAGGCGATAAACAGAACTACACCTTCAAAGCTTAAATTTGTAGCGTATATAAGCCTTTTTTTCACCGCTCCGTCTGTCTTTGTGTATTTCTACGCCCATAATAGCGTTGTTACTCTTGCAGAAGCCTTGATTGGCTCTGCAGTTGCACTCGTAACATTTTTGCAAGTCATAATTTATATCGTTGATATCATACTGAAAATCATCTGCTATTATTATGCAATAAAAGCGATTATCGTTGCAAAAGGTACGACAATGATAGAAGTTCCCGAAGGACTATCTCCAAGGATATACGGAAAAAAATCCGAAATAACACCAGAATCATACGCAGAAGCTATGATAGCCTTCACCGGTGAACATTGCCCCTACTGTAATGCTGCACTTATAAACAATTCAGAATTCTGTCCTCAATGCGGATGTAAAATAGATATGACAGACAACTAATCAAACTCAAGGAGAAATTATGACACTATCACAAATAGTCACAAAGCCTATTATCAGTGCTGAATTTTTCACCCTGATATTAACTGTATTTGTGTTTATTCTGACATTTGTCGCAGGAAAAAACAAAAGCAGGAATTTAACAACTATATTGCAAATCCTCTCAGCAATCGGTATCGTATTTTCTTTAGCTGTTCTGAATATCGCTATTATTCTTACGGTTATAAATCTGACTGTCATCACTGAAATTGACGCTCTTCTCTTTAAATCTGATATAGTGATTGAAAGCGTAACAGATATTTCATCACCCGTAATACTTGGAATGATAGCAGGTACTTTGGCATTTATCGTCAATGCCAAAGCAATGGGTGTTGCATTGAAAACAAACAAAAAAACCTATAACTGTTATATAAAGCCACCCGAAGCGGTCGAAAACACAAAACAGGAGGAAAATGTATGACAACAGCAGAGCCTCTTATACTCGCTTTTATTCTTTTTTGTGTCTTTGTAGTACTTACAGCTTTTTTGTGGTTTGTTTTAAGTTCCGGCGGTCTTATAACAACAGTTTTTATGTTTAAAAATATAAAACGCATACGAAACACGCTGAAATACTATGGTACGGTTAATAACACAGCAACTCCGCAAATGCTGAAAAAATCAGCGTATAAAGGCATCGCCATAAGCTTTATTTCCCTACCGGCGTACATATTGCCTATCGTTATTTTAAATATAGCGTTAAGCTATATACATTTTAATCAATTACTGGTAACAGTGATGGGATATGCAAGGTTAGCAATCATAGCTGATATTATTGTAAAAATCGTTTTTTACTATTTTGCATTGAAAGCGATTTTCGTCGCAAAATGTACAGTGATGACAGACATTCCGGAACCTTTACCCGTTGTCCCAAAAATAAAAACGACAAGTAGCAAATACTGTCCGCAATGCAATAAACAAGTTAATGAAGCTATGCTGTTCTGCACCGACTGCGGATGTAAGCTTTTAAATAAATAACCCGATTATACTGAAAAGGACTGATTTTTATTATTACGCTTATCACAAGTATTCTGACACATATATACATAAGCAACTACAAGCAAAAAAAGGATTACAACAAAGCGAAATCCGTACACACCGCATCAACGCTGGCACTGATTTTTTCTACTCTGCTGATTGCCCCGACTCTAGTTATCTCAATGGCGTTAATAGCGGTATTACCCAGCGAATTTGCCTCTCCTTACACCGATGCGGAAGAAATGCTGGATATGACTCTGGGAGTTATTGTATTGGTATGCGTTCCGCTTGCCATTATCATTTTCGGTTTTGTCACATCAGCAAAGGGCAGAAAAATATGGAAGAATGTAAACACCTTAGGCAATCCCGACTACATACATGTTTGTGAAAGAACAACTGTCTATTCGACACCCCAAAGAACATACGGCACTTATGCAAGCACACAAAGTCAAAGCACTATACCCGCCTATTCTCAAAGCGTACCCGCATATAACAGACAGAGTACTTTTGTAAATGCATCGGGCCAGGATATAAGAAACGGATATCAGCAAAGCAATACCGCTTATAACAGCAACACTTATAGCAACAGCACAACACCAAGACCGTATGCCAATACACAACCTCGGAATGTGACGGCGAACAATATTCCGAACCATCAACAAAACACCGCATATAACACGGCTACTACTGTAAAAACTCCTTCAGTAACACAAAAATCGCAGGCAGATTGCGACTACGGAAGAAGTGAAACAGGGTACATTCCCCATCCCGAAAGTACGGATACACACTGTGCAACCCATAATGCTGAAAGCATGGGAAGTAAATGGAAATGCTCATCTTGTGGTAAAAGAAACCGTGCAGAAGAAACCTTCTGCAGAAACTGTGGCACAAACAGAAATGCTGTATATTAAAAAAAGAGAGGTAAAAAATTATGCTTATCATTATTTTAGGAGTCCTTATTCTTGTATTTACTTCAAAATACAAGAAGAACCCGTTACTTACGACTAAAAGTACAGTAAAAACGCTCACCATCGTACATTCGGTATTTTTCGGTTTTTCCGCAATTTCGCTACTCAGCAGTTTTGCATTGATTTTGACAGGCTCTTTCTTTGAGCTTATAGAAGAAATGATACTCGATATATGCAGAGCAATGGATGTCAGCACAAAATATATAGCTGAAATTTTAGGCGACGTTTCCCTTTTTGTAAACGTATTTATATGGATCGCTATTATTATGGATGTTGCTGTTTTTGTTTTTGGTCTTATCGCACTTATCACAGGCTACAAAACCATCAGCGACAAAGCACTTCACGCTGCTGCTGAGGCTAACACCGCCGCTTTCAATGAAAGCAGAAGAAATATGTATCAGCAGAATTATCAGAACTATGCATATAATCAGCAGAATTACGGTTATAACCAGCAGGGATATCAGAATAATCCTTATAATCAGAATGCACAAAGCTACACCACAGCACAGACTCCTCCGCCTGCCCCTGCTCCGCAATCGCAAACACAGACAAACTGGGTATGCTCCTGCGGTTCATCAAATATAGCTGTGGCTAATTTCTGCAGTCATTGCGGCAATAAACGCCCGTAAGATTGATTAAATTAAGATTATTTGATAATATTACCAAAAGGACCGGAAATGTATACTTTTATTTGTGAAAAAAATAATTGAACAAAAATAATGTTTCTGATATAATTAAAGCTATATATAAATGCTTAATTTTCTCGCATTTTTGGCGACATCAAAAACAAGCATTTAAGGAAGTATGAATGAAGTAAAATATGAAATGAAAGGAGCGGTAAAAAGATGTTTAAAAAGATTGTATCATTTCTTACCGCAACGGCTCTGACTATTCAGTGCCTTTGTATCGGCAATTTACTGCCTGACAATGCAGTAACAGCCAGTGCAGAAGAGCTGTCAAGCACTCACATTGACACCACTGCAACCAGTAATTACATTACGGGTATTGACGTATCCATCAGCGATACTGCCAATAACGGCGAGTTCGTACTCAATGTAAACGCAAATCCGTTAGGCTTTGAGGGTTATGCACCCACCGATCCTATCCTCGTATTCTATCATAAGCTGGTTAATACCTATCTGTCAGAATATCTTGTGGATGGTGAAATGCCCGATCCCGAAACGCTCACACAGGAAAAGCTGTCAGAAATTATGAACAAGGCTAAAAATGCCATTACAAGCGACCCTGAGCTTTCCGCTACAGAGAAATTTATGTCCTATACCTTCTATATGCCTAAAAAGGCAGATGTCACAAACGCTGACAATACAGAAGGTACTCCTGCGGATATTTTTATTAACTGTGTATCCGGCAAGGATATTCCTTATATCGGTACAAGCATCCGTATGGGTGAATATGCTATTGAAGACACAGGCTCTCAGTATAAAATAACAATATCTCTTGACAACAGTGCTTTATGGGCAAACCCAAAAGCCTTCAACTTTATTGTCGGTATGAACCTAAACGGTGCGGAAACTGATGTTGAGGACGTAAAGCTCGGTTCTGACGGCGATGTCATAGAGATAGACGCTTATGTTGAAGCTCCTGCTCCGCCTGAGGATAAGAATACTGTAGCAGGAAACTTTAACATACAGAAAAGCTCTTCAGTAAACAACGACAACGGTACGGTAACATATACTATTACCGCAAGTGCGTTAAACGGAGCTACCCTTGCAGGCAAGACTGTTACTGACCTTGGCCCTGATAACTTAACCTCATTTTCACTTACTTCAATAAAAAAAGACGGAAACAGTATATCTGCTATCAACAGCGGACTGAGCTACACCTTCCCTTCTGATTCTACAGAAACCGAAGCAACCTTTGAACTTACATACAAAATAAAATCAGGTGCTATCGGAAATTACATTCAGAACAACGGTTTTTATCTCGGCACTCACAACAAGGTAAATCTTACAGACAGTGCAAATCCCGATATCAACAAGGCGTCAGATACATGGAACGGTCTCAGCTCTCAGTTTATGAACAAGGGCGGGCAGATTGACAACTCAGACAGTAAGCAGATAAACTGGACTATTACAATCAACACAAAGTATGTATGTGCAGATAACATCTATCTTGTTGACTATCTGAACAATATTCACGAATATATTCCTGATTCACTCAAGGTAAACGGCACATCGGCAGGTCTTTCAGGTACAGCTTCTGTAGATTCTTCCCTTTCAACACTTGTTGTAAATCCAGACGGAACAGTAAGCGTTGATACAAATAAGGTGCTTGTAAACGGCACAGACGATGAAGCTACCGAAGGCTTTGTAATAAAGCTTTCAGATTTTGGTAATCCCACTGACCTTACTGCAGGGGGAGTAATCACAGTTACATATTCCACAAAGCTTAAAAGTGATATTGACGCAGGTGAATTATCAGCCGCAAACGGCGGATATATCACATATAACAACAGCTCTGAGCTTATTGCTGATAATATCTACTATGGTGAAACCACCAAGGCAGAAGCTACTGAATATGAGGGTGAAATCGAAAGAAACTCTTCTGTAAGCGTTAATGCAGTTCCTTTTGAAAAGTTTACCGCAAGTTACGTTTCAAAGTCACAGATCCAGACCTGGACTATGAACGTAAACCCCAAGTTTGATACACCAAGCGATAAGGCTATTATCGTTGATACACTTCCCGATAATCTTGCATTCCCTGAGGGTGCAATATTAACAGGTATAGTTTACGATAAAAACGGCACTTCCTCTACCATAACCTTTACAAGAGTAGATGGTACTGCTCCTGCTGACGCATCTGTAGAACAGTACAAGTATTATGTGGACGGCAACAAGATCACAATCGGTCTTGGTGCAGTAGCCACAACAGAAAAGGTATCAGTCGTTCTCTCCACAAAGGTCGTTGACGGTGAATTATTTGCAAATTCAAACGACTGGCAGGGTTCGATAGGCATTACCAACACCGCCACAGTAAAGACACAGAATAACGGCACATGGGCTGAAAAAAGTGCAAGTGCTACTACATGGGTAGGTTCTCACACCTTTGAAAAGCAGGCCACAAGCAACTATGATGTTGACAAGGGTACAGTAAGCTGGAAGCTTGTCGTAAATGCAAACTGCTTACCTATCGAAGGTCTTAAGCTGACCGAGGTCCTCCCTGACGGAATGACTTTAGAAAGCGTTGATAAGATAGTTATACACGATGCTGAACATATTTACGACTGGGGTTCTCCTATGGATACACCCTTAGCCACAGTAACACCCTCAGCTTCTGATACAAGCTGTACTGTTACAGAATCAGGCGATACTATAAGCTGGTCTGTTACAGAAACCACAGGTGCAACCTATGGCGGCGAAACAGTAACCTTCTCCTTTAACGGCACAGGAACATCAAATAACAGATATGAAATTCACCTTACAACCAAGGCTACAGATGAAGTGAAAAAGTCTGAGCTTGGTAAGGGTACGAATTACTATTTCACAAACGAAGCTGAGCTTACAGGTGAAATTTATGATGAACCTATGGATTTCACAAAGCAGGCACAGGTAAATGCAAACTATAACCGCACAGATAAGTCCGGCTCTATCGTTGCAGGCAGAGAAGATATAATCAAGTGGGAATGCACCTTCAACAAGGATAAGGTGGATATGAGCGATGTATGGCTCGTTGATGATCTTGAAGCAGTAGGACTTGAGCTCATTCTTGATAACCCCCTCTTCTCATTCACAATCAAAAATGGCGAAACTCCCCTTTCATCTGCTGAACTTGCAAAGTTCACACCTGATCTTAACCTTACAAACTTCTCTATAATGATTCCTGAGGATTATAAGGATAAGACTCTGACAATTACCTTCTATACAAGAATCGTAACTGACGCAGAAACTATAACAAACAAGCTTTATATAAGACAGAACGGTTCTGAAGACAGAATTGAACATTCAAACAGTAACGCTGTAGACACAGACGATTACAACTATAGTGCAGGTGCAAGCACATCGCCCAACCCCAAGATCATAATCAATAAGAAGGATCTTGTTACAGGCAATATGCTCCCCGGTGTCAAGTTCACTGCATCCTACACATATATGGGCAGAGAGCTTACAAAGACCGCTACTTCAAACGAAAGCGGTATAGCTTATCTTACAAATCTCCCTAAAGATACACTTATTACCTTTACGGAAGAAGCAACTGCAGACGGCTACGTGATTTATCCTAAGAAATACAAGGTTGTATTCTTAGCGAATACCAAGATAGAAGACTATGACAATGATGTTCATTGCATAGACACAACAACAACCACAAAGCCTCAGTTCACTACCGATATCAACAACCGACCCATCGGCACTCCTGCAGTACCTGAAGAAGTAATCCTCTTCAAGAATTTTAAGGATACTGATTTCGGCAATATGTCCACATCAGAGATGCAGACAATTCTCAGCAACACAGAATTTACTATCTACTCTGATGCAGAATGTACAACCGCTGTAGCCACCGAATCTCTCAGTTGGGACAACCAGAGAAAACAGGCTTATGTAAAATTTGATTCTCTTACAACTGCAGACAAGTATTACTACATCAAGGAAACAAAGACAGCTGCGGGCTATAATGCAAGCGACAAGATATTCAAAATATCCGTTGATGAAGATGGTATCGTAAGTTATGAAGCAGACGGTTCTTTTATATCCACCTACCCTGTATGTGTAAATGAAAAGAGCGATATCGAAAGTATCGTAGCTTACAAGATCTATCAGGATACCGATCTTTCTGCACTTTCAGAGGCACAGAGAAACAGCATCCTCTATCGCACAGAATTTATGCTTTACAAGGATGCAGCTTGCACAGACGCTGTATTTACAAATGGCATTGTTCCTGCCTGGGATAGTGTAAGCGGTAAGGCAACACTGACCATCTCCAGTGGCATAGAAATCGGTAACACCTATTACTTAAAGGAAACAAAATCTCCGATAATCTATAAGCTTTGTGATACAATCGTTAAAATCACAGTAAATAATGATGGTACTATCACATATCACGAAAACGATGCCGAATTAACAGAATCCCCTGTATTTGAAAATACTCTTAAGGTGATCGGCCCTGTTACACTTGAAAAGACCTACGAAGACACAGTTCTTGGTACAATGACCGAAGCTGACAGAAATGAAATCCTCAATGGTACAGTGTTCACCCTTTATGGCAATGAAGAGCTCTCAATGGTTATCGGCACAGCATCTCCTGTATGGAACGGCAACAAGGCTGTAGTAACATTTACAGATAGCCTTGCTCCTGATTACACATACTATCTGAAGGAAACATCAGCTCCTGATGGCTATGTAAAGAGCGAAAATATTTACAAGTGCATAATTGACGAAGACGGAACAGTTACCTACTATAACGGTAATGAGGCTATCGGCAGTATTGTGTGCGTAAACGATAAAGAGGAAGCTACTGAGACAACTCCCGTGCCTGAGACAACCCCCGCTCCCGAGACAACAACAGAGCCTGAGGAGACTCCCGCTCCCGATACAACAACAGAGCCTGAGGAAACTCCCGCTCCCGATACAACAACAGAGCCTGAGGAGACCCCCGCTCCCGAGACAACAACAGAGCCTGAGGAGACTCCCGCTCCCGATACAACAACAGAGCCTGAGGAGACTCCCGCTCCCGATACAACAACAGAGCCTGAGGAGACTCCCGCTCCCGAGACAACAACAGAGCCAGAGGAGACTCCCGCTCCCGAGACAACAACAGAGCCTGAGGAGACTCCCGCTCCTGAAACAACAACAGAGCCTGAGGAAACTCCTGCTCCCGATACAACAACAGAGCCTGAGGAGACTCCTGCTCCCGATACAACAACAGAGCCTGAGGAAACTCCTGCTCCCGATACAACAACAGAGCCTGAGGAAACTCCTGCTCCTGAAACAACTACAACAAATTCAGATTTAACAGGCGGCGACAGCATGACGGATGATGGCTCATCCCCAGATAACCCCAACACAGGTAGCAGACTCGTAGGTTCTGCGGCAATAGTTGCACTTTTATCTGCGGGCATCATCTGCATCGCATCAAAGCGTAAGGAAAACTGATAATTTTTCTCGTTAGGTTCAACCGAATTGTTATAAAATGATAATTGGTAAAAAAACGCAGACTGGGATATTTTTATCCCAGTCTGTATTTTTATCACACCTCTTCAGGTGCTATTACAATTCCATCCTTATCAGAAACTATAGTCTGCTCTGTCTGAGGTAACGTAGTTTCAGGTGTTGAATCTGAAACTATCGGTGTTTCTTTTTCGTAAATAGCATCCTTCAGCTTTATAAGTGCTGACTGCAGCTCATCATCTGTCATTCCCTGAATAGCGGATATCTGCTCAGCGGTAAGCAGATTCATCATTTTCTGCATAAGCTCAGTGCTTATTCCATTTTCGATAAAACTTTCAACATCTGCTACAGTAAGATTATCAGATAATGTATCAAAAGCCGAATTCAGCACCTCGTTATCGCTGAATATCATCGTATCCTTTGCTTCTCCGAGGTCGCACTGCTTACCTGTACCGTCAACAGAATAGTTTTCTTTATAGATAAGCTCTGACACCTTGCAGAATTCAAACCCCTGCTCCTTAAGGCTTTTTAGCACCTCAGGCAGTGCTTTTGTGGTGTTTTCAAGATCGTTATGGAAAAGAAGAATAGAGCCTGAAGAAATATTTTTTGTTGTACGCTCTATAATAGTTTCGGGAGAGGGCTTATTCCAGTCAATGCTGTCCACATTCCACTGGATAGAAAACATACCTATACCTTCGATAGTAGTTACTAACTTATCATCATATTCGCCATAAGGAGAGCGGTAAAGGGCGGGCTTTTCGCCTGTCAGCATTTCTATCTTCTTATTGCAGTTTTTGGTATCCTCGATAAGATCATTAAGATTCATCCCCTTTACATGAGGATGCTTATCAGAGTGGTTCTGTATCTCATGTCCTGCGTTATATAGCTTTTTTACATCCTCAGGGTACTTATCGCAGAATTCTCCCGTCACAAAGAAGGTAGCCTTTACATTTTCCTTTGCAAGTATGCTGATAAGTTCATCGGTATTACTGTTAGCCCAGGCACAGTCAAAGGTAACGCTGATCTTATTGTCCGACCTGCCGACACAGTATATAGGGAGCTTAAGTCCTGCCGCACTGGTGCTTATAGAAGACATTATCGCAAATATACCTATGGCTATTCCCGTTATCAGCACTAAAATGAACATTATTGCTCTTATAAGCTTACGTTTTGTCATTGTCATTACGAACATTGTAATTTCCTCCGTATTTTTTACTGGTAAATTATATGTCCATAACTTTAAAAAAATTCGTCCGAAAATAAAAGATACCCGACAAGCTTAAAACCTGTCGGGTAAAATTTATTCAAGCAATAATCTTTCGTCGCAGAATTCACATTCTAAAATGTCACCTGCCGCCTTGAAAGCGTGAGGGAGATAAGTTTCTGTACCTGTGATACACTTTTTATTATGACAGCAAACATCCTTGTTGACATAGCCTGATGTTAAAGGCTGAGCTGAAAGCTCACCTTCAAGCATACTGATGATAAGTGCCATTCTTGCATAGACGCCGTTTGCCGCTTGTCTGAAGTATAAGGCTCTGGGGTCATCATCCACTTCTATGGTTATTTCATCAACTCTTGGCAGAGGGTGAAGTACTATCATATCGGAAGGTGCTTTTTTCATCTTCTTTGTATCAAGTACATATATGTTCTTCTGCTTTTCGTATTCATCTTCACTGGCAAAGCGTTCCTTCTGAATTCTTGTCATATAAAGAATATCAAGCTCGCCTATAGCCTCTTCTATAGTTGCAACCTCTTTATATTCACAGCCTCTCGCTCTTAAAATATCCTTGATATAGGATGGGAGAGCAAGCTCCTCAGAAGAGATAAGTATAAACTTATTATTTTCATATTTTGATAAGGCTTTTAAAAGCGAATGTACCGTTCTGCCATAGCGGAGATCACCGCAAAGACCTACAGTAAGATTATCAAGTCTGCCCTTTTCACTCATAAGAGTTACAAGGTCTGTAAGAGTCTGTGTAGGGTGAAGGTGGCCGCCGTCACCTGCATTTATTACAGGGCAGTCAGCGGTAAGTGCCGCCGCCTTTACACTACCTTCAAGAGGATGACGGATAACCATTATATCGGAGTATGAACTTACCACCTTTGTGGTATCCTTTAAATTTTCACCCTTTGCAACAGATGATGTGGAGGGGTTATCAAAGCCTATGATAGTCCCGCCAAGGCGGAGCATTGCTGTCTGAAAGCTCATCTGTGTTCTGGTTGAAGGTTCATAAAACAATGTGGCCATTATCTTACCCTTGCACTTTTCTGAATATGCGGCAGGGTTGTTTTTTATTGTTGTGCCAAGCTCAACAATTTTATTAAGCTCAGGTACTGTGTAATCGTCAAGGTCAATGAGATGACTGTAGTTGCTCATTTTTTGATTTCTTCCTTTTCCTTTTTAGTGTCTATCTTGCTTTCGCCCTTTGTTATGGGTGTAATATATCCTTCCTTTATTCCCTCGGTACTTTCGTCAGGCATAAAGATGATTTTTACAGTTTTCAGTATAAGAAGAATATCCTTTGCGATGCTGTAACGCTCGATATACATAAGGTCAAGCTTTAACTTATCATAAGGAGTAGTATTATATTTTCCGACTACCTGTGCATTGCCCGTCAGACCCGCCTTTACCTTAAGGCGGAAGCTGAATTCAGGCATTTCCTTTTCATACTGCTCTGATATTTCAGGACGCTCAGGACGGGGTCCTACCACCGACATATCTCCCTTAAAGATATTGAAAAGCTGGGGTAGTTCGTCAAAGCGTATCTTTCTTATTATCTTACCTACGGGAGTTACCCTGCTGTCATTACTGCTTGCAAGACGGGCTACGCCATCACTCTCGGCATTTACCACCATACTGCGGAATTTTAAGAGCTTGAACACCTTGCCGTCTATTGTAAGTCGTTCCTGCTTATAAAATACAGGGCCTTTATCACAGAGCTTTATTGCTATGGCGGTAACAAGCATAAAGGGTGAAGCGATTATTATCCCTATTGATGATAAAAGAATATCAAAGGCACGCTTTAAAACTCTTTGCTCTATGCCAAGTCCATAGTTTTTGGATAATATCAGCGGAGTATCAAAAAGTTCCATTGTGTCGCCGCCACGAACTATTATATCTGAAATTTTAGGCACAAGATAGGTTCTTATTGAATTTTTAAAGCAGAACTTTAAAATATCATTTCTTATTTCATTCGGTGTATCACAGATAGCCACACCGTCAAATTCCATTATTCTGCTTGTAATATACTCAAAACCTTCATCCACACTTATCATTTCAACAATGTTGTATTTGTCAGTTCTTGTACTGAGCTTGCTTACAAGATTTCTTGCAGGAGCTTCAAGTCCGTATATTACAACAAGATTTTTAGCCGGATAGAGATTTCTTATGATATATCCGCTGACCTTTGCCCAGATTACTATGACAACCACCTGGAAAAGCGTACCGAATAAAAGCGGTATCGGGCTTAACATCTGTCTTGCAATAAGAGATATCTGGAAATAGGTTATAACGTTTGTGCAGAAGGTCGCAAGTACCTGGGATACTATTATGTCACCTGTTTTATGAGAGCCTATTTTAAGACCCTTGTACACCTTTGAGAAAACATATAGTATTACAAGATAAAGTCCGAATAACAGCCAGTTACCCTTTTGGAAAAAGGCAAACTGCATACGGTCATTATAAAAATTTATCCATATAATACCAAAGGTTGATGTTTCCCAGGTGAGCAAAACCAAAGCATCTATTATAAGTGCTAATCGTTTATATTTTTCCTTCATCTGATTCAATATGGCACATCCTTAAAATTATAATTCATAATCGATATTAGTATAACATAATTCGGGGCAATAATCAAGTATCCGACAGCCGTTACAGTGAAATTAAAATGAAAATTTACGGTTATATTTTTTCTTTTTCCTTCATAGGATTTATATGTAAATCACAAGGAGGGACAAGACTATGGAAATTATAAACTCCGAAAACATTCTCCAAAAAGACAGAAATCTGATATATGAACCTGACGCTGTAGTTATCGGCGATAATGAGGTGGAAGATATAAAAGTATACCCCGAAAAAAACGAAGAAAACATTCTCCCGAATGCCTATTTTTTCGAGCCTCAGAAGATACGGATTAAAAAGGATAACAGTTCTTCTTTGGAAATTTTCCTTGCTTTATTTGCTGTTATCGGATTTATTTGCGGAATAATTTTCTGTGATAGCTTTTTCACACCTCTTGATGAAGTCTATCTGAATGATTTTTTAAAAAGCAGAATAGAAAACGGATTTTTTTCCAATGCCTGCATTTCCTTTTTTACAATGGGAGTGTTTGTCGTAAGTGGCTTTGGTGCGGGATTTTCCTGTATATCCCAGCCGATAGCTTTTCTGCTGCCTTTAGTAAAATGTGTAGGCGGAGGTATAGCTGTGGCTTCGTTTATAAAAGTCTACGGCATTTTAAACGGTTTTTTGTCCTTTTCAGCCTTCGTATTACCTTCCTTTGTTATGGGGACTCTTATAACCCTTTATATCTGCAGATGTGCTGTAAAAACTTCAAACAGATTATTTCTATACATAAGCGGAAAAAGTACTGACGCCAGACCAAAAGAGTTTTATAGCGGATATTTTACAAAGGGGGTGATTGCCCTTGCAGGTTGTTTTATAGGCGGGATAGTTGATGCAGTTATCTCTCTTTTATGCAGTAATTTTTTTGTGATATAATTAATACCCCGAAAAAGCACTACCTTTTCCGGGGTAAATATCATTCTTTCTTTTTGCAAGTAAATCTGATAACAATAACATTTATTACAAGGAATAAAAGTAAAAGCATAAAAATATAAAGGCTTAAAACAGGAATAGCAGTGTTAAGAGAACGCTGCCTTATTACCGCATCTGCCCATTCTCCACTGAAGAAAAAAACGACATTAAGCTGAATTATATAGATTGATAATTTGATTTGCTGTCTGATTATCATATCACCCTTACTATTTATTTTAAGCCCTGATTTTATCTTGTTTGAAAAAAATCCGCATACACCGAAAAAAACAAGTGTCAAAAGAGATATAAGATACGGATAAAAGCCCAGTATTTTACTCCTTTTGGAGTCAAATCCCCCGTCACTATTAAAGTGTATGCCAATTTCATCAGGCAAGGTATTCCACGCCATAGCCATTCTGATAAGGCTGAGAATGAACAAAGACCAAGCAAGAATATTAAGAATTTTACAAATAATTTTTGCTGTCTTTTCCATACATACGCCTCTGCTTCCGTTTAATTAAAAGGGGATGTAAAAAAGTGCAGACCGCATAAACCTATATAAACCAAGGATTTTTTAAAGCAAAAGCCTGTTAAAAGTCCCTATAATTCTATAAAAAACAAAAAATCAAGGTTTTTTGTTTTTTATGCTACAAACAAACTTCGCCACTCGGCGTTCTTTTGTACGCCGTCGGGTAACCTACAACAAGGCTGACACCTTGTTGTTGTTCAGTTTGTTCGTTCTGCATCTTTTTTTCTTATCCCCTCAAAAGAGGCTGTAAAAAAACTTCGTTTTTTTACAGCCTCTGAAAATTAGTTTGTCTTTACTGTTGTGATGTCAGAA
>JAZSHW010000004.1:0-8616 GCA_045533495.1 Ruminiclostridium sp. | reverse complement strand
CGATGAGGCGGCACTCTTTGCAAACTCTCTTTACAGAATGTACACCATGTATGCACAGCTTAAGGGCTGGAAGATGGAAGTGATAAACGCAAATCCCACAGAGCTTGGCGGATATAAGGAAATCAGCTTTTCTGTAGAGGGTGATGGTGCTTATGCAAAGCTGAAATATGAAAGCGGCGTACACAGGGTACAGAGAGTACCCGAAACAGAAACACAAGGCAGAATTCATACTTCAACAATAACGGTAGCGGTACTACCCGAGGTTGAAGAAGTGGACGTGGAAATAAATCCTGCTGATTTGGAATTTCAGACCTTCCGTTCAAGCGGTGCTGGCGGTCAGCATATCAATAAGACAGAATCCGCTATCCGTATCATTCATCATCCCACAGGCGTGGTGGTTGAGTGTCAGGAGGAGAGAAGCCAGCACAAGAACAAGGACAAGGCTATGAAGATGCTTTACAGTAAGCTTTATGAAGCAAAGCTGAATGAGCAGACAAGCAAAATTGCGGCAGAGAGAAAAATTCAGGTAGGTACAGGCGACCGCTCAGAAAGAATAAGAACCTATAATTACCCTCAGAGCCGTGTTACAGACCACAGAATAGGACTTACATTATATAAGCTTGAAGCAATGCTGAACGGCGACTGCGATGAAGTATTCGAGGCACTGGCAATTGCAGACAGAGCGGCAAAGCTTGCGGCAAGTAACGAAAATTAAGGTGATATATTGCAGACAGAAGTTTTAAAGCCGTCACTTGAAACTCTAAAAAAGGCGGCAGAGCTTATAAAAAGCGGAGAGGTCGTGGGTATCCCCACAGAAACGGTTTACGGTCTTGCGGCAAATGCCTATGACAGTAAGGCCTGTGCAAAGATATTTGAAGCCAAGGGCAGACCGCAGGATAATCCGCTTATAATCCATATCAGCAGTCTTACGATGCTCGAAAATTCCGTAAGAGAAATTCCACCTTTAGCACTGATATTAGCGGATAATTTCTGGAGCGGACCGCTGACTATGATTTTTCCTAAAAAGGATATCGTACCCGATACTACCAGCGGCGGACTTGATACAGTAGCAGTCCGTATGCCCGATAACGAGGATACTTTAAATCTTATTGAGATGTGCGGTTTTCCTTTAGCGGCACCATCGGCAAATCTTTCAGGCAGTCCCAGCCCCACCTCTGCTGCACACGTTTTTGACGATATGAATGGCAGAATACCGCTTATCATAGACGGCGGTGAGTGCAGAACAGGGGTAGAAAGCACAGTTATCTGCTTTACTAATGACGGCAAGGGGGTAAAGATACTCCGCCCGGGTGCTGTGACCGAGGAGATGTTAAGTCAGTTCTGCAGTGTCGAAACTGATAAGAATGTGTTTGCAAAGCCTATGGAAAACGAAAAAGTTATTTCTCCCGGTGTAAAGTACAAGCATTATTCTCCGAAAGCGAAAATAATAATAGTTGAAACAGATGACGACAAAGCCTTTGCTGATTTTCTTAACAGCAGGGAAGAAGAAAATGTCTATGGCGTCATTTTCGGAAACGAAAAGGACATAACAATAAAAACAATGAGCTATGGCACGACTGCTGAAGAGCAGGCACATAATCTTTTTGCGGTGCTTCGCCGTACAGATGAGCTTGGTGCTGACATAGCCTTTGTACGCTGTCCCGAAAAAAAAGGAGTGGGTACGGCGGTCTATAACAGATTGCTTCGTGCGGCGGCATTTAATGTCGTAAAACTTTAAAGTGGTGATATTTTGAACAGTAAGAAAATATACGGTCTTACAGGTATGTCAGGTGCAGGAAAGACCACAGTAAGCGAGGTTTTTAAAGCAAGCGGATTTGATGTCATAAACTGCGATATGGTGGCAAGAGAGGTTACCGAAAAGGGGACAGCCTGCCTTAAAGAAATTGCAGAAAAATTTGATGGCGTTCTAAATCCCGATGGCACACTTGACAGAAAAAAGCTTGGCTCTATAGTATTTAACGATAAAGAAAAGCTTAACCTGCTCAACGACGCTATTTATCCTTTTATATCCTACAGAGTAATAAAAGGGATAGAAAATACAGATAACAATTACATACTGCTTGACGCACCCACCCTCTTTGAAAGCGGTATAGATTTTATATGTGATGGCGTTGTAAGCGTTGTGTGTGACAGAGCACTTTCTGTAAAGCGGATTATGGCAAGGGATAATATATCGGAAGAGGCGGCAGAAAGTCGTCTTTCATCCCAGCACGACAAAAGCTTTTATAAAGAAAAAAGCAGCTTTTGTATAGAAAATAACGATACTGCCAAAGACCTTATTAAGAAGGCAGAAGAAATAGTACGGCAGATTAAAAGAGGTATATGAGAACAAGAAGAAAGAAAAACAATAAAGCAAAAATCATAATAGTGATATTGCTTATTGCGGTGATTGCAGTGCTTGCATTTTTCGGTATCTGTTATGGTGCAGAAAAGCTTCAGAAAGAATCACATCCGCAGAAGTATTATGAGTATGTTATGCAGTACAGTAAAGAGTACGGACTTGACAGTTTTCTTGTGTATGCGTTCATAAAGACTGAGAGCGGCTTTGATGAAAAAGCAGAGTCTTATCTTGGTGCAAGAGGACTTATGCAGATTATGCCCGAAACTTTTGAATGGATACGCTACAGACTTGATGAAGAAAACGACCCCGAAATAAGCTTTGACAGTATGTATGAAGCAAGAACAAACATCCGTTATGGCTGCTATCTGCTGAAATACTTGTCTGATGAATTCGGCGGAGGACTTACAGAAATTGCGGCGGCATATCACGCAGGAGTCGGCAGTGTAGGCTCGTGGCTCGAAAACAGCGAATATTCGGAAAACGGCAAGCTTATAAAGATTCCGAAATCCGATACGGCACATTATGTGGATAAAATCAGTAACGCTTATGAGGTTTACTGTAAATTATATAACGAATAATAAAGAAAAATATGAAAGGACGGTTTTCGAAATGGCAAAGGAAACAAAAAAATCAAAGGCAGAGGAATTAAAGGAAAAGCTTTTTTATACAAAGAAGCACACAACTCTTATTATGTCTGATGCAGAGCAGAAAAAGGCTGACAAGTATTGCGAGGGATATAAGAAATTCTTAGATAGCGGCAAGACAGAAAGAGAGGCTTGTGGTACAGCTGTTGAAATGGCTGAAAAAGCAGGCTTTAAGCTTTTTGATAAGAATGAAAAATACAAGGCAGGCGACAAGATTTACACAGTAAACAGAGGCAAAGCGGCAATCTTTGCAATAATCGGCAAGCAGGACATTGCAAACGGTGTTAATCTTACAGCCGCACACATTGATTCACCCCGTATGGACTTAAAGCAGAACCCTCTTTATGAAGCTGATGAGCTTGGTTATTTCAAGACTCACTACTATGGCGGTATCAAGAAGTATCAGTGGACAGCCATCCCCTTATCACTTCACGGTGTAATCGTAAAGAATGACGGTACAGTTATTACAGTAAATATCGGTGAAGATGAAGCAGATCCCTGCTTTGTTGTAACTGATCTTTTACCCCACCTTGCAGAAGAACAGTATAAGAGACCTGCAAACAAGCTTATAACAGGTGAAGAGCTTAACATCCTCATCGGCTCCCGTCCCTTCAAGGAGGATGAGACCTCTGATGCAGTAAAGCTTAATCTTATGAATATTCTTTTTGAAAAGTACGGCATTGTTGAAAAGGACTTTTTAAGTGCAGAGCTTGAATGTGTACCTGCTATGAAGTCCCGTGACGTAGGCTTTGACAGAAGTCTTGTGGGTGCTTACGGTCAGGATGACAGAGTATGTTCCTACACAGCCTTTACAGCTTTACTTGATGTAAAGGGTACACCTGATAAAACAGCGGTATGCGTACTGACAGACAAGGAAGAAACAGGCAGTGACGGTAATACAGGTCTTTGCTCATCCTATCTCAAATTCTTCCTTTACGATCTTGCAGAAAACGGCGGCAGCGACGGCAGAACAGTAATGACAAATTCAAAGTGCCTTTCAGCCGATGTAAATGCAGGCTTTGATCCTACCTTCCCCGAAGGTTACGAGCGTAAGAACTGTGCATATATGAATAAGGGTATCGTAGTAACAAAGTACACAGGTGCAAGAGGAAAGTCAGGCACAAGTGACGCTAATGCTGAGTATGTAGGTCTTATCCACGCTATGCTTGATAAAAATAATGTAGTATGGCAGACAGGCGAGCTTGGAAAGGTTGACTTCGGCGGCGGCGGAACAGTAGCGGCTTATATCGCAAACCTCAATATTGATACAATAGATGTGGGAGTTCCTGTGCTTTCAATGCACGCACCCTTTGAAATCACTGCAAAGAATGATGTGTATATGGCTTATAAGGCGTTCTCAGCCTTCTATAAGTTAGCATAAAGCAAAACATAAAAATCACCTGCTTTGAATATCTTGTAAAAAGAGCAAAGCAGGTGTTTTATGATAAATAGCGACAGAAAACAAAGACTGAAAAAATTAGTCGGTAAAAAGCTTATCGGTATAGCCTTTATACTTATCGGCGTTGCGGTACTTATGTATACGAGCGTAAGACCGAATATTATAAGAATATGCAGATACACGACTGAAGCAGTTATTACAGACCTTGTGCTTACAACTATAAATGAGGAGCTTGACACCGCAGAAGAACAGATTGAGTATTCTGATTTAGTGGAGGTCAGCTATTCTGAAACTGGCAGAGTGACCTCGGTGAAAAGCAATACCCCTCTTATAAACAGACTTAAGACTGACCTTGTTACTGTGATAAACGAAACACTCAAAGAAAACAGGACAGATACTACTTATTTATCCTTAGGCACTCTTATCGGCATACCTTTTCTGCAAGGCTCAGGACCTGCAGTGGAGATGCGTTCAGAACCGAAGGGCTATGCAAATGCTGTGTTTGTAAGCGAATTTACAGATGCGGGTATAAATCAGACAAGACACAGAATTGTTATGAAAACAACTGTGACCGCCGTTTCTTTTATTCCGCTTTATACTGTAGAAACCAATGTCAGTACAGATTTTCTGATAGCAGAAACTATAATAGTAGGCGAAATACCCGAAAGCTACACCCATGTAATAGGGGCGGGTGACGATACGATAGATAAAATAAACGATTACGGATCAAATGCAAACTGAAAGGAAAAAGCTCAGATGGAAAGTTTAACAGCAAGAGAAGAATATGAAAAGCTTTGCCGTATAGTAAGCGAGCATAATTTCAACTATTATGTCCTTGACAATCCTACGGTTGAGGATAGTGAATATGACGAGCTTATGAGAAGAATTAAAAAGTTAGAGGCGGAAAACCCTTCCTTTGTTACAGAGAATTCTCCTACTCAGAAGGTGGGAGGCTTTGCTTTAAACACATTTGAGAAGGTGACACACACAGTCCAGATGGGAAGTCTTCAGGACGTTTTTTCAGTAGAAGAGCTTTACGAATTTGATAATCGTGTAAAAAATGCGGTAAGCGGATTTTTATACTGCGTAGAGCCTAAAATAGACGGTCTTTCGGTATCTCTTGAATACGTAAACGGAGAATTTGTCCGTGGCTCTACAAGAGGTGACGGCTTTATAGGAGAAGATATCACCAAGAATTTAAAGACGATAAAATCAATACCTAAAAAGTTGTCTGAGCCGTTACCCTTCTTAGAGGTAAGAGGCGAAGTTTATATGCCTAAAAAGAGTTTTGAAAAGCTTGTTACAGAGCAGCTTAAAAATGACGAACAGCCTGCAAAGAATCCAAGAAATGCGGCGGCGGGATCACTAAGACAAAAGGACAGCCGTATCACCGCATCCCGTGGTCTTGATATATTTGTATTCAACATTCAGCAGATAGAGGGCAAGACTCTGACCTCTCATAAGGAAAGTCTTGATTATCTAAAAAGTCTCGGATTTAATGTGGTTGACGGATATAAGACCTATGACAATATGCAGGATGCAGTAAAGCGTATTGAAGAAATAGGAGCAGACAGACAGGGCTACAGCTATGATATAGACGGTGCGGTTATCAAGCTGGACGACTTTGCTCAGAGAGAAATGATGGGTGCTACCGCAAAAGTTCCTAAATGGGCGGTGGCCTATAAGTATCCCCCTGAGGAAAAGGAAACAAAGCTTTTGGATATCGAAATAAATGTCGGCAGAACAGGTGCACTTACTCCCGTAGCTGTATTTGAACCTGTATGGCTTGCAGGTACTACCGTTTCCCGTGCGGTACTGCATAATCAGGATTTTATTGATGATAAGGATATCCGTATAGGCGATGTCATAAAGGTAAGAAAAGCAGGAGATATCATCCCTGAGGTTATTTCATCAGTAAGTCACGAGCCTGACAGCGAGACTTTTAAAATCCCCTTTATCTGTCCTGTCTGTGGAGGAAAAGCAGGCAGAGAAAAGGATGAGGCGGTAATAAGATGCCTTAATATCGGTTGCCCTGCACAGCTTTTAAAGAATATCGAGCATTTCGCATCCCGCCCTGCAATGAATATTGACGGGCTTGGTGAAGCTATAGTAAAACAGCTTGTAGAGGAAAGATTTATCGCCACAGTAGCGGATCTATATACTCTTGATATGAACGAGCTTTCTTTGCTTTCAGGCTTTGGTGCGAAGTCGGCGGCAAACCTTTTAAAATCCATAGAAAATTCAAAGAGCAACTCTCCCGACAGACTTTTATTTGCTCTTGGCATAAAGGGTATCGGACAGAGAAATGCAACACTTCTGCTTCAGCATTACGGTAGTATCGAAAATGTAATGAAGGCTGAAAAGGAAGAAATAGCAAGCATTGAAAATTTCGGTGATATTCTTGCTGAGAATATATATAACGCATTACGCAATCCTGATGTGATAAATCTAATCGAAAGACTGAAAAGCTACGGCGTCAACACAGTCTATGTTTCCGAAAAGAAATCGGATAAGTTTGCGGGACTTACCTTTGTCCTGACAGGTACATTACCCTCGATGACGAGAGATGAAGCAAAAAAACTGATTGAAGACAATGGCGGAAAATGCAGTGGCTCGGTATCCAAAAAGACAAGCTATGTCCTTGCTGGAGAAGAAGCGGGCAGTAAGCTGACAAAGGCTCAGGAGCTGGGTGTGAAGATTATATCACAGGACGAGCTTCTTGCTATGCTGGAGGTATAAATGAGCGACAAGAAAAAACGCTGTTTAAAGGTAACGGTAGCTATTGCTATACTTGCACTTCTGATAACAGGTCTTGCTTTTTTATGCAACTGGCTTTTTAATGAAAGGGTAAAGGAAGAAACCTTTCAGAACGTTATAACCGAGTTTACAGAGGAAGAAAAGACCGCTATACTTGATACAGTTCTTATTGAAAAGGATACTGCCGATTTGCTGGCGGCCTATATTCCGATAGGAGACGGATGTAAGGAAACTATAAAGGAATATGCCTTTGAGGTAACTGATGCCGAAAAGTTTTCCGAGTATCTGAACAAATTCATAGTAGATGAAGACGCTGAAAAGGCCGGGGATATGAGCTTCGGCGATAGCGTCCTTGCCTGCAGGAATGTGTATGTTTTTACTGATAGCAATTTTCTTATGCTTTATGAGTACGGTCAGAATTACTGGCTTATAAAACAAGGGAGTTATATAATGGACAGCGATAAGGAAGCGGTTGAGGGAATTTCCTTTAAATACGCCTTTAAAAAGATATACGGCTTTTAAAAGTTGATAAAAAGAAAAAGGAAAAAGAACAAATGAAAATACTTTTTATAAATGCCTGTGTAAGAGATGAGTCAAGAACTCTTTTTTATGCAAGAGAATATCTTAAAAAGCTCAGTGGAGAAGTTGCTGAAATAGAGCTACAGAAAGAAAATATCAACCCTCTTGATAACGAGCTTTTGAAAAAGAGAGATAAACTCATTGCAGAAAATAAGTTCAGCGATGATATGCTTAAATATGCAAGACAGTTTGCCGAGGCTGACGAGATTATAGTTGCCGCACCCTACTGGGATTTAGGTTTTCCCGCATTACTTAAGATATATTTTGAAAATATCACTGTGTCGGGAATAACCTTTACCTATGAGCAAAATATACCTAAAGGACTTTGCAAGGCAAAAAATCTTACCTATATAACCACTGCAGGCGGTAGAATATATGCTGATTTTGGCTATAACTATATCAAAATGCTGGCACAGAGTATGTATGGTATCAAAAATACAAAATGTATTTATGCAGAAAATCTTGATGTAGAGTCTATACCTGCCGAAAAGGTTATGGAGTTAGCGGAGTTTAAGGAGAAGGAATAGAATGTTACCCCATTCGTTAGGATGGGGTTTAATTATATACAAACTGCAAGTATAAATGTTGTATGGTTTGCTAATTGACGGAAAAAAGCGGTTGTGTTATAATTGTTGATGTTATTGTTTAATTAAAATCGGAGGTTTTTTATGAAAAGATTTTTAATCGGTATTGCCACATTTATGATGATGGCAGTGCTGTGTGTTGTTTCCGCCGGAGCGGAAACTTATGATGATTATACATACAGTGTACTACCTGACGGTACTGTGGAGATCGACCGTTATAAGGGCGATGCGACAAGTGTCACCATTCCTTCCTCAATAGACGGAAAGAAAGTTACAAGTATAAAAGAATAT
>JAZSHW010000042.1:0-6776 GCA_045533495.1 Ruminiclostridium sp. | reverse complement strand
AGGTTATCGCCGCCAAGTCTGACTGTGCTTTCGGTAAGCTCGATAAATACGCCTGTGCTTTCATCGCCGTACAGATGATATTTTCCGTATTTCAGCTCAGGCTTTACCTCTTCGTCGGCTACAGCCGTACTGCAGGCGGTAGCGAAGAGCATAAGGCAGGAAAGAAGGGATAATAAAATAATCTTAATTTTCATAGAGTTTTTCCTCCTTTAATTAATAATAATGATCGTCCCAAATAGCTTATCATATAAATAGAGCAAAGCACTGCGGCAAGCATAATGGCTGAAATTCTTTTTCCGATTACTTTTAGTTTATGCTTCATATCTTAAGCACCCCATTAATTCGTATTATATACAACAAAGTAATTTTTTTCAAGCATAATACTATACAAAAAGAAATGTATTTTTTGTAAAAAACAACCAATATTTACACAGTTACATTATAAGCAAGGAACGGACAGTATAAAACTGCCCGTTCATAGTGATATTTACTGTTTTTTTTCGCTTAACATTTCCACAAAATACTGAAGCAAAGCCGGATTTCTCACAAGCACAGGACCTATAAGATGCGTACCGTAGAAATTGCCTTCCTGTATGCCTTCATTCTTATCATTGGGAGTGTTTCCGCATCCCTCGAGCATTTCACAGAAAGGATTTTTTATCCCTTTTATATCGCTTGCCTTGTTTATAAAGCCGATAAGAGTATCTTCACAGAATTTGCACTTGCTTTTAGCATCGGTAACTGTTCTCTGGTCACTTTCTTCTGTGTAAAAATCGAATATACCAAGAGCCTGATATTCCTTTTTGTCGCAATCTGTGATAGTCTTTCCGAACATCTCAAAACTGTTACCTGTAGCAAGAATTGTTTTTCCGCTGTTTAAAGCCTCTGATATAGCTTCTTTGCAGGGGAGCAGATAATTCAGTGCCACCTTCTGATTTTTTTCAGTTCCTGAGCCGATATAGATAAAATCATACTGTGAAAAATCAAGCTTGTCACCGATTGATAATTTATCTACAGTAACCTCAATTCCTTTCTCTTTAAGTCCTCTTTCGAGTACGCACAGGTTTCCGTACTCGCCGTAAAGATTTAAAAGATCGTAAAATAAATGCAGTATCTTCATATTACTCTGCCTCCTTTACTTCTTCAGGCTTTATTATCTCTACTTTAGGCAGGAATTTATGCTTATCAGAAAAACAGGTTACGGTATAAAGCTTTCCGTGGTTTATCTTTGCCGCCTGCTCTATTCCTTCATCAATGCTTTCGTTTATGATAAGGTTTGAGCTGTCTATATCAGTAAAAGAAAATCTCAGCTCCAGATCCTTAGCGTGCTTACCGAGTAAATAAATACGCTTTATATAGTCCTTGTTCAGCATACCGAAATCTATATCCCACAGCCAGCTTGTTTCGCCTGTGCTGTATCTTCGGCTTATGGAATCTACAATGATGATTACTGCACACTCTTCCTTTTGTCTTACGATATATTCAAGAGAGCGGTCGTAAGAAACAGAATTTTCGTGCTTTGATAAAAGGAAAGTACCCTTTGTTTCGCCAAGCCTGTACTGTACCACTCTGCCGTTTTTGAGGATATAATTTGATATACACTTTGAGATGAAATCTCCCTCAATACCTGCAATAGAGCAGATGGTAAAGGCGGCAAGGATGTTGTAAACGTTGTAAATGCTCTTGAAAGCAAGCTTTATATCATATTTATCATTTATTGTTATAACACCGCTGTCAAGGTCAGCCTTTGTAACTGTGTACATTGTTTTGTTCTTTTTATGACCGCAGGCTTCACAGTTGTAGCTACCGATATGGTTATAGTGATAATAATCATATTTCATAGGAGCTTTACAGTTAGGACAGAATTTTCCGTCGTCATAGATTCCTGTGTTTTTATCTGTACTGAAATCCTGCTTATCCATACCGAACCATATTGTGTTTTCCTTGCCGAAGCCGTAAAGAGAAACTAAAGGATCATCAGCGTTTATGATAAGGGTGGCTTCTTCTCTTATACCTTTTTTTACATCCTCATAGACCCACTCGTGATGAGCGTTTCTTGTAAGCTGGTCACGATAAAGATTTGTAATGACATAATGGGTAGGTGCAAAATGCTTAAAGGAATGCTTTGCGTATCTTTCGTCTGTTTCAAGGAGCAGAGCGTCAGCCTTCATCTTGCCGCCAAAAGTACATTTAGATAAAATGATACAGGTAATACCTGCTATCTGGTTGGAGCCCTTTTCATTCCATACCACAGTTTTGCCTGCACTTCTCATAGTATGAGCGATCATTTCTACAGTTGAAGTCTTACCGTTACTTCCTGTTACCGCAATTACAAGAGGAGGGAGCTTTATCTTCTTTAAAACATCGGGATAAAGCTTCAAGGCGATTTCACCGGGCAGACTACTGCCTCTGCCTATTATCCCAAGGAAAAATTTAAGTATCTTACATACGATTACTGCAAAAAACATCCGCATATTTTTGTTGTCCTTTCAAAATTCACAATTACATTAATTATACCACAATACCAAAAAAAATTAAAGTGCTTTGTGAGAAAATTTATACTTTATATTATAAATAACTTTGGAATTAAAGAAAAACATCAAAAAAGTGAATATTTTTCTATCTAAAGAGATTATAAGGCAAGAAAAATAAATCTTATGGTGTTATAATATAAACTGTAAAATAATAAAATATGGCGTAAAATCATACGTCTTGGCAGAAAGGAAATATAATTATGGCAGAAAACAGACTTATCGGCGATTATCCTGTAATCGGTATCCGTCCTACGATTGACGGCAGAAGAGGATGCCTCAAGGTAAGAGAATCTCTCGAAGAGCAGACAATGAATATGGCAAAATCCGCCGCAAAGCTTTTTGAAGAAAATCTCCGTTATTCCAATGGCGAAAAGGTAAAGGTAGTTATTGCAGATACTACCATAGGCAGAGTTGCAGAGGCGGCTGCCTGTGCAGATAAGTTCAGAAAATGCGGCGTTGATATTACTCTTACAGTAACACCCTGCTGGTGCTATGGTGCAGAAACGATGGATATGGATCCTATGACAATAAAGGGAGTATGGGGCTTTAACGGTACAGAACGTCCCGGTGCGGTATACCTTGCATCTGTTCTTGCAACACATGCCCAGAAGGGTCTCCCTGCTTTCGGTATTTACGGCCACGATGTATGTGAGGCTACTGATACAACGATTCCCGAAGATGTAAAGGAAAAGCTTTTACGTTTTGGCAGAGCGGCAATCGCCTGTGCTACAATGAGAGGTAAATCCTACCTTCAGATCGGCTCTATCTGTATGGGTATCGGCGGTTCTATAATTGACCCTGCTTTTATCGAAGAATATCTCGGTATGAGAGTAGAATCTGTTGACGAGGTAGAAATTATCCGCCGAATGACAGAGGGTATCTACGATGAAGAGGAATACAACAAGGCTCTTGCATGGACAAAGGCAAAGTGCAAAGAGGGCTTTGACAAGAACCCCGAAGAGTTCCAGAAGTCAAGAGAAGAAAAGGACAAGGACTGGGAATTTGTTGTTAAGATGATGTGTATCATCAAGGATCTTATGAGCGGCAACAAGAATCTCCCCGAAGGCAGAGAAGAAGAAATGGTAGGGCATAATGCCATTGCCGCAGGCTTCCAGGGTCAGCGTCAGTGGACAGACTTCTATCCCAACTGTGACTTCCCTGAAGCTATGCTCAATACATCCTTTGACTGGAACGGTGCAAGAGAGCCTTATATCCTTGCTACAGAAAACGATGTGCTTAACGGTCTTGGTATGCTCTTTATGAAGCTGCTTACAAACAGAGCACAGATATTCGCAGATGTTCGTACTTACTGGAGTCCCGAAGCTGTAAAGAAGGCTACAGGCTATGATATTGAGGGCGTTGCAAAGCAGTCAGGCGGCTTTATCCACCTTATTAACTCAGGTGCGGCTTGCCTTGATGCATGCGGTATGGCAAAGGACGAAAAGGGTAACGCTGTAATGAAGCAGTGGTTCGATATGACAGAAAAGGATATTGATGTTATCCTCGACGCAACAACCTGGAACTATGCCGATGTAGGTTATTTCAGAGGCGGCGGATATTCATCAAGATTTGTAACAGAAGCAGAAATGCCTGTTACAATGATAAGACTTAATCTTGTAAAGGGTCTTGGCCCTGTATTACAGATTGCAGAAGGTTGGACAGTAAAGCTTCCTGAAGAGGTTACAGATAAGCTCTGGAAGCGTACCGACTATACATGGCCCTGCACATGGTTTGCTCCAAGAACAACAGGCAAGGGTGCTTTCGCAACAGCTTACGATGTAATGAACAACTGGGGTGCAAATCACGGTGCAATAAGCTACGGACATATCGGTGCAGACCTTATTACACTCTGCTCAATGCTCCGTATCCCTGTTTCAATGCACAATGTTCCTGAAGAAGATATTTTCCGTCCTGCATCATGGAATGCCTTTGGTATGGATAAGGAAGGACAGGATTACAGAGCTTGTCAGGCTTATGGTCCTATGTACAAGAACATCAGATAAATAACCTGAAAGGAAATGTTATATGAACAAAGTACTGGCAATAGATTTTGGTGCGTCAGGCGGCAGAGCGATAATTGGCGAATATGACGGAGATAAGATAACGCTTAAGGAGATTCATCGCTTTTCAAACGATCCTGTAAATCTTGGCGGCACTATGTACTGGGATTTTTTAAGGCTTTTCCACGAAATAAAGCAGAGCCTTATAAAATCCAAGGAATACGGAAAAGTAGACAGCCTTGCCATTGATACCTGGGGCGTTGACTTCGGACTTATTGATAAGAAGGGGAGACTGCTTGAAAATCCCGTTCACTATCGTGACAGAAGAACAAACGGTATGGTAGGTGCAAGTGAAGAATATATTTCACCTGACCGACTTTATGAGCTTACAGGCATACAGACAATGGAGATAAACACAGCTTTTCAGCTTTTATCTCTTGTTAAAAACCGCAAAGAGCTTATAAAAAGAGCGGATAAGCTTCTTATGATGCCTGATTTGTTTGCGTTTTTCTTAGGTGCTAAAAAAGTTGCCGAAATGTCCATCGCTTCTACAACACAGCTTTTTGAGGCGGATAGTAAGGAATGGTCTGATGAATGTATAAATTCTCTCGGTATAGAAAGACACCTTTTCCCTGAGATAGTAAACAGCGGTACAGTAATAGGTACGCTTTCCCCCGAAATATGCGAGGAGCTTGATATAGAGCCTATGAAGATAATAGCCGTCTGCGGTCACGATACCCAGTCTGCTATGGTGTCTGTTCCTGCAAAGGAAAAGGATTTTGCCTTTTTATCCTGCGGTACCTGGTCGCTTCTCGGAACAGAGCTTGATAGTCCTGTGATAAATGAAAGCTCAGCGGCACTGAGCGTATCCAACGAAACAGGCTATGGTGCGAAGACTTCCTTTTTAAAGAATATTATCGGACTGTGGCTTATTCAGGAAAGTCGCAGACAGTGGATGAGAGAGGGTAAGCAGTACAGCTATATGGAGCTTGAAGAAATGGCAAAGAAGGCAGAACCTTTCAAGTGCTTTATAGATCCCGATGCTCCCGAATTTACACCGTCAGGTAATATTCCTGAAAGAATAAGAGAATATTGCGAAAAAACAGGTCAGTATGTACCTCAGAATGACGGCGGAATTATGCGTTGTATCTATGAAAGCCTTGCCCTGAAATATCGTCAGAGTATTGAAGAGCTTCAAACCTGCACAGGAAAAAGCTTTAACACTCTTTATATGGTAGGCGGCGGCACAAAGGACAGATTCTTATCAAAGCTTACAGCCTGCTCTATCGGCAGAAAGGTATATGCAGGCCCTGTAGAAGCAACCTCCTTTGGTAATATAGCGGTACAGCTTATGTCTATCGGTGCGATAGACAGCATAGAAAAGGCAAGAGAAATAATCGCAGGGTCGGAAGAGCTTTACGAATTTATGCCAAACGACAAAGAGCTTTGGGATAAGGCGTATGCCGATTATCTCAAGGTAACAAAACAGTAAAGGAATAATAATATGCTTAAAAATATACCTCCCATTCTGTCACCTGAGCTTTTAAAGGTTCTTTGTGAAATGGGACACAGCGACAGAATAGTTATAGCAGACGGAAATTTTCCTGCCGAAAGTATGGGCAAGAATGCTGTTGTAATAAGAGCAGACGGACATGGCGTACCTGAGCTTTTAGACGCAATACTTCAGCTTTTCCCCCTTGATACCTATGTTGAAAAGCCGGTAAGCCTCATGCAGGTGATGAAGGGCGATAACGCCAAAACACCTATATGGGATACCTACAAGGAAATTGTATCAAAGTATGATGACAGAGGTACAAAGGCAATAGGAGAAATAGAGCGTTTTGAATTCTATGAGCAGGCAAAGACCGCCTATGCGATAATTGCCACAGGCGAAACAGCCATATATGCAAATATAATGCTCCAGAAGGGCGTAGTAACAGTATAATACTAATATCATATCTTCTTATAGACAAGAGCCTATAAGAAGATGCCGCCAAAATGGCGGCTCTCAAAACCTTTGGTTTTGAGGGTATTAGTATTGAATGGCTTTTCTGCGGCTTTGCCGCCCCAACGCAAAGCGTTGGGCACACACTGTAGACTTTGTCTATAGCGTGAAAAGAAATTAGTATAAAGGAGAATAACAATGTACGAAGAGATAAAAGAAAAAATGGTAGAAGTCTGCCACAAGCTCTGGCAAAAGGGCTGGGTAGCGGCAAATGACGGCAATGTTACTGTAAAGGTG